>NZ_CP107902.1:328000-656000 GCF_036013935.1 Streptomyces sp. NBC_00461
CGCGCAGATCGGTGCGAAGGTCGCCAAGGGCGAGATGAAGTGGGGCTGACCATGACCGAGTTCGCCACCTCCACCGCGCCCGCCGACGTCGTACGCCGTCAGTACCTGGCCTCCGCCGCCGGCGACCTGGAAGCGCTGCGGGCCACCCTCGCCCCCGACGTGGAGTGGACCGAGATGGCAGGCTTCCCGCTCGCCGGTACCTACCGGACCCCGGACGGCGTCACCTCCCACGTCATGGAGCAGCTCGGCAAGGAGTGGGACGACTGGGCAGCGCACGACGACACGTACGTCGTCGACGGCGAGAACGTCGTCGTCCTGGCCCGCTACACGGCCGTCAACAAGGCCACCGGCAAGCCGATCGCCGTCCGCGTCGCCCACCACTTCGTCGTACGGGGTGGACTCATCGTCCGCTTCGAGCAGTTCGTCGACACCGCGCTCGTACGCGACGCCATGACCGCCTAGACGCACCCCCGGCACCCGAAGACAGCAGAAGCGCATGTCCGCTGCCGACAACAAGGCGCTCGTCATCGCGTTTTATGAGCAGGCGTTCAACGACTACCAGCCGGAAGAGGCCGCCGCCGCGCATCTCGGCGACAGCTACATCCAGCACAACCCGGAGGCGCAGGACAGTCCGCAGGCGTTCGTCGGCTACGTCCACTGGCTGCGCGGGAAGTTCCCCGACCTGCGCCTGGACATCAAGAGGGCCGTCGCCGAAGGGGACTTGGTCGTCACCCACAGCAACCTGCACTTCGAACCCGGCGACCGCGGCATGGCCGTCGCGGACTTCTGGCGCCTGGCCGACGGAAAGATCGTGGAGCACTGGGACGTGATCCAGGAGGTGCCCGAGAAGAGTGCCAACGACAACACCGTTTTCTGAGTTCCGCGACCGCAGCCGCGCCGGGACCGGTCCGCATCACGAGTCGTGCGACCCGGCGTCGCCTTCTGCGCAACCCCGCCGTGTGTCGTGGCACATGTCGCGGCGCACGGCACACACTTGAGTTGAGGATGCTCCAGTCGAACGCCCCCGTCGTCCTGGGACATGGTTGCTTCCGTCGGCCTTCCGCTCTCCCATCGTGGCCGGCGAGGACCCGGCCAGGCAGTTGGCCGTCCGGGAGGAGCGGGCCGCTCGGGCCGCGCCCGGTATCAGCATCCCCTCCGGCCGCTCATCCCCTCTGGCTCATCTGACCAGGTCGCGGCCGTCCTGAGCCGCGTTTCCGGCTGTGGCGCCGCACAACATCCGGGCGCCGCAGCACCGGCCCTTGTTTTCCCATCAGAAAGGTTCCCCCACATGACCAGCTTTCCCAGCCGACGCCGTCTGCTCGTCACGGGCGCGGGTGCCGCGCTCGGCTTAGGTACGGCCGCCGCCACAGCCTCCCCCGCCGCGGCGTCCACCGAGGCCCGCAGGACAGGAGGTGTCGAGGAGACCCGCACGCTCGACGAGCTCTACCTGACCGCCCTCGCGGAGGGCGGAAAGCTCGTGATCTACGCGGGCGGCGATGTCTCGACGCAGGCGGACGGCCTTCGCGCCGGCTTCAAGAGCCGTTTTCCCGGGATCGATCTGACGGTTGTCGTCGACTACAGCAAGTACCACGACGTCCGGGTGGACAACCAGGTCGCCACCGACACCCTCGTGCCCGACGTCGTACAGCTGCAGACCGTCCAGGACTTCGTGCGCTGGAACGAGCAGGGCCATCTGCTCACCTACAAGCCTGCCGGATTCTCCAAGGTCTACGCCCCCTTCAAGGACCCGCACGGTGCCTGGGTCGCCGTGCAGGTGGCGGCCTTCAGCTACATGTATGGCCCCGCGGTGGTCGGTTCGGACGTACCCTCCAGCCCCCTAGACCTCGTCGACGCCAAGTGGAAGGGGAAGATAGCCTCCTCCTACCCCCACGACGACGACGCGTCCCTCTACCTCTACACGCTCTACGTGCAGAAGTACGGCTGGGACTGGCTGGCCCGACTGGCCGCGCAGGACGTGCAGTTCGCCCGCGGCAGCTTCACTCCCCGAGACGCCGTCACCAGTGGGCAGAAGGCGATCGGTGTCGGTGGCTCCGGCGCGGCCCTGGCCACCGGACCCGTCAAGTGGGTGCTTCCCGACGCGGCGACGCCGTTCATGTCCTGGGGGCAGCGGGCCGCGATCCTGAAGCAGGCCAAGAACCCGACCGCGGCCAAGCTCTACCTCAACTGGCGGCTGTCCACCGGAGAGCAGCAGGCCGCCACCAACGGCTGGTCGGTCCGCACGGATGTCACCCCGCCGACGGGCCTGATGCCCATCTGGCAGTACCCGAACGGGAACCTCGACGGCTTCCCCCGCTTCATGGCGGACCGCGCCGCGATCGAGCGCTGGAAGCAGACCTTTGCTCTGTACTTCGGAGAGGTCAAGGGAGACCCGTCGCCGGGCTCGCTCGGGCTGCATCCAGGGGCCTGACCCGCACTCCGGCGGTTTCTGGGCAGGCGGTCCTTTCGGTCGAGGGGCTGCCTGCCCAGGCAGGTACCGGTTGCGTCAGCGCCTCCCACGGCGACGTTCAATGTGGGGCCGCTTCATTGGTCTACCAGACGGCCCGACAGCGGCACTTGCAGCGGAGTCCGGGGCCCCGTGGCCAGTCGTCGGCGGCGAGGGGAACCTGGTGCCCAGCCCGCCGCCTGGCCGGCCCCGTTCGTGCTTCGCGAGCTCGCTGAAGCCGACTTCTCCCCTGGACGTCGGCGTGCCGGGAGCGGCTGCGCGGCGTGTGCGTTCCGGGCCCGCTGCGGGATGGCGTTCAGCCCGCAGTGACGCGGGCGTTGACCCTCCGGATCCAGTCCCGGTCGGTGTGCCACTTGGGTGGTGCGGGGCCGTGTTGGAGGTCAGGACGGCGAGCAGGGAGCGAACGTCGCGGATGGCGGCGGAGATCGTGGAACGGTCCACGTCGTACAGTTCGGCCAGCACCGCATGCGGCATATCCAGCCGCAGGTGGACGAGCGTGACCAGCACCCGATCGACGAACTCCAGCTTCGGCAGGCGCCCGGCTCCTGCCGCGCGCCTGCGTTCCTCACCTCGCTGCTTGTGCAGTTCCGACTCACGCCGCGCCTGCCACTTCGGATAGATCTCCTCGAGCGACCCGCCCAGATGTGCACGCGAGATGCCGGACAGGGCGGGATGGGAACAGGCCGCGCGGGCCCAGGTGCGCTTCACAACTCACCGAATCTGGAGGGATCTTCACGGGTCCCTGCCCCGCCGGGGACAGGGCTTCTCATTCCCGGTCGTTAGCCGACGGTCTTCGGGGTGGTGACGAGGGTCTGCAGGGCCCGGACCAACTGGTTTGCGTCCGAGGAAGAGAGCGGGGCGAGGAACTGACGTTCCATCTCCTCGCGGGCGCGCTCGGCCTTGCGCAGGGTGTCCTGACCCGTTGGGGTCAGCTGCACAGTGTTCTTGCGCCGGTCCTGGGAGCTGCGGCGGCGCTCGACGAGCCGCTTCTCCTCCAGGGCATCGACGAGCGCCACCATCGTCGTGCGGTCGACACTGAGTCTGCCCGCCGCCTCCAGCTGGGACAGCGGGTATTCCGCCGCGAGCACGACCAGGACCGCCAGCTCGCGGCCGTCGATGCCGAACGGCGCCAGCGCCAGCGCGGACGCCTCAGCCAGCCGCAACTGCACGTGCTTGAGCAGATAGCCGAGTCGGGAGGCGAGGGCCTCGGAGGCTGCATCGTCCGTCATGCCCACATCGTATCGCGGGACTGATAGTCAGCATCACTGACGATCATCTATGGTGACAGTATTGCCGTCATCAGCGGCGCCACGTCGAGCCGAAGGGTGTGTGTGCACCATGACCGACCAGATTCAGCACCCAGTGACGTTCGGTATCAAAACCACCCCGATGCGCGCCTCCTACGAGGAAATCCTCCGAGTGTGGCAGGAGGCTGACGCCCTGCCGGAGATCGCGGACGCGTGGCTGTGGGATCACCTGATACCGATCGCAGGCCCCAAGGACGGGCAGATCCTCGAAGGGTGGACGCTCCTGAGCGCCTTGGCCGCACAAACCCAACGGCTGCGGCTGGGACTGCTCGTGACCAGCAATCGGATCCGCCAGCCCGCCGTCCTGGGTAAGATCGCCACAACGGTCGACGTGATCTCCCGTGGCCGGCTGGTCATGGGCCTCGGCGTGGGCGGCACACACCAGCCACCCAACGCCGGTGGCGTCACAGGCGAGAACCCCGCCGTCGCGGAGTACGACGCCTACGGCCTGACCCTGGTTCCGCCGGCCGAGGGCATCGCACGCCTGGCCGAGACCATCGCCATCCTCAAGCACATGTGGACGGAGGAAGTCTTCGACTTCCACGGCCACTACTACACGCTCAAGGGCAATCGCAACGAACCCAAGCCCGTCCAGCAACCAGGCCCGCCACTGCTGATCGGCGGCTGGGGAACCAGAACCCTTCGCCTGGTCGCCGAACACGCGGACATCTGGAACATCCCCGGTCCGCCGCACAACACCCTCGACTACATCACCCAACGCAGCCGGGTCCTAGACGCGCACTGCGTGGCTGTCGGCCGGGACCCGCAGACGATCACCCGCTCGGTGCAGTACATCGTCTCCTACGACGACCCAGCCGGTGACCGCAAGGCCATCCGGGATCTCATCGGCGCTGGCCTGACGCACATCGTGCTGAGCCTGCGAAGCCCCTACCCCCCGCAGGTCGCACACTGGCTCGTCGAAGAGATCATCACGCCCCTACGCGTGGAGTGCGACGGGCGCTGAAAGCCGCAGTCGCGTCGGGCGACTGATGGGCCATCACCTAAACTGATCGACCGTTTACGCCGGGCCGACGCCCTCGAACTCAATTTCTCCCGAGGTCGTAACATGCGATCGTGCCAGCTCGGGAAAGGGGCTCGAACTCGTTCGCAGCGGAGTCACATTCCAACGCACGGAGGCTCCGTTCCCCGGATAGAGGGGAACGGAGCCTCGTGGCCGTTTCGGCAGGCCAAACGTGGGGGCGCGCCTACCTGTCCTACCGCCCCTAGGTGGCCGGCCAGTTGGAGCGAAGGGCCGACCGGCTCACAACTGGGCGCCAAGATCGGTGCCCAGGCATGCCGCCCCGGGGTTCGGGTCCACTCCGACCGGGGAGGCGTGCACGATCCGCAGCGTTGTTCGGCCCCCGGGCGGCCACAGCCGGCTCGACGCGCGACAATGCAGGTCAGCAGCTGTCACCCGGTGTGCTCGCCGCTGGGCTCTGACTTGGCTGTATTGACCTGGTGCCACCGCCGATCGGTGCCACAGGACAGCCGCCGACAGGTACGTCCGTACCGTGTGTCACCATCCGTGAGTGAGTACGTCGTCGAGGGCGTCGACGAAGACGTCGGCGCTCGTCGTGGTCAGGCACAGCGGTGGCTTGATCTTCAGGACGCACATCCGGTCCGAAGTCGGCTGCATCAGCACGCCCAGCTCTCGTAGCCGTTCGCAGATGGCGGCTGTCTCCTCGGTCGCCGGCTCCCGTGTCTCGTGGTCTCTGACGAACTCGACGCCCAGATACAGGCCACTGCCGTGGACGGCGCCGATCAGCGGGTGCTTGTCGGCGAGTCGCAGCAGCCGCGTTCGCAGGTGTGCGCCGACCGTGCGGGCGTTGTCCTGGAGACCTTCGTCGCGGAGCACGTCGAGCACGGTCAGTCCGACCACCGAACTGACCGGGCTGCCGCCGGCCGATGAGAAGAAGTAGCCCTGCGAACGGTAAGCGTCGGCGATCTCGCGTCGGGTGATCACCGCCCCAAGGGGGTGGCCGTTGCCCATCGCCTTGGCGACAGCGACGATGTCCGGTTCGACGCCCTGCTGCTCGAAGCCCCAGAAGTGGGAGCCCAGCCGCCCATAGCCGACCTGCACCTCGTCGGCGATGCAGAGACCGCCGGATTCCCGGGTGGCGGCGTAGACCTGCTCGAGGTAGCCGTCGGGCAGAGCCATTCCGCCGGCGTTGCCGTAGTAGGGCTCGCACACGAACGCCGCTGGAGGGCGTCCGGACCTGACCAGGTCGGCGATCACGGCCGCAGCCTCGGGGCCGTAGAGGTGCGCCTCAGGGCCGCGGTGCGGGCCGCGGTAGCTGTTCGGTGTGGGGACTGTGTGAACCCACGCGGGGCGGGTGGCCAAGGCGTTCGGGTTGTCGGCCGTCGAGGTGGAGATGGCGTCACCGGCGTAGGTCCAGCCGTGGTACGCCTCCTCAACCGCGACGACATCGCGCCTCCCAGTAGTGGCCCAGGCCAGCCGCAGTGCCAGATCCACGGCCTCGGAGCCGCTGTTGACGAGGAAGACGGTGTCGAGTCCGTCCGGCAGGAGCGCGCTCAGCCGCTCCGACAGCTCCACCACCGAGGCGTAGTGGAAACGGGAGTTGGTGTTGAGCCGCTGCCACTGCCGGTGCACTGCTTCAACCAGTCGCGGGTGACCGTGTCCCAGGACGGTCACGTTGTTGAGCATGTCCAGGTAGCCGCGGCCGCGGGTGTCCACCAGGTGGTGCTGCCAGCCTCGCTCGATCTGCGGAGGCGTTTCGAAGTAGTGCTCCTGCACGGTGGCGAAAGACCTCACTCGACGCTCCAGCAGGACGCTCTCCGGCTCCGGGGGCGTGTCCGCCACGGGGCGGTCCGCCCGGGGGAGGATCAGGCCGGTGGGATCAGGGCACATCGTCAGCCAGCCCGCGTCCAGCCCTGGCGGAGTGAAGCGTGGTGCCATTCCCGTGCCCAGCCGGGACAGTTGCACATCCAACCGATACCAGCTGCCCTGTGCGGCGACGGTGCCCAACTGCTGACCGGATACGGCCTCTCCCCCGTCGATGACCGCGACAGCCGGGTTGATGCCGTCGAGCACCAGGTGCAGCCCCCCGGCGGTCAGGGTCACTCCGTGCTCGGCGTGCCGGGTGACCGTGCCAACCCACGGCGCGTGGACCGCCAGCGGGCTGGTGAGGTGCACCTCCACGCCGAGCGCGAGCGTGGCGCTCTCCTCTGTGTTATCGACCCGTGTGCGGGTGAGACGGCACTCTCCGTGCCGGGTCAGCACTGCCGTGCCGCCCGAGGCGAGTGCCCGTGCGACCACAGCGGACTCCGCGTCGGGATCGAGCCAGCCGCCGCCGTGCAGCGCGTCGCTGGTGACGGACAGGTCGAGCACCGTTGGTTCGGAGGGAAGTTCGGGGAGAAGAGGGTGGCTCGAGGTCGGCGGATCGCTGTGCGGGGCGGGTTCGCCGATCACCTGCCGGAAGTGGGCCGCCATCACCTCGGCCGGTACCGAGGCACCGGCCTCGAACATGGCCCACTCACGGTCAAGGGCCGCCGTAGCGTAGCCGTTGCCGGGGTCCTGCAGTGCGGCGTGCTGCCCGCATACCACCAGCACGCAGCCGCGCAGCACGATAAGGGGCCACAGCAGGTCCAGCTCGTCTC
Source organism: Streptomyces sp. NBC_00461 (assembly GCF_036013935.1). NCBI lineage: Bacteria > Bacillati > Actinomycetota > Actinomycetes > Kitasatosporales > Streptomycetaceae > Streptomyces > Streptomyces sp. NBC_00461. The sequence goes on from NZ_CP107902.1 coordinate 335,390, forward strand.
CGACAAGTGGCCGTACGGCGTGGAACGCGCGGACCGCGGGCAGCACCGAAGCCGGTGTGGCTCCGTGATGATGCAGGACGGAAGTGCAGGCGACCGCCAGCTCGGCCACGGCCCAGCTGTGTGTGAGATCTCCGAAGTCGATCAGCCCGACCGGTATGGGGCGGCCGTCCGGGTCCGTCCGGCACACCACGTTGTTGTCGGCCACATCGCCGTGAATGACCTGTACGGGAAGCCGCGCGGCGCGCCGCTCCACCAGTTGTTGTGCCGCGCGGGCGGCTCGCAGCACACGCTCGGCCCTTCGCTGGTCGACCATGTGCGGGGCCAGGGCCTCGACGACTTCGAGGGCGTTGCGCAGGTCCCACAGCATCGGCCTGTCCGGAGTCGGTATGTCGAGGCCTTCCAGGCCCGCGGTGATGCGTCCGGCCAGCTCTCCCATCCGCGCCACCACCCGCGGAGCCAGATAGCGGCTGTCCATGATGGGTTCACCGGGAACATAGTCGAGCAATTGGCAGTCGTAGTCCTGGCCGTCCACGGAGACGGTCTGGATGTGCTCCCCGTCGACTCCAACCCGGGCCCGCGGTAGCCGCAGCTCCGGCAGCGCCCGGGCGAGGCGCTCGGTGGCCTCGGACTGCGCCCTCAGTACCGCGCGGTCGATGACCGGGTTGAAGACCTTGAAGACGTACCCGTGCTCATCCAGACCGGTACGCACCCGGAAGTTGCGGTCGTGGTTGCTGCCCAGATCCTCGAGTGTTCCCTCGATGCCGAATCGCTCCGTGAGGAGGGCTGCGGCCCGCTCCTCCTCGATTGCGACCATCGGCGCCACCAGCCACTCGGCAGAGGAGATGCCCATCGAATTCTCCGTTCATCAGTTGGTTGACCCGCGACAGCCCGGTCATTGCGGATCGGCGAGCGTGATCAGACAGAGGTGATGCAGGGCGGCGGGCCCCGCCATCGCGCGGATCACTGAAGTGGGTTCAAAAAACAAAGAGTTGGAGGTCCGCAGTAGCGTCGAGGGTTTTCCTCGCCGCCTCAGTCCGCCGCCACAGAGTCCACGGATGCCTCACCCGGGTGCGCGCCGCGGTACTCCTGGCCCTCGGCGAGACCGCGGCGGTCGGTCTCCTGGTGCCCATCGGAGTTCGGCGGCCCGGTACGGTCCGGCGGCGACGTCAAAGGCTGCGCCGCATGGCCGCCAGTTGGGCCGGGGAGAGGCGTTCGGGCTCGTACTGCTCCATGCGCGTGCTGGCCTTTCGGGAGGGCGGCCTGGTCAGGGCCCATGGTGGCGATCGGTCCCCCGGGCGGGGTGGACGGTCCCCGACTGTGTGGCGGGCTATCGGTGTCCCAAGATCGTGCGGTGCCAGTCCTTGCGGCCAGGCGGTGTTGTCGAACATGACGTGCTTGTTCGGCGGAGGGCCATGCCATGCCCGGCAAACGTGTGCAGCGGTTGCCGATCTCGACAGTGGCCTCAGGCCGACACGAGCCGCTCACGTACTGCGGGCGGACCTGTGCGGCTGTCCCCTTCCGGGTGCCGTGTGCGGGGGGTGCGGAAACGGTGATCAGGGCGCTGCTCAGCCGACGTTCCAGAAGAACCGGTGCGTGTGAATCCCGAAGTAGGGGAAGCTCTCCACCTTTGTCACGCCCTCGACGGGACGCACGACGTCGTTGACGAAGTCCAGCAGGTCACGCGGATGGCGACAGACGGCCTCAGCGAACAAGTCGAAGGTGCCAGCGGTCAAGACGGCGTAGACGACCTCGTCGTGGCGTGAGAGTTCGTCGGCCACCGCTCTCGGATCGCCGTCGACGCGGAGCCCGAGTAGGGCCATGGCCTGCCCGCCCATCGCCATCGGGTCGGTGACGCCGACGACCTGCACCGCCTTGGTGTCGATCAGCCGCTGCAGCCGTTGCCGAGCGGCCGACGCCGACAGGCCGACCTTCGGGCCGAGATCGGCGTAGGGGATGCGACCGTCGGTCTGCAGTTCGCGCAGGATGGCCCGATCGATGTCGTCCATAAGGACACCTCCTAGGTGCGCGAGCAGCTAAGCATGCAATCGATTCACGCGCAATACGTACAGAACACCGCCGATTTGGTCGCCGAGAAGATTGAATCAATCGTTCGGATCTTGGAAGCCACGTGGCACCGGACATGGAACCTGCCTCGCCGGCAGCCCTGCCGAAGCCCCGGCCGGGAGGCGCTGCCAAGACCCAGTGACCGACTGGCCACTCACGCTCGGCGCACGACCTGGCGGCTCCGGGCGGGATCGTCATGTCCCCCACACGTTCCGGCCCCTCAATTGACACGGAAGCAGACCGCTTCGAGGGCAGGCAGCCCTGCTCGCCGAGCGAGCCGGGCTGCCGGATGTTCTCGATCGACAAGGGCCGCGCGATGGCCGGGCGGCAGGTGCCGTGGCAGCACGTTCCGTCTCCCGTCGACGAGGCTCTCGTCGTCGCTCCGACGGGCCTGAACGTGCGGCTCGGCGCTGGGGTACGACACCGCTCGGAGGGTCGCCGCAGGGCGGGCGCTCCACGCCGCTTCAAGGGCGTCTTCCTTACACCCTGCTGGCCACTTTGCAGTGCAGTCGCAGCCCGCGTCGTTCTGGACTGAACTGGCGAGTTCTCAGGCAGGCAAGACGTTCCGCAACTCCCGTACAGCGCACTCGCGGTGGCGCTTGGTGGGGATCGCCTCATACAGGTCCAGGGCGCGGCGGCGGACCAGGCCGGTGCGGGTAGCCGGTGTGTGATGAGAGTGGTGGGCCAACAGCGGCATGAGTGACGGCGTGAGGGCGCGTGCGGCGCAGTGTGCCGTGCACGGGAGTGGAGTGGGCCAGGGGTGTGCGTCGCGCGCTGGTTGTTACTCCCTGCCTCTCTTGCCGCTTGCACCCTGATTCTGGCGTGGGCATGGCCTGATCCCTGGAAGGGGTTCGAGTGGCTGACTCACTTCGTGACTGCGAGACGGTTCTCGCGCAGGCCGCGACCTTGGTGCGGCCGTTGGTCCGGTCCCGGGTTCACAGCTTGCCTCCTCAGGTCCGGCATGTTGCGGGGCTGCATTTCGGCTGGTGGACCGACGACGGCACGGTCCTTGACGCTCCGGCCGTCAGCAAGGGCGTGCGCCCGGCCCTTGCCCTGCTGGCGTGCCGGGCGGTGGGCGCCGACCCGCACGCCGCGCGGGCGGCGGCCGTGGCGGTGGAACTCGTGCACAACGCCAGCCTGCTCCACGACGACGTCATCGACCAGGATCCGCTGCGCCGAGGCCGGCCCGCACTCTGGGCGGCGAAGGGCGTTCCGGCGGCGATCCTCGCAGGCGACGCGCTGTTCTTCGCCGCCGTCCAGACCCTTGCCGAAGCGCCGGACGCGGGCCGGACGGTACCGGTGCTGCTGGCCGCCGTGCAGGCGCTGATCGAGGGCGAGTACCTCGACACGCTCATGGAGTCGGGCGCTGACGTCAGTGAGGACCGGGCCGCGGCGGTCGCGGCCGGCAAGACCGGCGCGCTGCTCGCCTGCGCCTGCGAACTCGGTGCGATCGTGGGTGGCGCCAGCCCGGAGCGTGCCCGGCTCCTTCACGGTTTCGGACGGCGTCTGGGCATCGCCTACCAGTGCGTCGACGACGTTCTGGGCATCTGGGGCGAGGAGGCGGTGACGGGCAAGCCCGCCCTGTCCGATCTACGCTCCCGCAAGGTCACCGTTCCCGTCGCGGCCGCCATGGCCAGCCACACCCCACAGGCCCAGTCCCTGCGCGCCCTCTACGGCACGAGCGGCCCGCTGGGCGAGGACGACTACGCACGGGCCAAGGACCTGATCGAGCAGACAGGCGCCCAGGAGGCCACGCTACGCCGCGCCCGCCGCCACGCCGCCGATGCCCTGCACCTCCTGGACCAGGTGCAGCCGGAGCCGGTGGCGGCCGCCGAGCTGGCGGCCCTGGCCGACCTGCTCACCCGCCGCGACCACTGACCTTTCGGGGGCAACGCCGTTCCCGAAGCCCGCCCCCGTTTCCTCACGCCGTTCGATCATCCGAAGAGGGAGGACTCACCTCGTGCACCCTGCCGAGCTCCCCGAGGGGTTCTGGACCTTCTACTGCCCCCTCGAGGAGGAAACCGGGGCCGACGCGGAACACCTGAGCGCCAACAGTGCCGCCTGGGCAAGGAAGTTCGACCTGGGCCGCGGCGATCCGAGCCTCTCCGCGCTGTACGGGGCGGGAGGAGCCACCTTGATCACCCATGTGTTCCCGCACGCCACCACGGACCCCGACCTGGCCCAGGCTCTGGCCGACTACAGCGGCTGGGCGTTCATGGCCGACGACTTCATCGTGCCCGACCCCGACGCCAGGGCCGACGTTCTCCACGCCGTATACCGCTGGGCGCGCACCATACTTTCCGCGCGCTCATGGGAGAACCGAGGCACCCACCTCGACGACGCGCTGCGCAACACCCTCGAGCGCCTGCGCGCCTGCATGAGCGATGTCCAGTACGAGCGGTTCACCACCACGCAGGCCAGCTGGCTGCACGCCATGCTCTGGGAAAGGGCCCTGCGCGAACGCGGCACCGCTCTCACGGTCAACGACTACCTGGCCGTACGCATTGGCGCCGTCGGCGTCCACGCCACGCCCGGCTACCTCGACGCGGTCGAAGGCACCGAGCTCACCGCCCAGGAATGGTCCTCGCCCCTCGTGAAAGCAGCAACCGAAGCAGGTCTCTTCGCTGCCGCTCTGGACAACGACCGCTACTCCTTCTGCAAGGAGAGCGACCTGACGCAAATCAACTACAACCTCTTCGGCGCACTCCAGCACGAACATCCCGACTGGACCCTCGCGCAGGCCATGCGCGAAGGCATCACGATCCGCGACACCATGCTCGCCCTCTATCTCCGACTGCGTGAGCAGATCCTTCCCACCGCCAGCCCGGACCTGCGCAAATACCTCACCGGCGTGGAGCGGGTGATCAGCGGCGACATCACCTTCGGCACCACCTGCATGCGCTACTTCGCCCCCGAAGCCACCCCGGACATCCGGCGCACCCTCACACCCCCCGCACACCTGAGCGATGAGCCGCTGCCCTACCCGACCATCGCTTGGTGGTGGGAGCACATCGCACCATGACAGCGCCGCCGCGTGCCACGCACCCGGACAGGGCCCTGGCAGTGCTGTGCACCGGACTGTTCCTGATCGGCCTCGACGTCACCGTCATGAACGTGGCCCTGCCCAGCCTCCAGTCCGATCTGCATCCCGGCCCCGCAGGGCCCGCTGTGGATGGCCGACGCCTACACCCTCGCGCTGGCCTGCTGCGTCCTGGCAGCCGGAGTGTGGAGCGATACGCACGGCCGGCGTCGCGCCTTCATCCTCGGCCTGGCCCTGTGCGGGACGGCCTCGGCGGGCGGCGGGCTGGCCAGCGGCACCGGGCAGGTCGTCGTGGCGCGGCTGGCGATGAGCTGCGGTGCGGCGCTGCTGATGCCCTCCACATTCTCGTTGATCACGGTGGTGTTCCCCGATCCGTCCCCGCGCCGCAGGGCTGTTGCGGTGTGGACGTTCGTGGCCGGACTCGGGGCGCTGGCCGGGCCGGTCATCGGCGGCCTGCTGGTGGAGCATTACGGCTGGCGGGCCGGGTTCTGGATCAACGTGCCGGTGGTCGTCGTGGCCCTGGTAGCGACCGGGCGGTGGGTGCCCGAGTCCCGGCACCCCCGCCCCGGACCCCCGGACCGGGCCGGAATGGGGGCGGTCACCTGCGGGCTGGGGGCCCTGGTCTGGTCGATCATCCAAGGCCCGGTCCGCGGCTGGACCGATCCTGCCATCGGCGCCGGATTCACCCTCGCAGCCCTGGCGTTCGCCTTCCTCCTGCGGTGGGAGAAACGCCATCCCGCACCGCTCCTGCCGCCCCGGCTCTTCGCCGACCGCCGTTTCACCGCCGCCGTGGCCGCGCTGGCCTGGATGTTCTTCGCCCTCTTCGGCTCCCTGTTCCTGCTCACCCTCTACCTCCAGACCCAGCTCCATCACACCCCCGCCCAGACCGGGCTGCGGCTGCTGCCGCTGGCCGCGGCCCTGGGCGCGGGGGCAGGTGCGTCGCTGCTGATCGCACCGCGCTGGGGTGACAGACTCCCCGTCGCCACGGGGATGGTGCTGGTCGCGTCCGGGTTCGGATTCCTGGCACTGGCCCCGCCCGCTTCCGGATACGGTCCCGCGCTCGGCTACCAGCTGGTCGCCGGCTTCGGGGCAGTTCTCGCGGCTGCGCCCGCCACCGAGGCGGTCCTGGGAGCGGTGCCCGGCGAGCGGGCCGGCACCGGGGCCGCCATCAACGACCTGGTCTGCGAGGTCGGCGGAGCCCTCGGTATCGCCATCCTGGCTCCCTCCTCGCCGCACATCACACACAAGCTGGCACCCCTCAGGGACCGTTGCCGCCTTCCACGCCGGCAGGCCCCTCCGCCGCCCTCACGGACGCGTCCTCGGTGACGTTCATGTACGGCCTGCACGCCGCCTCCTGGGCCGCCGCGGCGGCCGCTGCGTCACGGTCGACAGCCCGTCCCGCCCACTCGGCCCAGACCGAGCTGCCACGACCAGTTGCCCCAGCAGGCTCCGTCCCGCTCACCCCAGAGGCCAGCTGGCTCATCATGACCCGCGCCACTACTCCGGCCCCAGAATGGAGGCATGCCCTCCAGCCCACAACACCCCGCACCCATGCCGAAGAACCTCTCGGGGGCGGAGGCAGAGGACCTCGCGCTGTACCGGGAGAAGTTCCGGCTCCGGCTGCCGGAGTCGCTGGACGAGTTGCACGGCCCGATCCAAGGGGTCGTAGAGCTGCCTCTGCACATGGCCTGGTCGGGGATGACCTCGTATGACATGAGCAAGCCTCGCCAGCGCATGGGCCTGTACCGCGCTGTCCTGCACGAGGGACTGCGCGACGACCTGCCCCGCTACCTGAACCAGGACCTGCTCATCCAGTTGTGGCCGGTGCTGCGCGCCCTGGTCGGTCGCACCGTGCGCACTGTGTGGGAGGACACCCTCCCCCAGCTCGCCTCCCGCACCCGGGCAGCCGCGTGACGGACATGCCAGAACTGCACACGCGGCTCCTGGCGAATGTGATCGCCCTCGGCTCCCCGTATCCGCTGGTCCTCACCGGCGGATACGCCAGGACCTCGATGTCGCCACCGAGAACCCGGTACCCATGGCCGATGGCCGCGCTGGCCGGCACCCCGGCGTCCGGCGCCTGCGGGCTGGGCATGTCGAGGTCACGGGCATCGACGACGAGACGACATTCTTCAGCACCTTCGAGGACGAGATCCGCAAGGCCCGCGCCTCGGTCTGGCTGTGGGCGCCGTGGGTCGCGAACCGGGTGCGCGGCATCGTGCCACTGCTGCACGAGGCGGCCGGACGCGGCGTGCGCATGACCGTGTTTATCCGCGACGACAGGACGAGCTCCAGGCCCGCCCGGACAGCCAAAGCCTCATCGCGGACCTGCGGGCCGTCGTCCACACGGTCGTCCCCTCAACGTCATGCACCAGAAGATCGCGGTGATCGACGAGCGGACGGTGATGATCGGCAGCCTCACAACCCTGTCCCAGGCGTGGACCCGCGAGGTCATGGTGACGATGCGCGGCGGCTACTTCGTCCGCAAGCTCCTGGAGCACGAGCACGCCGAGCTGTTCACCCGCCCGCCGAAGTGCGCCCGCTGCGGCGGCACGAGCATCGAGCTGCGGCGCCGCTCTGGCGCTGCTACGACACGGTCTGCAAGACAGGACCGAACGGCCGAAGCAACGCAAGGAACCAGGACATCAGGGTGGAGAGGGGCAGGAGCTGAGGGATCGAACAATGTTCACCCCAGCTCGGGATTCGTGAACTCACTGGCATTCCCGGCACCTTCTGTGGCAGGCTTCCGCGTGCCAGCAACGGGGTCTCGCTCGTAGCCAGATCACCAGCTGCGCTTCAGCCAAGGAGTCCGCGGACGCACCCGGAACACCGGCTTGTCTCTCACCTCATCTTTCACGTAGTAGGCACGAGCCTGCGGCGGTGTTCCCTGCCGTGCCCGCGCTCGATGCCCGCGCGCGCCACTCGGAGGCTCAGCCATGCCGGCACGTTCCGCACCGTCGCATCTCTTCTTCCTGACCCAGCCCAAGGGCAACGGCGCCATCCTGTTCAGCTTGCGGGGGGCACTACGCGGACCGGAGCTCTCGAAGATCGGGACGTTCGATGATCGCGACGAATCCCAGCTGCTCGCCCTCACACTCAATGCGGCTCTCCAGGGAGGAACAGGCGCCCTCGCGAAGGTTCACCGGTGTTCGGCTTCCCTGCCTGGCCCCCTCAGGAGGGCAATCACTGACATCGCGGAGGAGATCGAGGACGCAAATGGTGACGCCCCACGGGCCCAGGCTGCGCGCAGAACCGCGCGGGCCGTTACGGAGAGCCTGGGACAGCGCAACGCGGCCGTATTCTCGCTTTTCAGCGCTACCGACTGCGGGAGCTGCCGGAACTGCGGCTGCACTGTGGACGAGGACTGCGCAAAGTGCGCTGTCTGCGACTCGTCTCCCCGGGGGCGCGGCTGCGGGGACTGCGGCGGTGTTGGTGTAACGCCCAGGACCGCATTCGTTCTCCATCGGCAGCTGAAGGACCTTGCGGGCAAGACGTATCTCGCCGCTTATGACCCCGACTTTTGGGAAGACAGCGTTCCGGTCAGTGCGGAGGCCCAGTCGAACTGGTTCCTGCTTCACTGCGCTCGCGCGTACGACGACCTCGCGGCCGATCTGCTCGCCGGTGGCATCCCGGAACCGCGCTGCCTGGCCGAGAGCGTGCTATTCGGCCATGCCGTGAGCAGCATCGGCGGGTTCAGTATCGAATCTGTCTGCGCGGACGAGGTCTACCAAACCCTTCCGGCCTCTCGGTTCGACTATGACTGGGAGTTCCTCGCTAACGAGAGCGGCCTGCTCGACGTCAGCGACAGGGCGCACGACTTCCTGGAAGCAGACGTAGCCGAAGACGACCTGTGGGACGAGTGGTTCAAGCCTTACACCGACGTCGAGCCCCGGAGCACGACCCACCGGTTCCGCTGCTGACGTTCGCCCGGACCCAAGCCATGGCCGGGACGGGCGTCCAGTCCGCACGACTGAACGCCCGTCCACGGGACCCGGCTCGACTGCTCCGTGGTGCCCTTGCCCGCCGGGAACGGGCAGGTCGGTCGCGACTCCAGCTGCATAACGAATCGAACAGGTGACCCGACGCACGGGATCACGGTAATTTCCCCGGCCACAGGACCGCCTGGCCTCGATGGTGCCACCGCAGGATCTTCGCCAACTGGTGGGAGGGGAAGACCGGAGACAAGGTCCACGAACTCGGCCACGCATCACCCACGAGCAGATCAGCCTGCTGTAACCCCACCTACAACGGCTGGGCCCGCTGGGTGGCTACGGGGCCTTCGGCCTATGTCGCCAAACGGCATGCTCCAGTGCACCCTTGTCGTGCCCGAGAAGTGCGGCGGCTTCCTCATACACTGCGCGCAACTGGTCGTATGGGAGATCCGGACTACCAGCATCCACGGCGAAGGCGCGCAGATGTACGTCAACGGCGACGTGCGAACGGCCGACGGGATTGCCTATGTAGTCGATGCTCTTCGGCCCCACTCCCTTCACCGTGCGCAGAGCGGCGCGATTGGCCTGATGATCGAGCCACGTGTGGAGGTCCTCGCGGGTATCGACCCCGTGGGCAGCGAGGAGGTCGGTGATGGCGTGGGCCGTCGCGACCTTCTGTGCGTGGTTGAACTTCATGGCCACGGCGAGGTCTTCCGTGACGAGCCGGCGCTGGAAGCCGCGGACTGTTCTCGCATCAGGCCAGCTCAGTTGCAGATGGAGGAGCCGCGGTCGGAGAGTTTCCTCGTAGTTGCACCGTGGCTGGAAGCTGACGTCGCAGATGACGGCACCCATGTGGGTCCATCCGCCGGGCTGGGGAAACGGTCCGCTGCCAAGGAGGTGTTGAACGTGGTCGGCGAGCCCCTGGGCAGGGCTGGATGCGGGCATGGATCAATGATGGCGCTGCGGTCTGACAATCTGGTCGGGAAGTTCAGAACCCGCGGTGGAAGCGCTCCTGGCTACGGTGGCACCTCGCGCGGTGATCAACGTGACAAGCGGCGGTGCGGACTGGGCGATCACTGCGGACGGCTCCATCCACATCGCCATGGCCACCGCGAAGCTCGGAATCCGCCTGGTACACGTCTCCTCCGATGCCGTGTTCTCCGGCATCGGCAAGGCCCGTTACGACGAGACCTGCACCCCAGACCCGATCACCCCGGCCTCGGCGCATCGGGCCGGCGCTGCCTCGGTGGTTTCTTCACGGTCTTCAGCCACAGGGCGAAGTCCCTGGCCTCCGCTCGCCCCGCACGGTCACACGCAACGTCGATTGCAGCCAAGAACCGGAACCAGGAAAGGAGTTCATAGGCGTACGAGCGCAGGGAAGCGGGGCTGTCGTCGTCGGCGAGCATGTGATGGAGGAACTCGGTTACCGCGTCGACCTCGACGCCATCGTTTCCGATCAGCCGGTACGGAAGCAGCGGGTCACCGGTCTCTTCGACCTTGCCCGTCCTCAGTACCTCCAGCGCCGCTATGTCTCGTACCAGTGCCGTGTGTTCTGGCATCCCTACCTCCGCGAGCCGTCGTTGGCTCGAGATCACAGCAGATCCGGGAGCACAAGCGGGCGAGCTTCGGGAGCACTGGGCGACACTGCCAGTCACCGTCCGCCGCTTTGGCGGACCGACGGACTGTCGAGGCTAGTTCGGTCAACGGGGCATCCGCTGCCCGATGCTCCACGTCAACCCCAAGATGCTCGCCCGGCTCACGGAGCTGGAAGCCGACCTCCTCGACCGTAAAGGGCGCGCCGCGGCCGAGGGCTGGGGCGGTGAGATCGAAGGCATCGACCTCACCCTCACCTTCCTCCGCGCGAAGCGAGAGGAAACACAGCGCCGAGCCCAGCGTCCGGCCGTGGACCTGGGCATCCCCCAGCCCAGGTCCCGAGCGAGGAGAAGCCAGGAGTGATCACTCCCCCCGGAAGTTCAGCTCCGGACGCATCAACAGCAGATCTTCGCCCCAGGCATCGAGCGTGGGATCGTGGCCGTCCTCGCGTGCCACAGCCTCGACCTGGGAAAACAGGCTCCGCTGGAGGTCCACGTCACCCGTCCCTGCGATCCGTCCGATCTTGTCCAGGAGCGGGCCCGCTTCCCACCCCGGCAGGGGAAACCTCTCCAGCTCCCACTCCAGGTACTTGTTATAAGGACGTGGACGACGATCCATGGCAAACAGCAGCTCCAGCAGGAAGCCCACGCTGTCGGCCGCGTCGAGACGGGCGGCCAGCAGATTGCCGTCTCGGGCGTTCTTGACAGATCGGTACAAAGAGTTGGCATAGGCGTCCAACCAACCGGCCGCCGCCGCTGACGCCTCGGCACGGTCACGTCGCCCCTTGCCGGCGACGATCTCGGCGATCTCACCGCCGAGCCGGTCCATCACAACCCGGGCACGGGAAAGTGCATAGCGCTCGTACCCGTCGAGCTGACGGAACTGGCCGACGGTGGTCACGGAGACATCGAGCTCAGCAGAACGATGACCGTGGAGACCCGAGAGGCCGGTATCCGCACCCTCCGCAACTACGACGTACACGTCGTGGTCCGAAAACTTGGTGGCCATGCCGTCGTGAGCATGGGAGCCCTTGAGGACAAGCCCGACGACAGCCGGGTCGCTGGTAACGCGGGTGAGCAACGCCGCATAGGTCAGTTTGGGAAGCATGCCGGTGATCTCCGGTGAGTTGGACGGACTGCACACGTCTGTTAGCCCTCGCCGTAGCCGACGGGAGAGCGGTCACTCCGTCTGCGGCGGCCGTAGTGCCGCCGCCCTGAAGATCAACGCACGGCCGGGACGTTACCGGACCCACCCCACCTCTGCAGCCCCTTTTCCCCGCCCGGCTACGGATGCCAGCAAGCACAGCGCAGTCATGACGTTGAACGCGACTGCCGTTCAGGTGCCTCATGTCGGCGCGCGACTCCCACTGGCTCGGTCCTGGAACTCACACCCCTCACACCAGCAAAGGAGACCCATTGACGAACTACCTGCGTGACATGACACGAACGAGTGAAGTGCAGAGAAGCACCGGCGAATATAAGGTAAAACCGATAAAGCAGAAGGTTCGCGAACTGCTCGGATACCCATACCCGACCCGCATCCCGAAGGGCGTCTTCGTCGAGCAGTGGGTAGGAATATCGATTGATGAATTCCACCGCGCGAAGGACGCGGACGTCAAGTACATGCGCAACGGGCACCCCCTCCTGGACATGTCCTGGAGCAGGGCCGACTGCACGCGATACCTGACCTCACTCGGCCTCACCGATACACCTAAGTCGAGTTGCCTGGGATGTCCGTTCCACGGAAATTCTCAGTGGAGGCATATCAGGGACACCTCTCTGTCCGAGTGGGCGGACGTCGTCGAATTCGACGCGGCCATTCGGCAGGGCAATGCCCGCGCCAATGCGTCGGGCAGCCGACTGCTCGGCGAGGCGTTCCTGCACCGCTCCCGCGTCCCGCTGAGCCAGGCCCCGATCGACCACGTCACCGCAGCCGAGCGTGCCGCCCTGCGGATCGGCGCGGACGAGACCGACGTCCTGGAGAACGGCGTCGAGGACGGCTGCTCACCATGGGCATGCCGCGGCGACGCCGAAGCGCTGACGCAAGACGACTTCGGGCTGGCCACGTGATACTCGACCTCTTCGCGGGGCCGGGCGGCTGGAGCAGGGCACTGCACGTCCTGGGCGTGCGCGACGTCGGGCTGGAATGGGACGAGTGGGCGTGCAAGACCCGATCCGCGGCTGGGCAGTTGACGATCCGCACCGACGTGGCGATGTATCCGACCTGGCCGTTCATCGGCCGCACCAGCGGCGTGATCGCGTCGCCGCCGTGTCAGGCGTGGAGCATGGCCGGCAAGCGCCTCGGCCTGCTCGACCAGCCGCTGGTGCACACGGCGGTCGAGGACCTGGCCGCCGGACGCGACACCCGCGAACGCCTCCTCGCCGCGTGCCGCGACGAGCGCTCCCTGCTCGCTGCCGAGCCGATGCGGTACCTGTACGCACTGAACACGGTCGGCGAGCCCGACTGGGTCGCCATGGAGGAAGTACCGGACGTCCTGCCCTTGTGGAAGCAGTACGCGGCCGTCCTACGCGGGTGGGGGTTCTCCGTCTGGTACGGGATCCTCAACGCTGCCGACTTCGGCGTCCCGCAGACCAGGAAGCGAGCGATCCTCCTGGCCTCCCGCGTACGCACGGCGCAGCCGCCCACGCCCACGCACGCCCAACTCGCCGAGCCGGAATCGCTGTTCGGTCCGGGCCGCGCCCGCTGGGTCAGCATGGCCGAAGCCCTGGGATGGGGCGCGACCGACCGGCCCGTCCCCACCGTCTGCGCAGGCGGCGGGCCCGGCGGCGGCCCCGAACCGTTCCCTTCGGGCTCCCGCAAGACGCTGTCCGACGCCCGGGAGCGCGGCACCTGGATGCCCCGGCCGGACGGGGTGGTCCTGCAGTCCCGCCGCGAAGGCGCCGGATGGGCGGCCCGGCACGGCACCCGCGACAACCGGGCCGCCGACGCTCCGGCGCCCACGTTCACCGCCGAGGCCCACCGCTGGTCCTGGTCCCTGCGCAGCAACAACCAGGCCAACGCCACCGTCCGCTCTATCCAGGAGCCGGCCGGCACGCTGTTCTTCGGGCGCGCCGCGCGAACGAGTGCACCTGGGTCGCCGAACCCGCCACACCTTCGGCCAAGGACAGCGATGCACCGGCCGTCCCCGAGCCGATCCGGATCACCGCCCGCGAGGCCGGCCTCCTGCAGACCTTCCCCGCCGACTACCCGCGGCTATCTAGGGGTGTCAGGTTGTTTCACTGGTCAGCAGCCTGCATGACCTTGAGCGACGTGAGGCACCAGGGTCGCAGGCGGAGGTACCGCATCCGGCACGTAATGAATCCGCCTGACGGCAGGTCGTCTGCGGGACAGCATCTGCCCGGGTGATCAACCGTGAGTGCGAATCCCCGGCTCAGGCCGCCGGAGGCTCGGCAGTGGGGCCGTCAGGACGACCGGTCCCGTTCACGCACCATGCTTCTCATCGCTTCACGGACCACGATCAGATCGTCCTGAGCCTCCTGCAAGGCCGCTGAAGAGGATCGGAGCGGCTAGGTGTGGTGTCTCGGGACGTTGGTTACACGACGTCTTCGAAGGTGAGCTGCTGCGGGATGTCGATGAGCGGTTCGGGCGGCTGGTCGAGGACGAGGCGGTAGTCGCTCCCGGCGGTCCGACTGATGGGTGGTCGGCCGCCGAGCGCGGCGTGGGGCCGGTCGTGGTTGTAGTAGTTCACGAACTCCGCGAGGGCGACGCGGCATTCATGCTCGGACGAGTAGTTGCGGACATAGGCCCACTCGCGGGCGAGGGTCCCGTTGTAGCGCTCGACCTTCCCGTTCGTGCGCGGGGTGTACGGACGGGTGCGCTTGTGCTTCGTACCGGTCGCGGAGAGTGCGTTCGCCCAGGTCGTAGAGCGGTAGCAGGAGCCGTTGTCGGTGAGGCAGCGGCGGATCGGGGTGATGCCGTGGGCGGCGAAGAAGGCGACGGCGCGGTGCCAGAACGCGACCGCGGTGACGGCCTTCTCGTCGTCCAAGGCCTCGGTGTAGGCGAGGCGCGAGTGGTCGTCGAGTGCCGAGTGCAGGTACGTGTATCCGACCTTGCCCGTGCCGGGGCCGGTGCGTTTGGAGGCGCGGGCGGCGTCGGTGCCGACGCCGTGCATGCGCCAGCCGCCGCCCTCGGGGATGCGTCCGAGCTTCTTGACGTCGACGTGGACCAGGTCGCCGGCGCGCTCGTGCTCGTAGCGGATGACCTCGCGCAGCTGCTCGCCGGTGGGCGGGTCCAGGTCGCGGAGCCGGTTGAGGCCTCGCCGCACGAGGATGCGGTGGACGGTGGCCAGCGCGACCGTGACGCCGTGCAGCCGCTTGAGGTCGGCGGCGAGCCGGGCGGGCCCGTGCTTGGTCTGCCGCCGCAGCGCCTCGACCAGATCGGCAAGCGGCTCGCTGGTGCGGGTCGGGCTGTGGTTCGGGCGGGAGGAGTGGTCGAGCAGCCCGTTCTCGCCGTGCGCGCGCCAGCGGGCGTACCATCGCCAGGCAGCGGCGGGAGATCCCCGCCTCGGCAGCGACGTGCGCGATCGGACGTCCGGCGTCCACGCGCTCGCATAATCGGCGACGCCCTTCCGGCGTCAGCGGAGCGTTGGGGTGCCCCGCCATATCGGGACACCGACGAAATGCGGTGCGGTGGGTGACGGAACGCTGCGCGGTCCTCGCCTCGTGGGCCGGCGCTTCATCGGGTGGCGGGGAGGGTGGGCAGGATGCGGGTCTGGAGGAGATCGAGGAAGACCTCAGGGCGTTTGTAGATGGCGAAGTGGCCGGCGTCTTCGATGAGGGTGAATGCCTTGACCGGTGCCTGGACGTCGTCGAAGTAGGCGCGGGCGCGAGCGGGTGTGTTCACCAGGTCGCAGGCGCCTTGGATGATGAAGAACGGGACGTCGAAGCGGGTGCCGTCGGCCCAGTCGTCGAAGGCCGCGGTGTCCGGCAGCACGACGGCGGAGACCATGAAGCTCTTGAAGAAGGTGACGATCTCGCGCAGCGAGTGCAGGGGCGAGTACCACAGCGACTTCATCACCACGGACTTCATCGCGGCGAACGTGTGGGGGTCGGTGGCGGAGGCAAAGCGGCTGAAGTGGCTGAACCGCTCGGCGCTCCAGCTCCGCTGGTCGGGGCCCATCTCGCGGACGGCGGCCAGTTCCTTCTGCTTGCCTGCCTGGGCCAGCCGGTCCAGAGCGGCGTAGTAGTCGGTGGTGTCCCGGCCGCCGTCGAAGATCTTCTGATCGGTGCCGATGTACGCGCTGACGAGGTGCGGGTGGGTGCGTGCGATGCGCATCGCAATGGCGCTGCCGAAGGAGCAGCCGAGCAGGATGACCTGCTGCACGCCGAGGCGCTCGCGGACGTGCTCCACCACCTCTACGGCGTCCTGCACCAGCCGCTCGAAGGACAACTTGCCCTGGCCGTCCGGCCCGGAGCGGCGCAGGGTCTTGCCGGTGCCGCGCATGTCCCAGCGCACCAGGGTGACGTAGCTCTCCCAGTCGCGGGAGACGCCCGCCAGGATCGAGTTGGACGAGCCGGGGCCGCCGTGCAGTTCCACGATGACCGGGTTGGCGCGGTCATCGCCGCGGATGTGGAGCCACTGATCGAGGCCGCCGATCGTGGCGAAGTACTGCTCGTCGATGCCGTGGCTGCCGGTGATGCGCAGCCGGCGGGCGCTGGCGGAGCGGACGAGCGCGCGGCGCCCGAGGAGGCCGACGGCCGGGGCGGCGACGGTGGCGCAGGCCGCCGTGGTGATGACGGTAGCGAGCATGGCGTCCTCCAGAGGATGCGGACCCAAAAACCGTGTACGTGCTACACGATTAATTTCTGTGTATCTTATACACAGTTGACTGGGGGGTGCGCAAGACCCCTGGCGGAAAGGAGGCCGGTGTGCCAGCGAACAAGGAGAGTGATCGCGACCCGGGCGCCAGCCTCGCGCTGCTGTGGGGAGCCGCCGACGACCGTCCGCGGCGCGGGCCCAAGCCGAAGTTCACGCCCGCCCAAGTGGCCCGCCGCGGCATCGAGATCGCCGACGCCGAAGGGCTCGAGGCCCTGTCCATGCAGCGGGTGGCCGAGCTGCTCGGGGTCACCACGATGGCCCTGTACCGCTACGTCCCGGGCAAGCCCGACCTCATCGACCTGATGGTCGACACGGTGCTCAGCGATCCGCCCGACCTCACCCGCGTCCGGGGCGGCTGGCGCCCTCGCCTCGAAGCCTGGGCCCGCGCCTGCTGGGACGTCTACCGCGCCCACCCCTGGATCCTGACCGCGACGGGTCTCCGCCGGCACGCCATGGGCCCGCACCAAGTGGCCTGGCTGGATACCGTCCTGGCCTCCCTCGAGGAGACCGGACTCACTGCCCGCCAACGTCACGACGCCGCGATCCTCGTCCTGAGCCTGGTGCGCAACCTCACCCAGGAGGCACTCGACCGCGACGAGCAAGGCGACCGGGAGTGGGACCGCCTCACCACCGACCAGCTCACCGCACACGCCGACCGCTACCCCGCCCTTACCCGGGCCATCGCCGAGGGCGCCTTCGCCCCCACCGGCGACGACCCCCTCGCCTTCGGTCTCACCTGCGTACTCAACGGCATTCAGGGACTCGTGGCGTCGTCCGCGTACCTAGGAGCGGGGCAGCCATAGGACCGCATCGGCCGGGATCCCGACCTTCAACGGCGGGAATCCGTCACCCCCGCTCGTCCAGCACTGCAGGTGAGCGCATTCCGTCAGTGGCCCATATCAGCCCACCACGGAATCTGCGATGAGTACCCATCACTTTCAGCGTGCACGCACCCACTGACAGCGACCGCCCCGCAGGCCCCAACTCGGAGCCCACGATGGCTCGCCGCCTGGCGCAACCAGCCCCTCCCCAACACCGTCCGCCGCCGCGCCACCACCCGCCGCTGACGCGGCACCAACCTCATGAGACAGCACAGCAGGGCGTGTTGAAAGTGCTTGCTGTGGGTTCGGGGCGAGCGGAGCGGTGGCCCTTGATCAACGCGGCCGGGCTTCATAACCTCGCTCGATGGGACATGACGACCTTCCGACTCTTGAACTCGCCTTCCCGGGTCCGGAACGTGACCGTGGTGTGGCGGCGATCCTGAGCGGTCAGAAGACCGCGCTCACGGGTCTCCTGGAGATCTACGAACACGCCGACGAGGCAGTACCGGTGACCGGACAGCGATTCTGGGTGCTTGATTCCGAAGGTCGTCCGGCCGTCACGATCGAGCTCGTCGACGTGCGCATCGTTCCCATGAAGGAGATCGACGACGACTTCGCGCGAGCAGAGGGACGCGGCTACTCCGACGTGGCGGAGTGGCGGGCAGCGCACGAAGAGTTCTTCCGGAGCGACGGCGTGAGCGAGTACCTGGGACGCACCCCGGTCATTGATGACGACACTCTTGTCGTTGCGGAACGCTTCCGAGTGGTCGAGCCCGACGA
Source organism: Streptomyces sp. NBC_00461 (assembly GCF_036013935.1). Taxonomy (NCBI): domain Bacteria; kingdom Bacillati; phylum Actinomycetota; class Actinomycetes; order Kitasatosporales; family Streptomycetaceae; genus Streptomyces; species Streptomyces sp. NBC_00461. The sequence continues at coordinate 353,458 of NZ_CP107902.1, forward strand.
CTCGGGTGGTCCGTGACCCGCGTCCGACTCGATGGGAGTCCGGGAGGATCAGCGACGCTTCACGGGATGAACTTCACCTCTGGGAAGGCCATGCTCGGGCCTTCGAGCAGATACGTCCGGCGGTGCCGCAGGTGCAGGTCGAAGAACGCGAGCGGGTATGCCTGTTGGATCCGTACCGCCTGGGCCGGGTCGAGAGTGCCGATCATGTCCTGGATCTGCTGGGTGGTCATGCCGAGGATCTTGCCCGCTTGCGGGATCAGCGTTGCGTCGTCGCCGTACGACTTGTGGATGGCCCCGTCGGCCTGGATGTTCAGCCGCCAACCACGAAGGTGTGTCCAGAACTCGGCGACGTCCGACATGGCGGCCCGGGTAAATGAAGCGGTCATCATCATGAACGGCCGGTCCAGGTCGGTGGTGATGGTCGGCTGCATCGGGCCGTCGATGCTGAGCCCGGCGCTGACGCGCTGGTCGGCGAGCATGGTGAGCGCGGTGGCGGTGCCGCCCTTCGACCAGCCGAACGCGCCGATGCTCTTCGGGTCGAGGGCACCGAGTAGGCCCTGGGGCAGTGGCCTGCCGTCGACGTCGGGGTTGTGGCCGCCGGCAAGGGCCTCGACGACGTCGAGCACGAACCGGAGGTCCGTGGCGAAGTCCCGGGGACCCAGGAACGGCGGGACCTCTGCCGGCACGGTGAGCCGGCCGTCGGGGAACTCGCTGAACCCGTCGTACGTGTGGTCGACGGTGACCACCGCGTAACCGTGGCTGGCGAGTTCCTGGACCATGATGGTGTGGTCGCCGCGATGGCTGCCCGAGCCATGCGAGTACACGAGGACGGGCAGGCGGTGGCCCGTTTGGTACACGGGTACGCCGACGTGTGCGGCGGTGAGTGGGCCGAGGGCGGGATCAAGGGGGAAGCCGACGTCCGCCAGAAACGCCCGCAGCGCACCCTGGGTCATCCAGGGAGCACGCGGCAGGTCCTTTGCCTTGCAAGCGGGGTACCACACGCTGGCCATCAACTCGCGATGATGCCCGGGGCCTGTCACGGGATCCGGACGTGAGGTGTCGACGAGGTGGAGCGGTACCGAGCCCACCGGGTGCGGCCCAGTGGTTCTGGGCAGCGTGAGTTGCACAGGTGCGGGAGCGGTGGGAGCCGCCCACGCCTGGCGCGCTGCGCTGATCGGCACGGCGGCCCCGACCCCCGCGGCCAGTGCGGCTGCGAGCATGCGGCGGCGCGTCAGATCCGTCTTGGTGACCGGTGTGTTGGTCACGTGTCCTCCCCAGGTTTGTTGGATGGTGTTCGGTTCGCTGGACGTCGGAGGGAGTCGCTCACTGCCCCAGGGTTTGCAGAAGTGCAGATCAGGACTCCTGGGCTGAGCTGCCTTGCTCGATCTGGTGGATGAGTCGCTTGAGCTGGGTGACCTCCTCCTGCAGGGCGCGGCCACCGGCCGGGGTGAGGGAGAGCCAGGTACGGGCACGTTTCCCCTCGTAGCCCTTCTCGATCTCGACCAGTCCGGCCTTCTCCAGTACGGCCAGGTGCTGGCTGAGATTTCCGGCGGTGAGTCCGAGCGCCGTGCGCAGGAAGCCGAACTCGACCCGGCGCGCCTGGTGGGCGACGGCGAGGATGCCGAGGCGGACACGCTGGTGGACCACGTCGTCCAGGCCGGTGACGGGGTGCTGCTCGGGCTGATCAGTCATGACGCGTTGCGCCGGGGCAGCTCGGCCAAGCCGAAGCCGAGGGCGCCTAGCAGGAGGAGCACGCCGGGGACGGCGTACTGGGGCAGGAAGAACCAGGGCGAGGTGAAGGGGATCCCCGCCCAGCCGGTGGTGAGCGGCACCAGCTCGATGGCCAGGTACACCGCGGTGAGCAGCAGCAGGGTGCGGCTGCGTTCCACCCAGGACAGCACCAGCAGTGGCAGCCCGACGGCTGTGGCGTTCCCAGTGAGTCGCTCCAGGAACCTCGTCACCCCGGAGCGGGGGTCGAGGTGCATGCCCCAGAAGTCAAGATGGCCGCCGGGCTGCGGCATCCCGTGGCGGGTGCTCCAGATCTCGGTGGCGGTCACCAGGCCGACCAGGGCGATCCCGGTGAGGATGTACGGCCGGACCGGGGTGCCGACCCCGCGGTTGCAGGAGCGGCGGATGTAGAAGAGCGCCGTCGCGGTGTAGGCAAGGGCGAGCCCGATGGGCCAGTACACCGGCGAGCCCTGCGTGACCTGCGTGACCTGCGTGACCTGCGTGACCATGGTGCAGCCGGTGCCTGCCGCGGGGTCGGCCGCCGGACACGGCACGGCCTCGACCTTGAAGGTGAAGCGGCTGACCAGAATGCCGCCCAGCGTGAGCACGCCGAGCAGCATGAGGGGGAACCAAGCGCCGCGCTGGGCGGCACGGACCCGGCGGGTCAGGTCACCAAGGCCAGCGAGGATTTCATGGGGAGTGCCCGGCGTGGGCACCGACGCGTCTGCCATGCCATCAGCTTTGCATTACAAACCAGTTCTGGCAAGAAACCTGCGTGCACTCCAAGGTCAGGTCCTGAGAAACCGGCGGTCCGAGGTCGACACCCACGGCCCTGATCGAACTGCGCGCCTCCGGCCGCGTTCCGAAGCACCTCACAACCGGCTGACCCGAACGGCAGGTCAGTACTGCCAGACATGTGAGTCACGTGCGGGACGCTTCCCCTTTGCTCTGGTTCTTGATCATTCGACGGAGGCTGGTCCGTGCCGCGCCGAGCTCGTCCTCCAGATCGGTGATGTGGCTCTCAAGGCGGGACTTCGCGACAGTCGCTTCGTGCAGGTTTGCTTCAAGGCGAGCGTTGGCCTCGGTGAGCTCCTGGACACGGGTGGCAAGGTCCCGGGCGCCGAGTTGGTCGAGTTGTTGGCCGAGGTGGCGGCGGACGGTTTGCTGCAGCTGGTCGCGCTCGCCGCGGAGCCGGCGGATCTCCTCGCGGGCGAGTGCAAGGTCGGTGCGAAGGCCCGCAGGGCTGGCCTGAGCCGTCGTGGCTGGATGCGGTTGCGTGGACCGCTGCTGGTGGATGGCGGACTCGATGTGTTCGCGCACTCCGTCGGCGTAGGTGAGCCACGTTGAGACGTCGGCGGCGCGAGCGACGGCGGCGAAGGTGATGCGGTCGCCGTTGCGCATCATCTCTTGGACGGCGTCCAGGACGCGGGCGCGTTTCGTGCGGCTGTCACGACGGCGGGCCTCGCGCAGGACCTGGGCCGGTGTTCGGCTGGCCGGACCGCTGGCGGGCGGAGCGGTGGAGTGAGGGTTCATGAGGGCCTCCGGTTGACGACGGTCAGTGGCAACGTCGTGCGGCCGTGGCTGGCGCGGGCTTTCCGCAGGACCGCGCTGGCTTCCTCGATCTCGGACCGTTCGTCGTCGGGCAGGCCAGCCAGCTCGTTCTGCATGGTGGCGATGACCTGCTGGAATGCGGCGATCTGCTAGGTGAGGTTGCGGATGACGAAACTGTCGACATCCATCGCCTGGGCGGTCTCGCGGTCGGCGCGAAGGGAGTTGATGTGTTCCTCGATCGCGGGGAGGTAGGACGGGTCCGGGCGATAGAAACCGCAGCCGGAACACTGGAAGCGGATCGGGCAGGCAGTTCCGCCTGCCTTGACGTTCGACGGCTCGATGCAGTTGCCGAACGGGACCGCGACGGAGCGGGCCTCGTATCCGGTGTTGGAGCTCATCGGGGCGGGGTTGCCTGCGCGGTCGATGACGTGCAGGCGCATCGTGGAGACCGCGGCGCGTTTCCGCTTCAACGAAACCGTGTAGTAGCCCATGGTCGTGCTGATTTGCCGGTGGTCCATGAGCTCTCTGAGCACGTCGATCGGGACGCCGGCGTCGGCGTGACGTTGGGCGTAGGAGTGCCGGAACGCATAGGGGTAGATGAGCGTCCGGTCGAAAGGCAGCGGACTGCCGTCCGGGCCGGTGGTGTTGGAGTCGAGCTTCGGGATGGCGTTCACCCAGCGCCGCAGATACCGCGACAGGTAACTGGGGTTGAGGTAGGGATCGATGTGATCCCCGGTGATCGTCGGGAAGAGATAGCCATCGCTGATCGACGGCGTCCGCAGCCGGCTGCGGACCGGCAGCCAGTCATGCACGGCTTGGGCAGTCTCCCTGGTGATCGGCAGGCGGCGCCCGTGACGCTTGCTCTTGTAGTTGTCCCAGATCAGCTCGTAGTCGTCGCCGGAGTGCTCCAGGCAGTTGGAACGCAGGCTGCAGATCTCGCGTGGGCGTCGGCCGGTGTCGCGAACCAGCACATAGACGGTGCGGAGCATGTGCCGGACTTCGTCGTTGGTGAGACGCCCGTAGGGGATGCCTGCGCCGAGCGTCTCCAGGTGGGCGTCAAGCTGGGCGATGATCGGCTCCGGGATGGCCTTGCCGTTCTCGTCCTCTTCGTCGTGTCCGATGCTGTGCCGCCGGTGGTGGCGGGCGAAGGCGGTAGGGGCATCGGTCATCAAGCCCGTCCGGCGGCCGAAGTCAAGCAGGGCGAACAACTTGTAGGCCATGCTGCGGGCACTGTTTCGCGTGACAAGTGCGCCGTCCTTGCGGCGGGCTCTGCGGATGGCGTCCACTGCGGCGTCCATGTCGGCGGCGGTGAGCCGGGCCGGGTCCATGGCGCCGCCAGGCCGCTGGTTCAAGGCGCAGCGACTACGAGCACGGCGACCCTGAAGGTGTCACGCAGGACCTCCAGCGAGGGGTCGATGTTGCGGGCCCATTCCAGCGTGAGATCCCGCAGCCATGGTTGGGTGATGGCGGTGAAGTCCAGCTCGCCGTGCGTCGACCGAGCCCGTCCGGTCTTGGACTTCCGGGACGGTGCCTTGATGGACGGCAGGTGCCAGACGAGCTTGTCGGTGGGCTTGATACCGCGCATCTCCTCGTGGCCGACGTGCACCACGCGGTAGATCTCGTTGATGTGTGCCGAAGCGCCGGCGCAGGTCTTCGTGTGAGCGAGTGCCATGAGCTCGCTGCGATCAGCGTCCAGCAGATGCGGTCGGTCGCCCACCAGGCCGGAGAGCATCCGGACCAGAGTTGGGTCGATCTTTCCGCCGCGGGCATCGCGCTGCTGGAGGGCGTAGAGCATCTCCCAGCGCATCACCGGCTGGAAGGGGACCAGCGAGAACTGGTGAGCGCGCAGGAATGGTGTCTGCCGCGAGGCCCACTCCTCGACGGGCTCGTTCGGTGCGTCCCTCCGGTGCTTGGCGACGTGGTACGAACACAGCGTCTTCAGTCCCGACCGCTCTTGCTCGCATCGGGCGATCGCGCAGGCCGGCAGGGTGTCGGTGAGCGGCACCGGCCCAGTGCGGGCCCAGACCTCGACCTCCGGGCTGCCGCTGGTGCACCAGGCGCGGTAATGGGTGAGGCAAAGTCGCCGGCAGTACTTGCCATGCGTGCAGCGTCGGCCATCGCGCTCGACCAGGCAGCGCGCCTGGTGCCGCCCTGGCGCGTATTTCCGCTCCTCGGGGACATGGGTGTCCAGGAACGTCTCACGGTCCAGGCCGCTGGCGCGGTGCTCGCGGATGCAGGACTTGCACATCCCTCGGCTGTTGCTGATCGAAGGACAGGCCCGGGTCGGGCACCACCAGCCGACCGTGCGTTCGTTGTCGGGATCGCCGTTGAAGAACCAGGAAGCAGCGTCCACTCATCCGGCCGCCAAGCGGGGTCGATCCGGCCCTGCAGCCACTCCACCCAGCCGTCGAGGTCGAGCGGCGGCAAGCTGGGCGCCGGCGGTGCAAGTGCTGTTGACGTCGTCATCGTCGTGCCTCCCTGGTTCGCCGGGCAGTGGATTCCACGGCCTCGCGCATATCGCCTTCGGTGGGGTGCAGGTAGGGCTGCATCGACGAGCGGGAGACGTGGCCCAGCAGGTGCTGGGCCACGTCCTCGGGCACCCCGGAGCGGATCCAGCTCGTGGCGGCGGAGTGCCGCAGCATGTGCGGGCGGGCGGGGAACCCGGCCCGGCGGGCGAGCCGGTCGAACATGTCCTTGGCGTTGTGGTAGGTCATCGGCCGGCCCAGCGGTGCCCGGAACAGGTTCACGAACACCATGTCGGTCATCTCTGCCGCCGAGACCTGGCCGCGTTCGTACTGGTAGTCCGCGTAGAGGCCGACCACTTGCTCAGTGACCGGGATCCAGCGGGAGTAGGCAGACTTCGCCAAGGCCCCGTTGGGGTTCAGCCGCCTCCTCACGTGCACGTGTGGGCCGGTGATCTGGCAGCCGAAGATCTCCGACCGGGTCAGGAAGTGCATGTCCTCCCGGTGCAGCCCCAGGCCCTCACCGATGCGGATCCCGGTGCACCGCAGCAGGGCCACCAGGGCCACCACGAACTTGATCGTCCGGCTGTTGACGCTCGGCATGGGCGCGGGCGTCCTGATCGTCACCTCCTTCCTCGCCGTGGGCCGGGAGGGCCTGGAGACCGCACTGTTCCTGTGGACCACCGCGCAGGCGGCCGGGGAGTCCGCCGGGCCCCTGACCGGCGCCGCGATCGGCCTGGTGCTGTCAGCCGCACTGTGCTGGGGCCTGTACCGGCGGGTGCTGAAGATCAACCTGACGAGGTTCTTCACGGCCACCGGCGTGGTCCTGATCGTCATCGCGGCCGGTGTCCTCCGCTACGGCCTGCGCGACCTTCAGGAGGGCGGTGTACTGCCCGGGAAGGCGGCGTACGCCGTCGACCTGAGCGGCAGCGTCGACGGCAGTTCCTGGTACAGCACCCTCGTCCAGGGCGTGTTCAACGTGACGCCAGCCATGACCTGGCTGCAGGTCGTCGGCTACCTCGCCGTGGTGATGACGCTGTTCGTCCGCGGTGCGCGTGCCGCGGCACCCACTCGCACGGCTGCAGAAGCTCCTCGACGCCGCCCACCACGGCAGCTCCTGGACCCCCGTCGACCCGCTCGACGAAACGACTCGGGCGCACCTCAACGGAGCCACCGGCCAACTCCTGGAGGACCTCGCCCCGGTCCCGGACCTGCTGGAGATCAGGAAAGCCGCCTGATGCCGCCCGCTCACAACAGCGACAGACCCATACGCATCGAAGGGAACGCCCCCATGCCGTCCGCCGAATCCCCCGCCCCGCAGGGCGACTGTCCCGCCGGTGCCGGCCGCCGCTCCTTCGTCAGAACGGCCCTCGGCGCGGGAGCCGCCGGCGCGGTCCTGGCCGCGGGGGCCTGGCCCTAGCCGAGAGCGGCGGTGGCACCGCCGAGGCCGCCACGCAAACGGAGAACGCCGCCAAGGTCCCCTTCCACGGCGCCCACCAGGCCGGCATCATCACGCCCGCACCCGCGTCCGCCACCTTCGTCTCCTTCAACGTCATCGCCGACGACCGCGACGCGCTGGCCGAGCTCCTGAAGACGATCACCACGCGGGCCCGCTTTCTCACATCCGGCGGCACGCCCACCGACCTCGGCGTCGGCGCCCCGCCCTCCGACAACGGCATCCTCGGCCCGACCGTCCCCGCCGACGGCCTCACCATCACGGTCGGCGTCGGCGCCTCCCTCTTCGACGACCGCTACGGCCTCGCCAAGGCGAAACCCCGCCGTCTGGCGCAGATGCGGACCTTCCCCAACGACAACCTCAATCCCGCCGAGTGCCACGGCGACCTCTCCCTGCAGATCTGCGCCCACCGCCAGGACACCGTCCTGCACGCTCTGCGCGACATCGCCAAGCACACCCGGGGCGCCATGCAGATCAAGTGGCGCGTCGACGGCTTCCAGAGCGCGCCACGCCCCACCGGCGCCCAGCGCAACCTGCTCGGCTTCAAGGACGGCATCGCCAACCCGGACGTCACCTCGGCCCGCGAGGCCAACCGTCTGATCTGGGTCGGGGACGGAGACGGCGAGCCGGCCTGGGCCAAGGGCGGCAGCTACCAGGTCATCCGGATCATCCGGATGCTGGTGGAGTTCTGGGACCGCGTCTCGCTCAGCGAGCAGGAGCTGATGTTCGGCCGCCGCAAGGACACCGGCGCCCCGCTGGACGGCGCCCAGGAAACCGACACCCCGAACTACGCCAAGGACCCGCACGGCAACGCTATCCCGCTGGACGCCCACATCCGCCTCGCCAACCCACGCACCGCCTGGACCGACAACTCCCGCATCCTGCGCCGCGGTTACAACTACGACCGCGGCATCGACGACATCGGCAACCTCGACATGGGCCTGGCATTCTGCTGCTACCAGCAGGACGTCAAGCGGCAGTTCGAGGCCACCCAGACCCGCCTCATCGACGAACCCCTCGTCGACTCCATCTCCCCCACCGGGGGTGGCTATTTCTACGCCCTGCCGGGAGCACGCGACGGCAAGGACTGGCTGGGCCGCGGACTGCTCGCGACCTGAACCCACGTAACCGACAGGGCCAAGTGCCGCCTCGCTAGGGGCGGTGCTCCTGAAGTTCCGAGTGGTCGTGGTCCCTGCGGCAGAGGTCGGGCCCGTGCAGGCGGTCTCCCGCCGACGGTGGGCTCACAGCAGCGGCGTGCGCCGCACACTCCGCGCTGTCCACCATCCGATCGCTGTCGGACGCGGCATTGGCGAGGCTCACACAACACACGGCAAGCAACAGGCCGCCCGCAACAAGGGGCAGACTCCGGCGTGCGGGCGGCGGGGCCAGCAGGGCCCGCACCCGCTGCGGAACCTCCCCGCCGGTCGCAGCCAGTGCCGCAGGCGGGGAGGCACCAGCGGATGCGAGGGCGGCGCGCCCGACGGCGTGCGCGACGATCCTACGGTTGCCGACGCGCTGCGCGGCCTCCTCGTCTGCCCAGCGTTCCAGGACGAAGCCGCCCGCAACGGCCAGTGGCCGCAGCAGCGGATTCAGGGCCGCGGTGAGCCTCCACAGGCTCTGAAAGAGGTGGTGACGGCCACGCAGGTGAGCCCGCTCGTGTGCGAGCAGGGCCTCGCGCTCGCGGTCGCTGAGACAGCGCAGCATTCCCCGGGAGACCACGATCCGGCCCGTCGGCCCGGGCAGCGCGAAGGCCAGCGGGGCGTCGTCGTCCACCACGACCAGCTCCGTCTCCGCCGGCAGCCGGGCGCACTCCCGCCGCGCCCGGACCACCTGTCGGGTCTGCCGTACGGCGGCCACGCCCAGCGAGACGACGCCCGTGGCCAGCACCAGTGCGCTGCCGCCCGCGACGACGAGGTAGACCGGGTCCTCGGCCCGCAGCGCGGCCACCGACCAGCGGCCCTCCTCCGCGATCTCCGGAATCTGTGCCACACCGGTGAAGGCGAGCAGGGCGAGCGCCCCCGCCCAGCCGATCGCTGTCACGAGCGCGGCGCATGCCAGGGCCCAGGCGGCGCGGCGCGGGGGCAGCACCTGCGCCAGTCGGGGCGCGATCACGGCGAGCACGGCCGTGACCGCGAAGGGGACGTACACGCTGATCAGCACAGCCTTATGCCGTCCCTCCGGAGCGATGGTCCTCGGCGTGAGCATCGTGCCCGGACAGGAGCTGGTGCAACACGTACTCGTCCTGCTTGGACAGTTCGGATACGAAGCGGGCCAGGACTGCTTGCCGGTCGGAGCCGCCTTCCAGCAGCGACCGCATGCGCTGGGCGGTGTGCGACGCCTCGTCCCGCACCGGCTCGTACGCATTGCCACGGCCCTCGCGGTGCCGGACGAGCATCTCCTTGTCGTACAGCCGGGACAGGATGGTCAGCACGGTCGTGTAGGCCAGGTCACCCGGCAAGGCCTCCCGGACCTGGCGGGCCGTCAGGGCCCCGTCGGCAGCCCAGAGCACGGCAAGGACATCGCTCTCCAGTTCACCGCGGGCCCGCCGGCCCGACACCTCGGAAATACCCTCATCCCCTCGCTCCTCCACCGGAATCCTCCCTTCGCCATCCGTCCGCACAGACTACTCGGCATCCTCCTACTAGTTGTAGGAGGTATGCTCCGGGCTTCGAACCTTGAACTAATACAACTCGTAGAGTTCCGCTGCTCCCGTTCTGTGCGGAGGAAGACCCATGCCCCACGCCGCAATCACGGCGCCCGGACCCGCGCTCGCAGGCACTGTTCCCCGGCAACGCTCCGCGACGCCCGCCACGGGGCGGGTCTCGATCGTGTCCGCGAGTGTCGGAGCCGGTCACGACGGTGCCGCCGCCGAGCTCGCACGCCGCCTCATCGCGCAGGGCTACGACGTGGACCGCTTCGACCTGCTGGATCTGCTGCCCGCCCACCTCGGCCGGACCGTCCAGGAGGGCTACCACCGGATGCTGGTGCGGGCCCCGTGGGCCTACCAGCGGATCTACACCAGCACCGAACGTGCCGGGGGCGGCGGGCCGGTGGCACGGGCACTGCTGCGCACGGCGCAGGACCGGGTGCTGCGCGCTCTGCCCCCGGGCACCGGTGCCGTCGTCTCCACCTACCCCGGGGCCAGCCGGGTCCTGGGGAACCTGCGCCTGGACGGTCGGCTGGCCATGCCGGTCCTCACCTATCTGACCGACTTCTCGGTGCATCCCCTGTGGGTCGCACCGGGCGTGGACGTCCACCTCGCCACCCATGGCGTGCCCGCCGCCCAGGCGCGGGCCGTCGGGGCCCGCGACGTCCGCGTATGCGGACCGGTCACCGACCCGCGTTTTGGGCCCTGCGACGCAGAGCGGCGCGAGCGGGCGCGGGCCGTCTTCGGGTTGCCGCGCAACGCACCGCTGGCCCTGCTTGTCGCCGGGTCCTGGGGAGTGGGCCCGGTTCGCAGGGTGGCACTGGAACTACGCGACTGCGGCGCCGCCGTCCCGGTGGTCGTCTGCGGCCGCAACGAGGCCCTCGCCGAGCAGCTGCGCGCGGACGGTATCGACCACGCCTTCGGCTGGGTCGCCGACATGCCCACCTTGATGCACGCCGCCGACGTTCTCGTGCAGAACGCCGGCGGGCTCACCTCGCTGGAGGCTTTCGCCTCGGGCCTGCCCGTCGCCAGTTACCGGTGCATACCCGGGCACGGGCTGACCAACGCTGCTGCCCTGGACGAAGCCGGCGCGGCCGTGTGGATACGCGACCCGGCCGATCTCAAGTCGGTGCTGTGCGACCTGATCGACGGCTCGCTCGGACTCCAGCAACGGGCAGCGGGTCTCGCCCTGTTCGCCCCGACCCCGGATGGTGGTCCGGCAGCCGAGATTGCACGCGTGCACCAGGCAGGAGTCCCCGGCCGGACTCCGCGTCCCGCCGCGCGGCAGCGACGCCGTCCGACGCGCCGGCTCGCCGCCACCGCCGCCCTCGCGTCCGCCGTGTGGGCAGGCGCCGTCGCCACGGGAGTCTCGATGACGTACGGCGCTCCGGACCTCATCCACGCCATCGGCCACCGTCTCGACCCGGACGGCTTCCCACCAGATCACACCACCTCTCGCTCGAGAGACCGCCACTCGTGACCGCCGCCCGGATCCTGCGCACGGCCGCCCTCGCCGCCCTGCCCGTCCTCACCGCAGCCCACTCGGCGCCCGTCATCTCCACTTTCGGGCCGCTGCGCAACCGCCTCATGCCCCGTCTCTCGGGCCGCGGCCGCCCGGACCACATAGCCCTGACCTTCGACGACGGCCCCGACTCCCGCTCCACCCCGCACTTCCTGCGCCTGCTCGCCGAGCGCCAGGTGCACGCCACGTTCTTCCTGCTCGGTCGCGAGGCACACCGCTCCCCCGGCCTCGTCCGCGAGATTGCCGCGGCCGGCCACGAGATCGGCATCCACGGCTGGCAACACCGCCCCCTGCTGCTGCGCGGCCCACGCGCCACTCACGACGACTTCAGCCGGGCCCGCGACACCGTCGCCGCGATCACCGGGCGCCGGCCGACGCTGTTCCGGCCCCCGTACGGCGTCATGTCGACCGCGGCCCACCTGGCAGCCCGCCGCCTCGACCTCACCCCGGTGCTGTGGACCTGCTGGGGAGAGGACTGGACAGCACGCGCCACCCCGCAGTCAGTCCACCGCACCGTCACCGCCGACCTGGACGGCGGCGGCACGATCCTGCTCCACGACTCCGACTGCACCTCCGCCCCCGGCGCCTGGCGCTCGGCACTGGGGGCACTCCCTCAGATCCTCGACACCTGCGAGGAACGGGGTTACCGCGTCGGCCCGTTGCGCGATCACGCACGGCCCTAGCGAGCCGCCCCGTTCCGGGTGGTCCGGGTGGTCCACAGCAGCATCAGAGCGGCGGCCTGGACGGCGGTGACGGTGGCGATCAGGGCGGGGACCGAGACGTCGTACAGGACCCCGATGTCCTCCTCCGTCCTCTCTCGTCGTCGGAGGTGTCGCAGCCCTATCGCTGTACGTCCCGACGGGAGACGGCCAGGTAGCCCACGAAGCAGACGATGGCCGCCGTCCAGGCGAGGGTGACCGGTCCGAGTCCGAGACCCAGCCCGCCCCGGGCGTGTCCGAGCGCCATCCAGTCGGCGAGTGAGGCACCGAGGGGGCGGGTGATGACGTAGGCGGCCCAGAAGGCGGTCACGGCGTTCAGGGCGGCGAAGCGGTGGGCGAACGCGGGCACGCAGATCGCGACGGCGAAGAGGACGACCGACCCGAAGTAGCCGAAGCCGACGGTGGCGGTGAGGTCGCCGGCGGCGGTGCCGAGGGCGAAGGTGGCGAGGACGGCCGCCCAGTAGAAGGTCTCACGGCGGCGGGTGCGGATGCCGTGGATGGAGAGGGTGCGCTCGACGGCGTACCACAGGGCGAAGACGGCGGTCAGTACGGCGAGAAAGAGCGGCGTGGAGAGCAGGTAGGGCACGCCGAGTCCGACGTGCAGGACGTCGGCGGCCATCGTGCCGAAGACGCTGACCATGACGACGGCCGTCCAGTACACCCAGGCGATGTACCGGCGGACGGCGAACTGCACGGCCAGGGACGCCGCCAGGGCGAGACCGCCGAGCGCCACCGCCGGCACCGGGCCGAGCAGCCGGGCCAAAAAGTCCGAGGCGGTCTCGCCCATCCCGGTGGTGAGCACCTTGATGATCCAGAAGTAGGCGGTCACTTCCGGAACCTTGTTCGCCAGGGTGCGAAGGGGCGTGAGGGGGCGGTCGTCGAGGAGGTGCTCGGTGGTCATGGACCGCACGATGGCACGGTGAACTCCCGTTGCCACAGATGCGTTTGCCATTGTTTTGGACGTTCTGGTGCATGACTTTCAACATCGTGCGCCGAACCTGACCGCAACCTGAACGCCGCGACGAATTCCCTGGTCAGGGCTGGTGAGTTGGTGATAGTCGGGCGCGTTCCTCATGAAGGAACCGCCCGGATGTGGGCGCTGGTGATCGTCATCGGGGTGCCGGTGACGGCGATGAGGTAGGTCCCGGGACCGTGGCCGCCGGGAAGGGCGCGGAAGCCGCTTGCGGGTTCCACCCGGTAGTCGGCGGAGGCGTGCGGGGCCAGGACAGCGGGGCCGGAGGCGATGGTCCACCAGTTGGAGGCGCCCTGGCCGGTACGGCTGGCGAAGTGCGGGGTGAGCGCCGTACCGGTGGTGTTGACGGCCCGCACGTCGATGGCGGTGATACCCACGCGCGCGTGGTGCTTGGCGAAGTGCGGCGAGAGGCTCATGCGCAGGGGCGGCGGGCTCGCCGCGGCGATCGCGACGCACACCAGGGCGGGGGCGAGCAGTGCGGCGGCCAGCACGCCCTTCGTACGGTCGCCGGTGACGTGGGGAAGGCGCGGCTGCCAGGCGGTGGCGAACGCGGTGGCCGGGACGGTGGCGGCGGCCGCGAGCCACAGCGGGGTCATCATCAGGAAGTAGCCGTCCTGGGAACGGGTGGCGAGGTAGAACGCGATCCACGGCAGGACGGTGAGGGCGGGGCCGAGCCGCCGAACGAACAGCAGGGTGGCGGTGAGCAGGCCGAGCAGGAGCAGTTGGCTGCCGTAGGAGTAGTAGTCGAGGCGGCTGCTGCCGTCGGTGAAGTAGTAGGAGATGCCCATCAGGCCCTGGCCGTGCAGGATCGCCTTCTGGTCGAGCGGCAGCAGCACGCCTTGCAGCCAGGCGGAGAAGCCCTCGACGGCGAAGAACGCGTTGGCCGCGGCCCAGGTGAGAGCGGCGGTGGCGGCATAGCGGGCGGTCACCGTCAGAGCCCGCCGCGGGCCGAGTTCCCCGCGCCTGACGGCGTACAGGCCGATCAGCAGGAATGGAGCAAGGAACCAGGCGAGTTGCTGGGCCGCGCAGGCGGCGCCCAGGCAGGCCGCCCGCAGCACTCCCCCGGAGCCGAGTCGGCCGCCTTCACCCGTGGCGGGCCAGCGGACGACAACAGGGACGAGCAGGGCGAGAGCCGTGATCGCCGGGTAGCCGGCGTAGGCGTAGTGCGGCAGGAAACCGAAGCCGAGACAGACCGCGGTGGCCGCTGACCTCCAGGGTGCCGGCAGCAGGAACCACAGCAGGACCGAGGAGGCAAGGAGCGCGGCCGTGGTGACCAGGGTGGCGGCCGCCGTCGAGTGGACGACGGCGTGCACCGGGGCCGCGAGCAGCGCGGTCAGCGGAGGGTAGCCGTAGGTGTAGTCGGCACCACCGGACATGGTCTTGGTGATCCCGACGCGCGAAGTGTCGAACAGCCCGGGCCACGGCTGACCGTAGACCGGATGGCCGTGCAGGATCTCGTTCGCCGCCTGGGCGGTCAGCACTCCCTCGTCGGTGCCCGCGTGATCGAGCAGGTAACCGCAGATCACCAGTACGACAGCCGTCATCAGTACGACGGCGTCGACCCTGATCAGCGCGCGACGGCTCCGCACGAGGATGCTGAGAACGGCGCAGACGAGGATCGAGGCGTAGCAGACGGAGATGACGCCGGCGACGGCCGGACGTGAGGCCATCGCGGTGGTCCAGGCGGCCCGTGTCCCGATGAACAGGCTGATCGTGGCCACGAGGGTCATCCCGCGGTGCAAATGCTGGGGCCCGGCGTCCGGAACACCGGGCGTCCGGACCGGGGTCGGGGGCGGCGCCGTCGGGTTCGTGACCACACGCCGCCAAGTTCCCGTGCCGGCCACGGTGCGGTAGATGTCAGCCATGACGCCCGTCCCCTCTGCCTCGTCTCTGCCTCGTCTTCCGTTTCAGTGACCGTGTACATCCGGTCACTCACAGAACATCTACTACATCTTGTAGAGTTGAGCTCGGCGAGTGCGGTTCCCCGGAGGCCGGGAACGTCCGTCCAGCCGAATCCGGGACACAGGATTCGCCACTGCCACTACTTGGGGCGGAGGCGGGAACCGTCACCCCCTGCTCGATCGTCTACAGTTCACCGCGCGTCTACAAGACTGTAGTCAGTAAGCGGTTTGCGTGAATTTGTCTGCCGGAAAGGGCTCCTCGCCATGACCACACCGATCCATCCGGCATCACAGCTGGCAGTGAACGTGCTGGACGCGCATTCGCTGCTGGCGGCCTTCGGCGTGCTGGGCGTCGGGGTGGTGATGTTCGCCGAGACGGGACTGCTGATCGGGTTCTTCCTGCCGGGCGACTCACTGTTGTTCACGGCCGGACTGCTGTGCACGGGCTCGGCCGAGGGGGGCGTGCACTTGTCCCTGGGACCGTTGCTGGTGGCGGCGGCGGCAGGTGCGCTGGCCGGGGCGCAGTGCGGATATCTGCTCGGCCGGAAGGCGGGGGGCGCGTTGCTGGCCCGTAGCCGCTCGCGGCGTCTGCACGAGGGTGCGAAACGCGCCGAGGAGCTGCTGGAGCGGTACGGACATGGGAAGGCGATCATGCTGGCTCGTTTCGTGCCGGTGGTGCGGACCGTGCTTAATCCGGTGGCGGGCGCGCTGGAGGTGCCGGTGCGGACGTTCACGTTGTGGCAGGTGGTCGGCGGGCTCGTGTGGACCCTCGGCCTCACTCTCGCGGGGTACGCGCTGGGCTCGTCGATCCCGAACGTCGACCGTTACCTGCTCCCGTTGGTGGCGTTGATCATTTTCCTGTCGCTGATCCCCCTTGCTGCCGAGGTGTATCGGGCTCGGCGGGACGCCCGGCCCGAGGGGGGACACAGGTGATCATGGCTTTTGACGGGTCTTCGGTAGACGGCTCCGCCTACCTCGACGTGGTGCGTCTGGCCCGGGATGCGCCGGGCTGGCTGGACGGCGCGGCTTCGTTCTGGTCGACGTACGGGCTCGCGGTGTTCGCCCTGCTCGCGATAGTGGGCTGGTGGTTCGCTCGACGGGTTGGGGATGCGGCCGCAGTGAGGGCGCTGGCCGTTCCGGTGGTCGTGATCGTGGCGTATGGCGTGGATGCCCTGGTGAAGCTGGCGGTGCGCGAGGACCGGCCGTGCCAGAGCCTTCGGGTGAAGACCCTGGAGACGTGTCCGGCGCCCGGCGACTGGTCCTTCCCCAGCAACCACGCGGCGATCGCGGCCGCCGCCGCTGTGGCACTGCTGTTCGTCTCGCGTCGGCTGGGGGCGGTCGCGGCCGTGGCGGCACTGGCGATGGCGGTCTCCCGGGTGTGGGTCGGCGCGCATTATCCGCACGACGTCGTGGCCGGCGTGCTGGTCGGTGGACTCGTCGCGCTGCTGTCGATGCTGACGCTGAGGCGGTGGTCGCGATCGGTGGGCCGGTGGATCGGCTCCGGCCGTCTGCGCCCGCTGCTGACCGCCTCATGAACCGGCGCGACGCAGCGGACCTGGCGGGCACCATAGGTCTGGGCGCCTACGTGGCATTCGGCCTCCTCACCATGGTGCTGATCGGCCAGGATGGCGCTCCGCTGTGGGCGGACGACGGCTTCCTGGTCTGGTCGCTCGGCCATCGCCCGGACGTGGCCGTGGCTCTGGCCCGAGGGGTGACGTACACCGGCAGTGGTGCCATCCCCTACGTCCTCGCCGTGGTGGCCGGCGTGACGGCGGGGCGAACCGTGCGGCACCGCATCTGGGCCGCCGCACTGGCCCTTGCCTGTCTGGGCGCCGGGCAGGCGGTGCGCTACGGGGTGATGGCCGCCGTCCACCGGCCGCGCCCGGCGCATGCCGACTGGGCTGCGCAGGCGAGCGGTTGGGCGTTCCCCTCGGGGCACACCACCACGGCGGCCCTCACCGCGGGCCTGCTGATCGTCGCGGTCTCGCTGCGCGCCCCGCGCGGCGCCACCTCGCTCCGGGTCGTCATCGGGTGCTGGAGCGTGCTGGTGGGACTGTCCCGCTTCTATCTCGGCGTGCACTGGTTCACCGACGTCATCGGTGGCTGGCTGTTCGCCACCGGGTGGCTCGGCGTGTGCCTGTGCGCGATGGCCCGATGGCTGCCCGCATCGTTCGTCTCGGCCATCACCCCCACGGCCGAAGATCCGACGGAGGACCATGCACCACAAGATCCTGGTCGTCGAGGACGATCACGCCCTGCGTGACGTGCTGCGCCGCGGCCTGTCGGACGAGGACTTCGCG
The DNA here is from genome assembly GCF_036013935.1 of Streptomyces sp. NBC_00461. Lineage (NCBI taxonomy): Bacteria > Bacillati > Actinomycetota > Actinomycetes > Kitasatosporales > Streptomycetaceae > Streptomyces > Streptomyces sp. NBC_00461. Next base: position 370,717 of record NZ_CP107902.1, read on the forward strand.
CCCGTGCTCGCCGCCGACGGTGCGACCGCGCTGCGGCTGGCCACCGACGACATCGCCGCGGTCGTCCTGGACGTCGGCCTGCCCGACGCGGACGGCCGGGACGTCTGCCAGGCGCTGCGCGCCAACGGCTTCGCCGCCCCGATCATCTTCCTGACAGCCCGCCACCACCTCACCGACCGCCTGTCCGGGTTCTCGGCCGGAGCCGACGACTACCTGCCCAAGCCGTTCCACCTCGCCGAACTCGTCGCCCGGCTGCGGGCTGCACTCAAACGCGCCGGGCCACCGGCCGTGGTCACCGCCGGGGATCTCGTCCTGGACGCTACCCGGCACAGTGCGCAAGTCGGCAAAATCCATGTCGACCTGTCCCCCACGGAGTTCCGGCTGCTGGCCACGCTCGTGGCCGCGGGAGGCACGCTGGTGCCCCGCCGCGAGCTGGTCAGGGCCGCCTGGCCGGACGGCGCACAGGTCAGCGACAACACCCTCGACCAGTACCTGAGCCGGCTGCGCCGCAAACTGCGCGAAGTGGGCAGCGACCTGAGCCTTACGACGGCGCGCGGCATCGGACACCGACTGTCGTGAACCGTCGTCTCCTGCGCCGCCTGGCTCCCCGCACCCTGCGCGGCCGGCTCTCCCTCGTCGCACTCACCACCGCCGCGCTCCTGATGACCGTCCTGACCGTGGCGTTCAACACCGTGATGGACCGGCACCTGCAACACCAGGCGGACGACGAACTACGCGCCCGTGCGGCCGCCGTCGCCACCACCATCGACACCAGCGGCCCCCGGGTGCGGGTCCTGGAGACCGTCAACGACAGCCTCCTCGACGCGAACGTGTGGATCTACGCCGGACCACGGCCGCTGGAGAAGCCGCCGTCCACCACCGCCGACAGCACGCTGACCCTGGCCGCCGACCGGCTCGCCACGCAGGGGAAACGGGTCTGCACCACCGTGCACTCCGACAGTCCCCGCTTCGTCCGCCTGTGCTCCCGGCCCGTAACCGGCCACCGCAGCACCGCCACCGTGGTGACGGCCCTGGACCTCGCCCCGTACCGCAACTCGGCGGACACCCTGCTGCTGGGTTCGCTGATCCTGGACGCTGTCATGCTCGCATGCACCTACGCACTCACGCGCCTGGCCGTCGGACGGGCGCTGCGCCCCGTACGCACCATGACCGACCAGGCCACCCAGTGGAGCGCGATCGGCTCCGACCAACGTTTCGGCGCCGCGCACCATCCGGCCGAACTCGCCCGCCTGGGCTCCTCATTGGACGCACTGCTGGACCGCATCCGCACCGTGCTGCGCCACGAGCAGCAGCTGACCGGCGAGCTGTCCCACGAACTGCGCACCCCACTCACCCAGATCATCATCGAGCTCGACTGGTGGCGTGCCCGCCCCCGCTCGGCCGACGAAACCCACGCCACCCACGAGGTGATAGCGGAGGCCGCCCAGTCCATGCGCACCATCTGCGACACGCTGTTGAACGACGCCCGCGACAGCACGCAGAACACCACCACGGCCGTCGGCGCCACCGCCGTCGCTCCCGTCCTGCGTCAGCTGGTCGAGCACCTCGACACACGGGAGCAGGTGAGGACCGTCGTCGACGTACGGGGCTCGCACCTTGAGGCGGGCGTCGCGCCCGCTCTCCTCGAACGCATCGTCAGCCCGCTGCTGGCCAACGCACTGCGCTACGCCCGCTCCACGGTGACCGTGTCGGCCAGGCAGCTGCCGGGCGGCGTCCGCATCGACGTCATCGACGACGGTCCGGGCGTACCCGAGGAATTCCTCGACGATCTCTTCCAGCCCGGCCGCCGAGCCGACCCGGGCGACAGGCACGACGGCGCGGGCCTGGGGCTGCCGCTCGCACGGCGCCTGGCCCGCACCGTCGGCGGCGAGGTCTCCCACGACCCCGGGTACACCTCCGGAGCGCGCTTCCTGGTCGACCTGCCGACGGGCTGACCGGACTCAGTCAGCCCGCTGGGCGACTGCCTCCCGCTCCGATGTGACCGGGGCGACGGTCCGGCGCTCCTGGAGCTGCGCGTAGGCCATCAGGCCGACCAGAACGGCCAGCAGCACGGCCGAGGAACCCGCGGTGCCGAGGTCCAGACCGCCCTTGGCGACCGGCTTGGTCAGGAAGTCACCCGCCGTGGCACCCAAGGGGCGGGTGAGGACGAAGGCGATCCAGAACAGCAGCACGTTCGGCACCACCGGCACCTTCATCAGGGCGACGAGGACAGCGAGCGCGCCCGTGACGAGCAGCGCGCCGCCGGCGTAACCGAGGCCGGAGCTGTCGGAGAGGAAGTCACCCATGGAGGTGCCGAGGGTGTTGGAGACGAGGATCGCCGACCAGAACAGGGCCTCGCCGCGGAAGGTGACGATGTCGCGGATCTGGAAGGTCATCCCGGTCGCCTTCCAGACGGCGAAGATGACCAGCAGGATCGAGATGAGGATCGCGGCGCCGGTCGGATAGCCCATACCAAGGCCCTGCGGACCCCAGCCCAGCGAAGTGGCGCCGCCCGAGAGGTACTTGGCGCTCGCGTCACGGTTCATGAAGTCGGACATCGTGGTGCCGGCCATGCTGGTCGACAGGATGACGGTCCAGTAGAAGAACGGGTTGTAGTGGCTGGACCTGAGCTGGACGACCAAGGTCACCACGAAGATGAGGAACAGGGCGATGGTGGTGAGGAAGTAGCCGAGCTTGAGGGTCTGCGCGAAGAGGTCGCCGGCTGTCTCGCCGACGGTGGTGGCGGCGATCTTCATGATCCAGAACGCCGGCGTCACTTCTGGGAGTTTTTTCATCACCGACTTGGTCGTGCTCGCGACGTCCAAGGGGGTGAGGAGTTCCGGTTGCTCCAAGGTGGGGGGCTCCTGTTCGGGAGTACGGCAGGGCGCCCGCCCCGCGATGGGGGACGAGCGCCCTGTGACAAGAGGCGACCGTGAGGGCAGTCGCCGGAGTCGACCTTGACAGCGTCAGCCTGAACGCATCCTGAACGCCCGCAACTTGCCTGCTCAGGCCGCGTGCCGGGCGGTTTGCTGCGGCTGCTCCACGTCCTTGCGGGTCACCGACAGATACACGACCAGGCCAAGGATGACCGTGAGGAACAGGGCGCTGGTGACGACGGTGCCCAGGCCCAGGCCGCCGTCTCCGCTGGGCTGGGAGAGGTAGTCGCCGATGGACGCGCCGAGCGGACGGGTGAGGACGTAGGCGATCCAGAAGCTCCACACCGCGTCCAGGCCGAGCTTGAAGTGGGCGAGGGCGACCGCGGCGATGGCCAGGCCGAACAGGACCGCGGAGAGCCAGTAACCGAGGGCCATGCGCTCGGACACCAGGTCACCGGCCGCGGTGCCGAGGGCGAAGGTGAACAGGACGGCGAGCCAGTAGTAGGACTCGCGGCTGGTGGTGTCGATGTGGTGGATGGACAGGGTCCGCTCGCGCCGGTACCAGACCACGAAGACGATCGCGAGGATGACCGCGAAGACAGTGGTGCTGGTCTCCAGCGGCACGCCCATGTTGTCGGTGAGGTTGTCGCTGATCAACGTGCCCACGACGCTGATCAGGGCGACCGCGAGCCAGTACACGCCCGCGCGATAGGCGGTGGTGCGGAACTGCACGACCAGGACGACCGCCAGCAGGGCGCTCATCAGGACCGACACACCGGTCAGGCCGAGACCGGCCTTCTCGTTGAGCAGGTCTGCCGCGGTCTCGCCGACCGTCGTGCACAGCACCTTGATGATCCAGAAGTAGGCGGTGACTTCGGGCACCTTGTTCCAGCCGAGTCGGCGACCGGAGGGCGCCACCTGGGTGTCGCCCTCCGAGGAAGCGGGGCTCTGTGAGGTCTCGTATGTCATGAGGCCCGACCGTGCCACGGGAAACCTGAACGCATCCTGACTGCCGTGCGGCACCGGCTGCCCCATCCGCCTCGCCCGAGCACTATGAGTGGCATGACGACTCATGATCACGGCTCCTGCATAGCGGCGTTCCGCCCCGTCCCGTCCGCCGCCATGGAAGAAGGCCGCCTTGAGCCGTCCGACTGCATCCCCACCGCCCTCTGACCGGGTGACGGCCTGGCTGCGCCGTCGGCTCGGCCGGGCCGTCGTGCTGTCCTACGTCGCCGCTCTTCTCCTGCCCAGCCCCGGTCTGTGGCTGCGCCGCGACCACACCGTGCCGCTGGGCACCGTCACCGGCCTGACCCTGAGCACCGCCCCGCTTCTGTTGTCCCTGGTGCTCTTCTCCGCCGGACTTCAGGTACCCGTCCGCGAACTGGGCCGCCTGCTCCACAAGCCGACCGCCCTGCTGGCCGGGCTGGTCCTGCACCTGGTGATCCCGCTCCTGGTCATCCCCGTCGTCGCGTTCGGACTGCACCGCACCCCCGACAGCGACGGTGGCAGCGGGCTGACCACCGCGATGATCCTGATCGTGGCGATGCCCGTCGCCGCCGGAGCCACCGTCTGGACCGGCAAGGGCGACGGCGACCAACCCACCATGGTGGGACTCGTCCTCGCCTCCACACTCCTCAGCCCGCTCACCATCCCGCTGGTCATCACCACCTTGGGGCCGCTCCTCGACGGCGGCTACGCGGACACACTGGCAACGACCGGCCATACAGCCCACGGCGGCTTCGCTCTCGTCACCGTGGTCCTCCCCTGTGCAGTCGGTATCCTGTTCCGACTCGCGCTGCCGACGGCGTGGCTCAGCCGGACCCTGCGCGTGATCGTGCCCGTCGCCCTGCTCGGATCGCTCGTCCTGACCTACGTCAACGCCAGTGGCGCCCTGGGCTCCTTCCTCGCGCATCCGCGCCCGCTGCTGTTCGGTGCGGCACTGGTCGTGGCGGCGCTCGTCTGCCTGCTGTCCTTCGTGCTGGGCAGAACCGCCGCTCGGCTCCTACGCCTGGACGCCCCCGCCTCCTCGTCGCTGACGCTCGCCTGCGGGATGAACAACAGCAGCGCGAGCGCGGTCCTGATCACCACCGCACTGCCCGACAAACCGCATCTGCTGCTGCCGGTCCTCGCCTACGGGCTGCTGCAGAAGACGGCGGCGAGCCGGGTCGTCGCCGCGGCCTCGCGTGCGTGAACGGTCAGACGGTGGCGGCCTCAGGGCGGAACAGGCGGTGCCGAGCGACCAGTTCGACCGTCACGGCGACGGCAATGGACTGTACGGCCATGAGCGCGATCAGTACGAAGAGTTGAACGGCTCCGGCCATCACCGGACTCGCCCCGCTCAGGAGCATGCCCACGAACGCCCCTGGGAGCGTGACCAGTCCGACGGTTCGTGTCTGGTCCAGGCCGGGCAGGAGCGCGTCGGACGCCGCGGGTCGCGCGATCTCCATCCGTGCGTCCCGGTCCAGGAACCCCAGAGCCATCGCAGCCTCGACCTCACCGCGGCGCTGCTCCAACTCGTCCAGTGCCCGGCGTCCGGCGAGCACCGTCACCGTCAGGGTCTGTCGGAGAGGCGCCCGGCTCAATGGACGATCCGGTAGCGGTGTTCGGGACGGCCGGTGGCGCCGTAGCGAAGTTCGAGCCGGACCATGCCCTCACGTACGAGGTAGGAGAGGTACCGCTGGGCCGTGGCGCGGGAGACGCCGGTGAGTTCGGCGGCCTGGGCCGCGGACAGGGCGTCGTGGGTGGTGCGGAGGACCTGGTGCAGGAGGGCGAGGGTCGGGGCGGAGTGCCCCTTGGCCGGAATCCGGGGGACGGCTGGTGGCCGGGCAGCGCTGAAGAGGGCGTCCACGTCGGCCTGGTCGGTTCGGGGAGCCTGGCCGAGGGCGTCCACGCGGTGCTGGAGTTCGCGGTAGGCGGTGAGCCGCTCGGCCAGGTCGGCGGAGCCGAACGGCTTGACCACGTAGCCCACGGCGCCGAGCTTCATGGCGGTCCGCACCGAGGTGATGTCCCGGTCGGCGGTGATCATGATCGCGTCGGGGCGGGCGCCTCCCGCGTCTCCGCTGAGCTGCCGCAGCACGTCGAGTCCGCTGCCGTCCGGCAGGAAGACATCGAGCAGCAGCAGATCGGGGTGGAGGGTGCGCACCGCGTCCAGCGTCTCGGCCACGGTCGCCACCTGGCCGACGACCCCGAAGCCCTCGACGCGGGACGCGTAGTCGCAGTGGATGTGGCTGACGCGGAAGTCGTCTTCCACCACCAGAGTCCGGATCATCCGCGGTCACCTCTTGTCGGCGAGGCCGTCGTGAACTGTGCCTCTCGTGGTAGGGGGGTGGCGTCCGGCAGCGGCAGCGGCAGCGGCAGCGGCAGCGGCAGCCTGACGGTGAAGACAGCGCCCGGCCCCTCGCTGACCGTGATCGTCCCGCCGTGCCGCTGGGTCAGCCGGTGGACGAGGGCCAGCCCCAGGCCGCGCCGGGCGGTGCCACGGTCGGGTCGGGTCGACCAGCCGTCCTCGAAGATCGACTCGGCGGCGTCCGGCGGAATTCCGGGGCCGCTGTCCGCGACCCGCACCATCACCAGGTCGACGGCCTCGACCAGAGAAAGCTCCACCTCGCGGCCACCCGCCGGAGGCGGTCCGCCGGCCGCCGCGTCGATCGCGTTGTCCAGCAGGTTGCCGACGATGGTCAGCAGCCGGCGCAGATGCGGAGGGTCCTCGCCGAGCGCGGAGTCGTCACTGAGCACCATCCGTACCCCGCGTTCCGCGGCCACCGTGGTCTTGGCGACGATCAGCCCCACGAGCAGCGCGTTGCCGATCCGTTCGCGTACGGACTCGGTCAGCGCCTGGTCGGCACCGGCCGAGTCGACGGCGTACTCGTAGGCGGCATCGTGGTCGCCGATGTCCAGCAGCCCGGCCACGGTGTGCATGCGGTTGGTGAACTCGTGCTGTTGGGCGCGCAGGGCGTTGGTCAGCCCGCGCACCGAGTCCAGTTCGCGCAGCAGCCCGATCAGCTCGGTGCGGTCGCGGACGGTGACCACCGCGCCCAGTTCACGGCCGTGCAGGGTCACCGGCATGCGGTTGACCACCAGGCAGTGGTCGTCGGTCAGCACGTTGAGGTCGGTGCCGGTCAGGGCGCCGTCCAGGGCGCGACGCAGCCGCCCGTCGGGCAGCACTTCCTCGAGCGTGCTGCCGAGCGCGGTGCCGAGGCCGAGCAGGTGGCGGGCCTCATCGTTGACCACGGTGATCCGGCCGTCGGGGTCGAAGGCGATCACGCCCTCCCGGATGCCGTGGAGCATGGCCTCGCGGTCCTGGAGCAGTCCGGCGATCTCCTCCAGCTCCAGTCCGAAGGTCGACCGCTTCAGCCGCCTGGCCAACCAGAACGCCGCCGCCGAGCCGAGCGCGACGGCGATCGCGGCATACAGGCCGAAGGTGGGCAGCTCCCGCCACAGCTCGCCGAGCACATCGCGTTCCGGGATGCCGGCCGACACCTCGCCGACCAGCTTGCCCGTGGGCCCGTACAGCGGAGCTTTACCGTTGGCGGACCGCCCGGTCGCGCCCTGGTCGGAGCCCACGTGGGGGCGGCCGTCCAGCACCGGGATCGGATCGCCCACGGGCTCGCCGATCAGCGCCGGGTCGGGGTGCGAGTGGCGGATTCCGTGCAGGTCGATCACCACCACGTACGACGCTCCCGACGCCTTCCGGATCCGTTCGGCGACGGTCTGCACGATGCCGTCGCCGCCCCCGTGCGCCATGGCCTGCTGGATCTGCGGGTCGGCGGCTGTGGTCTGCGCGATGTCCAGTGCCCGCCCCTCGTACGCCCGGTCGATCTCGGCCCGCTGGGCGAACGCGAACAGTACGAAGCCGATGGCTCCGGTGAGGGCCAGAATGGCCAGTTGGTTGGCCAGGATCCGCGCGGAGAGCCTCCCGTTCCCGCCGCGGCCGATCCGGATACGGATGGGCATCACAGGTGCCTTCGCCCTTGTCGTGCTGCCGGGCCGGCCCCTTCGCCGTACCCGTGGTGGCGTGATTGTGTCCCACCGTGGCCACTCTGCCCACCCCCCGGCCGGCTGAGCAGAACGCGCAGAACCCCTGTTAACACGTCTAACGCGGGATACGTCTGAAACAGCGACGTAACTCTCGGCGGCCTTTAGCGTCTGCCTTCCTCGACCTCCGAGGTCAGGAAGGAGACAGCCTCAGATGGCTTCGCGAAACGATGTTGCGACGAGCCCCGCCGCCGAGAAGATCGGCCGGGACAGCGCGCGAGTCGAGATTTCAGGACTCACCAAACGGTTTCTGACTCCCGCGGGTGAGGTGTTCACGGCACTGCAGGACGTTTCGTTCACCGTGGAGCCGGGCCAGTTCTGTGCGGTGGTCGGCCCGACCGGCTGCGGCAAGTCGACGACGCTGAGCATGGTGTCCGGGCTCGACCGGCCCAGCGAGGGCTCGGTCAAGGTCGGCGGCCGTGAGGTGGACGGCGTCACCGACGGCGTCAGCTTCATGTTCCAGACCGACGCGCTGCTGCCGTGGAAGACGGTCCTCGGCAACGTCCTGATGGGCCCGGTCTTCCGCAAGGTGCCCAAGCAGCAGGCCCAGGCATCGGCACGCGACTGGCTGCGCCGGGTGGGCCTGACGGGGTTCGAGGACCGCTACCCGCACCAGCTCTCCGGCGGCATGCGCAAGCGCGTGGCGATGGCCGCGGCGCTGATCAACGAACCCAAGATCCTGATCATGGACGAGCCGTTCGGCGCCCTGGACGTACAGACCAAGGCGATCATGTCGACCGAACTGCTCGGCCTGTGGGAGCAGATCCGCCCGTCGGTCATCTTCATCACCCACGACCTCGACGAGGCCGTGGCGCTCGCCGACCGGGTCGTCGTCATGACGTCCAGCCCCGGCTCGGTCAAGGCGGTCTTCGACATCGACCTGCCGCGCCCGCGCGGCTCTGTCCAGGAGATCCGCTTCCAGCCCCGCTTCATCGAACTTCAGCACCAGATCTGGGACTCGCTGCGCGAGGAGGTGGAGCGCGCCTACGCGCGCACCGCAGGAGGTACGGCATGAGTACGACATCCACCGTTTCCACCGCCCCGGTCGAGGACGGCTCACCGGTCTCGGCCGCGGCCGCCGCCAAGAGCGCCGTCCGGCGGCGCATCGCGTTGGTGTGGGCGGGTCGCGTCGGTCTCGCGGTCTTCGTCCTCGGTGGCTGGCAGGCCTTCACCGCCTGGGGGATCGTCGACAAGTTCTTCTTCGGGCAGCCGTCCGGCATCGCCCAACGGCTGGTCGACCTCATCCGGCACGGCACCGAGTTCGGGTCCTTCTACGCCAACATCTGGACCACTCTCCAGGAGGCGCTCGCCGGCTTCGCGCTCGGGTCCGTCACCGGAGTGATCTTCGGTGTGGCACTCGGCCAGAGCCGCTATCTGTCCGACGTGCTCGGCCCCTACATCAAGATGGTCAACGCGATCCCGCGCATCGTCCTCGGCTCGATCTTCATCGTCGCGTTCGGCATCGGCGTGCTGCCGAAGATCCTGCTCGCCGCCGTGCTGGTGTTCTTCATCGTCTTCTTCAACGCCTTCCAGGGCGTCCGCGAGGTCGACCCCAACATCCTCGCCAACACCAAGGTGCTGGGCGCCTCGCAGATGCAGATCACCCGGCATGTCATCGTGCCCTCCGCACTCACCTGGATCATCGCCAGCCTGCACAGCGCCTTCGGCTTCGCCATCGTCGGCGCCCTGGTCGGCGAGGTGCTCGGCGCGCAGAGCGGCCTCGGCCTTGTCATCAAAACCGCGCAGAACAACTTCGACCCCAACGGCGTGTTCGCCACGATGCTCGTCATCTCGGTCATCGTGCTCGGCGCCGAGTGGCTGATCGGCAAGCTCGAGCACCGGCTGCTGTCCTGGCGCCCGCTGGCCCCGTCCGAGGCCGCCAACACCATCTGACGCCCCCGCCCTTCCCCTCTTCACTCAACACCCTCAGCAAAGGAATGTGATCAGCCATGTCCAGACGACACGTCGCCGTCGCCGCGTCCGTCCTCACCGTTCTCGCCCTCGGCGCCACCAGCGCCTGTTCCGGCAACTCGTCCGCCTCGACCGGCGGTTCGGGTGGCACGCCGACCGTCAAGCTCATGGCCGGCGGCCTCGACAAGCAGATCTACCTGCCGTACCAGCTGGCCCAGCAGCTCGGCTACTACAAGAAGTACGGCGTCAACGTCCAGCTGAGCACCGAGCAGGACGGCGGTGTCGGCGCCGAGGAAGCCATGGCCTCGGGCCAGGTGGACATGGCGGGCGCCTGGTACAACCACACGATCGAGTTCCAGGCGAAGGGCAAGGCGGTCGAGGACGTCGTCCAGCTCTCCGGCGCGCCGGGCGAGCGCGAGATGTGCACCAAGAAGTCGGGCGTCCACTCGGCCGCCGACTTCAAGGGAAGGACCCTCGGCGTCACCGACCTGGGCTCGGGCACCGACACCCTCACCCAGTTCCTGGCCGCCAAGAAGGGCATAAAGACCAGCGACTACCACCGGATCGGGGTCGGCGCGGGCTCCACCGCAATCGCCGCGCTGCAGAACGGCAAGGTCGCCTGCGTCATGACGACGCAGCCGACGGTGGCCGCGATCCAGAAGAAGGGCGTCGGTACCTCCGCGGTCGACCTGGCCACCACGAACGGCGCCACGGCGGCGATGGGCGGCGCCTATCCCGCCGCCAGCGTGCTCGCCCGCACCGACTGGGTGAACTCGCACAAGGACACGGTGCAGAAGGTCGTCGACGCGCTCGTCGCCACCATGCACTGGATCAACACCCACAGCGCGGCCGACATCGCGAACAAGCTGCCGGCGTCGTACGTGTCGAACCAGTTGGTGACCAAGGCCGACTACATCTCGGCCCTGACCGAGGACAAGGGTCAGTTCCTCCCGGACGGCCTCATGCCGGCCGGCGGTCCGAAGACCTCTTTGGCGACGGAGAAGCTGGTCGGCAACGTGAAGTCGTCGGTGGACCTCAGCAAGACGTTCACCAATGACTTCGCCATCCAGGCCAACAAGACCGAGGGCTTCAAGACCACCACGACCCCGGCAGGACCGAACGGCTGAGCCTTCACCACCCACGCGGCCGCCCAGGTGCAGTCGACTGGGCGGCTCCAGGCCGTGAGAACGGGCAGCCCAAGAGGGCGGCGGCAGACAGGCCGACGAGCCAGTCCTTGCGACGTATGGGCGAGACCGACCGAACCCGGGTTCAAGGGGGGTTGTACGGGCTCACCGATTGCGCCTGTCATCACCTGGTGTGGCAGTTGGTCGCTGACTGCGGCCCGTGCGCCCCGCCCGCGTCAGGCCGGGGCGCACCGGACTGGTCAGCGGACCGGCAGCACCGTGGTGTGTTCCTCGCGCACGGCCTGCAGGGAGCGGGGGTTGAGACCGAGCAGGCTCAGGATCGTCGGTGCGATCTGCTTGGTCTGCACGCTCGCGGAGTCGCGCACGCCGTCAGGAACCGAGGCGCCGGACACCACCAACGGGACGTTGAGGTCGTCGGAGTGGGCGCCGCCGTGCTCGGCGATCTTCTTTGTGCCGCCGGTGTAGACGACGCCGTACTGCGCCAGGCCGAAGACGTCCGGGACACGGGCGTCGCCGGCTTCGACGTGGAAGTAGCGGGCCGCGGCCTTTCCGGCGTACACCTTGCTGAGCCCGCTGCGCGTGTAGGCCTTGGGCCCGGCATAGATGTCGGTACCGGTGCCGCTCCGCGCGAGCAGGTACATCTTGGCGAACTCGGTGGCGGCCTGCGAGCGGTCGGTCAGCCACAGCAGCATCGCGTCGTCGTCCACGGAGTGCGCGACCAGGTCGCCGGCGGTGGGATGGAGCTTCTTCCAGGCGGCGTTGAGGCCGTCCAGCAGCGGGCCGTCGTCGATCCGGGTGAGCGCGGTGGGGTCGGTGGGCGACTGGCCGTGCTTGGCGGACAGGATGATCGTGGTGCTGTCGGCCAGGTGTCGCTTGGCGATCTCAGAAGTCAGGGCACCGATCTGCGCGTTGACGAAGTCCAGGTTCTTCGTCAGTAGCGGTCCGGGCACGTTCTTGGCGGTGTAGCCGCCCTGGAGGCCGTCGGAGGCGGGCAGCTTCTGCGCGGTGGAGACCGACTGGAAGTTGAGGCCGAAGATCGCCGGGGTGCCGACCTTGTGGGCGCGGCTGTGATCGTAGCCGTCGATCTCGTTGAGGACGGCCTTCACCTTGTAGCGGTCGTACTGCTCGGTGGCCTGGTTGTCCTTGGTCCAGTCGTTGCCGGCCGGGTAACCGAGGGCGTCGCTGTTGATCTCGGGCGTGAACAGGTCCTGGACGCCGGTGCCCGAGGGCCCGTTGAGGATTTCGTACGCCGCATGCTTGTCCGACCAGGCGGTGCGCAGACCCGCACTGCGAGCCACCTCGAAGACGGTGTTCACCTTGAGGTAGGAGTGCGGATAGACCGGCTTGCAGGTCTTGGGGTCGACGGGCAGCTTGGCGGCGTTGATCAGGCTAGCCGGGTTGCCGGTCATCGACAGGATGCTGTCCGGCAGGCCGGTGAGCCCCTGACCGGCGTCGATGGATGCCTGGTTCTTGTCCAGGTCTTCGGTGAGATCCACCTCGACACCGGGCTTGACGGCCTTGCAGCTGGTGGTCCCGGCGGGCAGGAGCGCCGCGTTGTAGGTGTCGTCGTAGTAGACGCCGGTGGTGCCGGGGCCGCCACCGGTCGCCTGGGCGACCATGCCGGGGAAGGAGTCGGACGGCGTGGTGGTCTTGGCGTGGGTGTACTCCACGCCGCCGCCGACCAGCCGGGCCAGCGCGGAGTTCGGGTGCCGGGAGACGTACCAGGCCAGGTCCGACTGGTGCAGTCCGTCGACCGAGATCAGCAGGACGTGCCTGGCGGGGGCCCGGTGGTGGGAGGCGGCGAACGCTGAGGGTTGGGCGCCGGTCACGCCGGTCAGGACTCCGGTGGCTGCACTAACGGCTACGAGTCTGACGTAACGTCTGGACATCTGGGCATCTCCCGGGTGTTTGGGGCGAGTTGCGAGGGCCGGGCCCATCAGAGTCGCGCCTTGCGTACCTGAAACGGCGCATGTGTGAACGCACACGGAAGGAGTGGTCGTGTCTTCATCAAGCAGGTCTGTTTTTGGCCAAGAAGGAGGGAGTCCACAGACCCGGCGAGCAGCCCGGTCCATTCGCCACCCGTGCGGACGCCGTGAACTGGACGAGGCCGTCGACTCTCGGCGACCATCCCAGCGGCCCGACAACCCGCACCTGCTCCTGCCGGTGCTCGCCTACGGGCTGCTACAGAAGACAGCCGCCAGCCGGGTCGTGCGGACAGCGGATCGTCGGCACCCGCCCTGCACTGCGTAGCGAACTCCGCGGACCCCTCCCTGATGTCACGAAAGGGCCCGTGACACGGCTGGGCGAATCAGCCAAGGAGCAGTTGGCCTGGGCCAGGTTGAGGTCCTGGCCGCTCGCCGCGCGGAACTCGTTGCCCCGGAACCACTCGTGGAAGCTGCCCCGGTCGTCGGGGAAGACCTTCGGCTCCAGCACCCACGCGCCTTCGATACCCAGGGGTCGCATTCTGTCCGTTCTCTTACTTCTTGAGGGCGCGGCGGAGCTTGCCGGCCAGGCGACGCAGCGTCGACTTGCGCGCAGTGACCGGCGGCTTGGCGACGGCAGCGACCGGCTTGACGACGAGCGTGCCGCCATCGGCCCGCAGGGCCAGGGCCAGCGCGGCGGACTTCTCCTTGCCGGCGGCGGGCAGGGTCAGCCCCAGCCGCCAGTGGCCGTCGGCGAGGTCGCCCAGCGGAAGGTCGGCGATCAGGTCGGCGCCGCCGGCCGGGCGGTCCGCCAGCACGGCGGGCACGGTCGAGGTGCGGCTCGCGCGTAGGCCGGTCAGCTTGAGCGTGACGTCGGCCCTGCCCGGGACGTGCAGCGGCAGGGCGGCGGTGAGGCGGGCGGTGTCGCCGGTGACCGTGACCTCGGGTGGGGTCAGGGCGGTGAGGTCGCACGAGAGCCGGTCGGTCTTCTGGCCGATGTCCAGCGAGAGGTTGCCGTAGGGGTCGGTCCAGTACGGGAGAACCAGGCGTTCCGGGGAGCCGAGCAGAGCGCCGATGCGCCCCTGACGGACGTCGTCGCTCCGCACGGAACCCAGGCGGGTGTCCTTGGTCCAGCCGCAGGAGCTGATGCGGATGAGCACGTCCCAGATGCCGTCGCCCAGTTCCGCGCCGTTCGCCGCCGTGAGCGGGTCGACCTCGGCGGTGGCCCGCAGGATCTGCCGGAAGGACCCGTCCCGGCCCTCCACAACGGCCTTCTCGCGGGTCAGCTCGACGGGCTGGAAGAACTCCGCCGCCGTGTCGCGCTCGCGCACGACCAGGTCCACCTTGGACTTGCCCAGCGGCGCGGAGGTGTCCGCGCCCACCAGCGCGATGGCGTCCAGGCTGCCCTGCGGCAGCGGAGGGACGAGCAGGTCCTTGTCGCCGTCCGAGCGGAAGGTGACTGGCCCGCCGCCCGAGGTGTACTCGGCGGTGAAACCGATGCTCAGCTTGCCGTTCTCCCAGCTCAGGCTCTCCAGAGCGCCGGAGGGTTTGATGCCTCTCTCCCACTTGGCGAATACCTCGATGTCGCCCAGGCGGTTCGCCGCGATCAGCCCGGCGACGATCTGCTGCGTGGGCTGCATGCCCGCGGCGACACCGGGGCCGAAGCGTTCGATGACCACCTTGTGGATCTCGTCGAACAGCTCCCGGCGGTAGTCGGCGGGCAGCTTCAGCAGCCGCTGCCCGCGCATGCGCTCGACCATCTCGACGCGCAGCCAGCGGCGGAAGAGCTTGTCGCGCAGCGGGCCGGGCTCGATAAGTTCCTCGACGACGTCGAGGGCCTCGCGGAGGTTCTTGAAGTAGCCGACCGGGTCGAAGCGTTGGAAGCCCGCGTTTGACGCGTCGTCCCGCTTGACGTGGTAGTAGCAGATGTAGTCGCTGAGGACGGAGACGTTCTCGGCCCGCAGGTAGGCCTCGGTGACGAAGACGTGGTCCTCCAGGCGGCGGCGCCCCTCCAAGTACCGGAGGTTGTGCTTGTCCAGGAATGCCTTCCGGAACATCTTGTGCGGGGTGAGGCTGTCGATCAGAGGGGCATTGTCGACGTTCGCGTGCGGGCGGTTCCTGCGGAACAGCTCCCGCGGGACCGGGCGGCCCTTTCCGGCCATCTTGCCCACGATCACGTCGGCGTTGTTCTCCACGCCGTAGTTGTGCATACGTTCGAGAGCTTCGTCGCCCAGCCAGTCGTCGTTGTCCAGGAACTGGATGAACTCACCCTTGGCGGCGGCAACACCGACGTTGCGCGGCTTGCCCGACCAGCCCGACGCCTCCTGATGGATGACGTGCATGTGCGGGTACTCGGCGGCGAGCCGGTCCAGGCGCTGGGGCGTCCCGTCGGTGGAACCGTCGTTCACGAAGATCGCTTCGTACTCGTCGTCCGGCATGCTCTGACGCAGAAGAGAGGCGATGCAGTCCTCGATGTACCTACCCGGGTTGTAGACCGGGATCACCACGCTCACCTTGATCGGCACGAGTCTTCTTCCGCCTCCGCTACAGAGTGACTTCGGGACGGCCAGCTCGGACGCCCCGCCCCACACGGCCGCACAGGCATCGCCGCGGCCCGCCGGGGGCGTTCCAGCACGCCCGCACCGTAGGACCTCCCAGTCCATCTGGATCTACTACGACTTGTAGAATTCAAGAAGAGGCGACCGCCGCCGGAACTACTACATCTCGTACGACTTAACCTACTACATGTTGTAGAGTTTGACCGTCCGCCCCTCGCATCAGAGGTGCCCGAAGCGTTCGGCCGCCGTGGGCCGCGGCGATCGTCCCGACGATGGCGAGGCCGAGCCCGCCGGAACCCGCGTCAGGACGGGGGTTCGGCGGCGGCCCGGCGAGCATGTCGGGCGCGAAGCCCTGTCCTTGGTCGTGCACGCACAAGTGCACCACGCCGTCCGCGTGTTCGGCGCCGAGAGTGATGCGGCCCGGTCCGGAGGGGCCGGAGTGGCGCAGCGCGTTGTCGAGGAGGTTGTGCAGAACTTGGCGCAGCCGTACCGGATCGAGGTTGGCGGTTGCTTCGCGGCTGCCAGGAGATTCCACGGTGATCGTCGAGCCGTCGGCAGTCGCGCGGGCGCGGAACGCCTCGGCCGCTTCGGTGAGCAGCCGCGGCAGGGACACCGGTTCGCGGCGCAGCGGGAGCCGGCCCTGTCGAGTGCGGGCGAGGACAAGGAGATCCTCGGCGAGTCCGACGAGGCGGTCGGTCTCGGCGGCGGCGGAGCGTATGGCGGCTTCGAGTTCGGTGCGGTCGCGCGGGCGCGCCGTGGCCAGTTCGAGCTGGGCCCGCAGGAGGGCCAACGGGGTGCGCAGTTCGTGTCCTGCGGTGTCGATGAAGCGGTGCTCGCGTTCCAGCGCCTCCTGGAGGCGCGCGAGCATGGCGTTGAGGGTGTGCGCGAGACGGGCCAGTTCGTCCCCGGTCGGCGGGACGGTAAGGCGCCGTTCGGGCTCGGTCTCGGAGATCGCGGCGGCCTCCCGGCGGATGCGCTCGACCGGTCGCAGGGCCGCGCCAGGCAGCGAACGGCGCCGCCAGGAACAGGGGTTGCTGCGGCTGCGCGGGCTGCGGCCCCGTCAGATCGCAGGCTTCGCGGGCCTGGAAGCCGCCCTGATCGGCCTCGCCGGGGGCCTCTCTGGGCTGGGTGTCGCCGCGCTCACCGGCCGTCTCGCCTTCGGCGCGGCCTCGTTCGGCGCGAGCGCAGGGACGTGGACCGTCTGGTACGCGATCGCCTTCGTGCTGGGAGCCGTGGTGGCCGCCGAGGCCGTCCTCGTCCCCGCCTTGCGGGACCTGCGCTCGGTCACCGTCGCCGACACCAGGAAACAGGAGGGCGTACAACACTCCCGGTCGCCCTGGTGGCTGCGGTACGGCCTGGACTTCGCGCTCCTGATCGGCTCGTGGCTGGTCTTCCGCGCATCCTCCGGCAACCAGTACGCGCTGGTCCTCGCCCCCGAGGGCGTTCCCAGCATCTCCGTGTCGTACTGGGCCTTCCTCGGCCCCGCCCTGCTGTGGATCGGCGCGGTCCTGCTGCTGTGGCACCTCACCTTGCTCGCGCTCAGCCACGGCCGGCCCGTCGTGGCCCGGCTGGCCCGACCGCTGACGGCGACCCTGTCCGGCACCACCGCGGCCATGCTGGCCCGGCGCCGGCGTCCGCTCGCCCGATCCGTGGTGCTGCTCGCCCTCGCCGTCTCCTTCGCCATGTCCACCGCCGTCTTCAACGCCACCTACAAGCAGCAGTCCGAAGTCGACGCCCGGCTGACCAACGGCGCCGACGTCACCGTCACCGAACCACCCGGAGCCCAAGTGCCATCCGGTGCCGGCTCCGCCCTGAAGATCTCCGGCGTGCGGCACGTCGAACCCCTCCAGCACCGCTTCGCCCACGTCGGCTCCGATCTGCAGGACCTCTACGGCGTGCGCCCGGACACCATCACCCGGGCCACCTCGCTCCAGGACGCCTACTTCGCCGGCGGCAGCGCCCACCAGCTGATGCGACGCCTCGCCCAGCGCCCGGACGACCTCCTGGTCAGCGTCGAGACCGTCAACGACTTCCAGCTCTCCCCCGGCGACACCGTCAACCTGCGCATCCAGGACGCCCGTACCAAGGCACTGCGCACCGTCCCCTTCCACTACGCGGGCATCGCCAAGGAGTTCCCCACCGCCCCCAAGGACAGCTTCTTCGTCGCCAACGCCTCCTACATCACCAAGGCCACCGGCAGCGACGCGGTCGGCGCCTTCCTCCTCGACACCGGCGGCAGCCACCAGAAGCAGATCGCCGCACAGCTGAGCAAGCAGCTCGGCACCGGGTGCCACCGTCACCGACCTCACCCAGGCCCGCGGCACCGTCGGCACCAGCCTCACCTCCGTCGACCTCGTCGGCCTGACCCGCATAGAACTCGCCTTCGCCGTCCTGCTGGCCGCCGTTGCCGGCGGGCTGGTCCTCGCCCTCGGACTGGCGGAGCGCCGCCGCACCTTCGCGATCGCCACGGTCCTCGGCGCGCGGGTACGCCATCTGCGCGGCATGGTCCTCACCGAGGCCCTGCTGCTGGCCGCCGGCGGCCTGGCCGGAGGCGCCCTGATCGGCTGGGCCCTGTCACAGATGCTGGTCAAGGTCCTGACCGGGGTCTTCGATCCCCCGCCCGCGAGCCTGTCGGTCCCTGGCACTCACCGCGACGGCCGCCGTCGCCGCCATTCTCGCCGCAGCCCTCAACGGCATCCGCAGCACCCGCCGCCCCGCTGTGGAAGAACTCCGCGACCTGTGAACGCAACCTGCACCGACGGCGAGCCCCTCGGCCGGGCCGCTCCTGGGCTGTCGACCATGCGCATGCCCGCAACACCGGACCGCAGCAGCCGCCTGCGCGTCCTCGTCGTCGAGGACGACGACACCATCGGCCGTCACCTGGAGTCCGGCCTGCTCGGCCACGATTACGCGCCGACATGGTGCCGCACGGGAGCAAGCGCGCTGGCCGAGGCCACCCGGGCCCCGTACGACGTACTGCTGCTGGACCCGGGACTCCCGGACATGGACGGTCTGGACGTCGCCCGGTATCTGCGCCCCCGCCTGCCCGACCTGCTGATCGTCGTGCTGACCGCGCGGACCGAGGACATCGGCGTCATCGCCGGACTGGACGCCGGGGCCGACGACTACCTCGTCAAGCCGTTCAGCCTGACCGTGCTGCTCGCCCGGCTGCGGGCGCATCTGCGGCGGCACGCGGTGGCGCCCCCGGCCCGGGACCCGGTGCGGCTGGGCGATCTGGTCGTCGACGTGGCGGCCCGGCGCTGCGCGCTGCACGGTGTCGAAGTGCCGCTGCGGGCAAAGGAGTTCGACCTACTCGCGGTGCTGGCAGAGCGTGTCGGCGAGGCAGTGTCGCGGGAGGCGCTGATGGCCGAGGTCTGGGACGAGAACTGGTTCGGGTCCACCAAGACCCTCGACGTGACGATGGCGGGCCTGCGGCGCCGACTGACGGAGGCTGCCGAGGCAGGCGGGCGCCCGGCCCGGTTGCCGGAAATCACGACGCTGCGGGGGCACGGGTACCGGCTGGACAGGCAGGCAGATCCATCAGGGTGAGAAGGGGCCCATGGCTCCGCCTCACGGCGCACCACGCTCGCCGGCTCCGTGCCCCGGTGGCTGCCCGTCGCCGACAGATCGAAGAACCGGCAGACCGAAGAAGTCGACCCGCCATCCGCGAGTCGACGACACCTGGAGGCGATTCACAGGACGGAGCGGCGGGCCAGCAGACCCAGCACCAGGAGGCCGGGGGCCATGGGCAGCCAGCCGGTCAGCAGGCGGTAGCCGATGACCGCCGAGATCGCCGTCTGCCCCGGTGCTCCGGCGGCCGTGAGCGCCAGGGCGAGCGCGGCGTCCAGCGACCCCAGTCCTCCGGGCGTGGGAAGCAGCGCCGCCGCCCCGCTGGCTACGAGGTAGGCCATCACCACATGGCTCGTGGGCAGCGCGAGACCGAGCGCGTGGACCACGGCCACGACAACGCCCGCGTGCAGCAACGCGAACGCGACCGAGCCGCCCCACAGCGCGCAGGCCCGCCCGCGGGAGCGATGCACCTCCCGCACGTCGGCCACGGCCCGCCCCACCGCCCGCCTGAGTCGGCGGCTGGCCGCGACCGCCAGCACGAGGGCTGCCACCGCCGCCGGCGCCAGGACCAGCACATTCGGGACCCGCGCCGACAGCGGGACAGCGCCCGGCGAGGCCACCAGCAGTGTCACGCCCAGCACGCATCGGACGATCCCGCCGACAGCCGCCTTCACGGCCAGCGCCGTCGCCGAGCGCCTGGTGGACAAGCCACACCGCGTCAGGAACCGCAGATTGACCAAGCTCGCCCCGGCCCCCGCGGGCAGGATGTGGTTGGCTGCGCACGCCGCGAACTGCGCGGCCACCAGCCGTCCCCGCGGCAGCCGCTCGATGACCGCCCCCTGCTGCGCCACAGCCGCGCACACCCACGTGGCGACGGTGGCGCAGCAGGCGAGCAACAGCCATTCCCCATCGGCGGCGGCCAGCTGGTCGGTCCCGCTGTCGAGCGTGGCCCGGTGCACGGCGAGCATGGCACCCGCGGCGACCAGCACCGCCAGAGTGATCCCCAACCGGAGACAGAGGCGCCTGCCCGCGGTCACGGGCACGCAGTCCGACACAGCCACCGGAGTCACCGCCCCTGCCGGACGAAGGGAGCGACATAGGCGTGGAGGACGCCGGCCCTCTCCAGGGGCCAGGTGCGTGCGTAGGCGGGCGGACCGTCTCCCGGAGGGGCGAGAACCGCGACGGGTGTCCGGTGGGCGGCCTGGGTCAGTGCGGGCACCGTGGTGCTGGCGTCGTGGCCCGCGGTCTGTGCCGAGCCGCAACCGGTGTAGAAGGCGATCGGCACGGCCTCGTAGCCGCTGAGCAGGCACGGCGGCCGTACGCCGAGCGCGTGGAGGGCGGACGCGGTGCGGGACCAGTCGTCACGGTTGGCGACAGAACCGTGCACGGTGCGTTCCAGGACGACGTACTGCACGGCCAGATGGCATGCCAGGCCGGCCGCCACCAGGCTCACGGCGAGGCTCCGCGCGGTCCCCCGAGCCTGGGCGCTGACCAGGTGAGCGAGGCCGTGTGCGACAGGGAGGGCAAGCAGGGCGTAGGCGGGCAGCAGGAAGCGGGGGGCCGCGTAGCCGATGAGGAACAGGTAGGGGACAGCAGCCGTGACAGCGCAGGCCAGCGGGAGCAGGACGGGCCGGGCGTGCCGGGCGCGGACGGCGGCCACCGCGCCGAGCGCGGCGAGGACCGGCAGCGCGAACCACCACAGGGTCACCACCGGGTTGGGGGCCGATCCGGTGCAGGGGCGGCAGAGGGTGCGCCCGCCGAGACTGCGCAGCTGGTCGACCACCGCCAGGTGCCAGCCGAGGCCGCCCTGGATGCGGGAGGCGTCGGAGAGACGTTGCGAAAGGCCGCCGTAGCTCAGGTACGCCTCGATCACCCACTCACCGGCGCCGGCCAGGAGTCCGGCGACCAGCACGGCAAGGAGGCGGGGTCGGCGCAGGGCGAGGGCGAGCAGGGGCAGTACCACGTAGACGGCGTCCATCGGGCGCATCCACGCCATCAGCGCCGCGCCCGCGAACACACCCCACCAGGCTGCCCGGTCACCTGCGTTCGCCCGGATACGAACGAAACAGCCGACGCAGGTCAGGGCTCCTACGGCGACCCAGTAGTTGGGCATGGCCTGCGGGCCGTAGAACACCGTCACCCACAAGGAGGCGAACAAGGCGCCCGCCAGGGCCAGGACGCGCGGCATGACGTGAGCTCGCCAGACGCGCAGGGCCAAGTAGAGGGCCAGACCGGAGAGGATCGCCAGGTAGACCCGCAGAACGGTGGTGGAGTGCGACCACGACGCAATCGGCGCGACAAGGAGAGAGATGCCGCGGGCGCGGGGTGCGCTGAAGAATGCGGCGGGAACGTGGCCGCTGACCTGGCTGACGTAGACCGTCTCGTCCCAGCCGAGACCGAGATCCGGTCGTACGAGGACGAGCTGGGCAAGCGTGAAAGCCCCCGCGACGGCCGCGAGCCACGGTTCGCCCCATCGGCCCCGAGGCCGGGCGGTCCGCGGTGGGAGGCCGGTGCGAGGGGCACTGGTCTTCGTGACGTTGGAGCCGTCGGCCATCTTGCGCCTCTCGTCGTCACGCGCCCCGGAATCATCTTCTCCTACATTTCGTAGGAGGGACCTCTCACAGTACGGTTCGTCGGTTGGAGGCGGGTGAGAAGCGCCCCCTCACCTCTCCAAAGTGAGGGAGTTGACAGGCAGCAGCCCACACGACAGGCCCGAACGGCGTAGTGCCGACGAGCTGGAGTGGCCTCCGCCGTCCGCTCACCCCGTACCGGGACGGGCGAGTTCGAGGTCGTAGGCGAAGATCACGGCCTGGATGCGGTCGCGGGCACCGATCTTGGCGAGGACCCGGCCGACGTGGGTCTTCACGGTGGACTCGGACACGACGAAGCGGGCGGCGATCTCGCCGTTGGTCCAGCCTTGCCGATGGCGACGAGGATCTCACGCTCGCGGTCGGTGAGGGAGGTCAGCCGCGGGTCCTCGCTCGCGTCGCTCCGGCCGGCGGGCACGTGCTCGGCGTACTCGTCCAGGATGCGGCGGGTGGGCGCCGGTGCGACGCACCGCACCCACGACACCGCCACCGCAATCACGGCGTTCACCCGCGAAGCCACAGTGATCGACGACGGCAACACCTACGAGGGCACCGAGGCGATCGAGGCGTGGCTCAACCGATCCGCCACCGAATTCACCTACACCATCCACCTCACCCACGCCCAGCAGACCGACGCAACCCGCTACATCGCCACCCACCACCTCGAGGGCAACTTCCCCGGCGGCACCATCGATCTGCGCTACCAGTTCACACTCAGCGACGGCCTCATCGAACGCCTCGTCATCGAACCCTAAGTTGCCCCACGCAACCCGTTGCCGCGTATGCGCGAAGGCCGCTCGCCCCGGACCGCTGTTCCCAACCGTCGTGCCCAGCCACCCAGACCACTGGGCTGGCCAGCCCTCCAGTTCGGGAGCAAGGCACACCTGGGGATCCAACATGAACAACTCCGAGGCCACCCCGAGCATCGGGTGGGGAAATCCAAATAGCCCCATCAAGGGAGGCCACGGGAGAGGGATTCACCCGTGCGCGTGGGGGGCGACGCTGCGTCCTTGGTGACACGGCAGGGGAACGCGGCGGTGGAGACCAGCCACGCGGCCCCTCAACACACGGTCCTTCAACCGTCGCCCGCCCGGGGGACCGGCTCTGTGAGCCACACGGGTGGCAGCAGGCTGCCGACACCGACTCCGCCCTCGACAGGATCGCCCTGGTCTCGGGGGTCGAGTCCCGTGCGACGCAACTCGGCCGGTACGCGCAGATGATGGGCGAGGATCTGGCACAGGCCGGTGACTATGTACGCCAGGCGGCACGGATCTGCGCATCGATGCAGCACTCGTTCCTGGCGACCGCGGTGATCGCCGAACGGGTCCGCGGGACCGCCTGGGAAACCATCGCGGCCGCCCTCCGCATGGAGGCAGTCGGCGCGTAGAAGCGGTGGGAGGGCCAGGAAGAACGGTGGCTTCACGCCTCCCGCGTGGACAGTCCGCTACGCAAAAGCCCGGACGCCTCGCGGTCACAGCCGACCGGTACATCACTACCGACGCGCCGTACCAGTTCAGCACCGCCATGCGCCGGCCCTTGTCCGCTTCGCTGGACGCGGCCGCCCACCTCACGGGACGTGATGCCGCCGCGGCGGACCGCGCGTTCGCCGGAACCGCCTGTTCACACTGCTCTCAGACGAGACGGTCCGTACAGGCACCTGCCAGATCACGGAACGGGACTACGTGACCTTGGAGTAGTCAGAAGTGGCCATCTGCTGCTCGATCTCCCGTGCCGTCTTCATCAGTTCGAGGGCCTCGCGGCGCAGGTCCTTGGCGCGCTCGCGCAGCTGCTTGACACGTCGGCGCTGCCAATCGCGGCTGGAGTGGTTGACGTACTGCCCGCGCGGCCCCACCAGTAGCCCTTCGGCGACCAGCCGACGCACCGCGGCCGCGGCCTCCTTGGTGCCGATGTCGAAGGCCTGGCCGATCTCGAAGCGGGTCATGAACCGTTCGCCAGGCAGGTAGCTGCGGTGGATGACGGTGCGGATAAGCCGATACGCGCGCGCGGTCGGGGACATCGTGCCGACCCTGTACAGGCGGTAGCCCTCGTGCAGGGTCCAGGCCTCGCCAGCGAGTCTTCTGACAGGTCGTCCAGGTCTGCCTTCACCCGGTTGATCAGGCGGCGGACGCGGCGGTCCTCCTCTTCGGAGGGTATGGCCTCACTGCGGGCCCAGTCGTCGGCCTCAAACGTCGACATGAGCCGTTCGCGGCTGCGGAGCAGGTCGGAAAGGTAGCGCTCCAGGTCGGCGTCGCGGGTGGCCTAGTGCCCCGGTAGGCAACGTTTGCCCGCAAAGGAGCGGCGTCCGGTGCGTGCTCTCGGCGTGCCGGGTGCGGGCCCTCGTACTGGACGTACTTGGGTCTGTGCCCGGTGCGGCGAGTGGGGGCACCTCCCACGCCCTTAAGGCAGTGGGGGAGCGTGCCGGGCGTCGCGACGGGGCGAACGTTGCCTGCCGGGGCACTAGCTCTCCGTCACGGCCGGCGACGTTCCGGACAACCGCACAGAACATACCCCCAGGGGGATACTCACGGTGGACGCAACCGCCACGGGAAGGGTGCCGAGCTGTGGATGCGATCGGCCACGCGTTGTCCATCGCCGGGTCGATGACCTGGGAGGTCACCTGGGCACTGATCCTCGGCTTCACACTGTCCGCCGTGGTGCAGGCGGTGGTGCGCCGCTCGACGGTCGTAGAGCTGCTCGGCGACGACCGCCCGCGCACCCTGACCCTGTCCGCCGGGCTCGGCGCGGCCTCCTCGTCCTGCTCGTACGCGGCAGTGGCGCTGGCCCGCTCGCTGTTCCGCAAGGGCGCGAACTTCACCGCGGCGATGGCCTTCGAGATCGCCTCCACCAACCTGGTCATCGAACTCGGCATCATCATGGCCCTGTTGATGGGCTGGCAGTTCACCGCGGCCGAGTTCGTCGGCGGGCCGGTCATGATCGTCGTGCTCGCCGTGCTGTTCCGGCTCTTCCTGCGCGAGCGGCTGCTGAGCCGAGCGCGTGAGCAGGCAGAGCAGGGGCTGTCCGGCTCCATGGAGGGCCACGCGGCGATGGACATGTCGGTGCAGGGCGAGGGGAGTTTCGCGCGCAGGCTGTTCTCCCGGGACGGGTTCACGTCCGTGGCGCACATCTTCGTCATGGAGTGGGCGGCGATCCTGCGCGACCTGGTGGCCGGGCTGCTGATCGCGGGTGCGATCGCCGCCTGGGTGCCGGACGACTTCTGGCGCACGTTCTTCCTGGAGGGCCATCCGCTCGCCGCCAAACTGGTCGGCCCGCTCGTCGGGCCGCTGGTGGCGATCGCGACCTTCGTGTGCTCGATCGGCAACGTGCCGCTTGCCGTGGTGCTGTGGAAGGGCGGCATCAGCTTCGGCGGTGTGATCGCCTTCATCTACGCCGACCTGCTTATCCTGCCGATCCTGAACATCTACCGGAAGTACTACGGCGCCCGGATGGCAGCGTTTTTGCTGGTCACCTTCTTCGCCGCGATGACCGTCGCCGGCTACGTCGTCGAGTTCTCCTTCGGCGGCCTGGGGCTGATTCCCGACCAGGCCGACGCCACGATCCCAGAAGAGGGGATTACTTGGAACTACACGACCTGGCTCAACATCACCTTCCTGCTGCTGGCCGCGGCGCTGCTCGCACGGTTCTGGCGCACCGGCGGATCGTCCATGCTGCGGATGATGGGCGGCTCGCCCGATCACGCTGACCACGAGCACGGCCACGCCCGTATGCAGAACGGACACCATCACTGAGCCGACGTCCCACTCCTGTCCAGGAAGAGCCCGATGACGAGCCACGGCAGCACCTCCCCCGGCCGCCCCTGCGGCGCCGGCGGGCGCTGCTGGTATTCGGGCTGCTCGCCGGACTGCGGGGCATGCACGCGCTGGCTCCGTTCGGCGGCGGCCCCAAGGACACGGGTTCGCGGCACATGACGGCCGTGGTCGGCGCCTCCGATGACGACTGTCCCAGAGACGGCCGCTGCGGCAGAGGCCACCTCCACCGACCTGCGTGTCGGGCGCGGTGAGCACGCCTACCTGCGCTGGCGCAACGCCAACGCCCGCCGCCCGGGCGTCCTGGCGGTGGTGTTCCACCAGACCGCCAGCGCACCGCCCGCTCGCAGTACACGCAACGCCTCCGGGACAGACCGGCCGGGACCGGTCCACTGCCAGGACCGGGCATACGTGATGAGGTCGCAGGAAGCCTCGGCCGGCGGCAGCGCATCATCACCTCCCCGCACCAAACACTCGACCACCACCAACGCTGTGAACGTTTCCGGTCACAGCACTAGGTATTGCAGCAGACGGGTGGCACAGGCGGACGTGGACGGACGGCGCCCGCCCCAGGACAAGAAACACTGATCACGAGGACCGATGCCCCTTTCGGTCTTCGCCCCTTTCCCCTTCGCCGACATTGCCTCAGTGCTGGTGGCCGTCTTCGGGCTCTTCCCTGGTCGCCGCCCCTCCGGACCGGACCGGACCGTGAATGACCGGACCGGACCGTGAACGTGAACGCCGCGTTTGTGGACCGCTCCCTGGTGCCTGCGGCTCAGGAAGCCCGATCGGCCACGCTGAGGGCCGACCGATCGCACGTCAGTCGGGGCCGCTCCAGTCGAAGGGGAAGTACTTGCTGGACTTGCCGCTGCGGCTCCAGTTGAAGCCGAAGGCGTCGGCCTGGTCGGTGGTGGCCCGGCCCCAGGTGGCAATCTGCCCCGGGCCGACCTCGGCACCGGGGGCGTTGTGGACCTGGACCCGCGCCCCGTCAGGCGTGGTGGGACCGGTGAGGGCTTCGGCACGGGCGGTGACCCGGCCGGGGATCTCGGCACGCCACGACCCCAGGTCCTCGTCGACCTCGACGGTGATGGGAGCGACGTCCATGCCACGCATCTCGGGTCCGAACACCTCGACGAACTGCTGCGGCCAGCCGCCGGCCTCCCCACCGAAGATCGCGCCGAGTGCGGCGCGCTGCTGGTCATCGGCCCGCTCGTCAACAAAGACAGCGGCATACGGGTCGGTGTGCTCGCCGGTCCACACGTTTCCGGTGAACGACGCGAGCATCAGGACATTCAGATCGTCGAGCCGGACCTCCCCGAACCGTCCCTCACGGATGTGCCAGGCGAGCACGCCCTCGCAATCGCCCTCGGACGGGGGCTGGGCGAATGTGCACGGGCACGGTATGGCGCACTTGCAGGCGTCGAACCAGTCACCGACCACACGCCAGGGCGGGCTGCTGCTGGTCTGCTCAGCCATCTCGCTCCTCCTCTCCCACCACCACGGAGCGGCGTCACTTCCAGAGTGCGCCTCGCCGACGCGAAAGCGAAGTGCCCTCCGGAGGCGAGAGGAGCTGATGGGCCCCACGCGCACAGGACGTCATGGCCTCGGTCCCCCGGCTTTTGAGACCCGTGATTGTGTGCTCTGCTGAAGATGTCTTCGGAGTGCTCGCCACGGCCGCCGGAACGGCGGGCATCCTTGGGAGGCACGCCATGCCGCATCTCCGGCTCGCTCCACCGGAGCCCACCCGCCCGGGAGTCCTCCTGCCGAGGCGCGATCTGGCCCTCGGCTGGATTCTCCTGACTTTGATCGCCGCTTTGGCGTGGGTGCTCACGGCCGCACAGGCCCGCGACATGGGGATGGAGCCGGGCACCATGGGCCTGGCGCTCCCGCTGTTCCTCCTCCTGTGGGTGGTCATGATGGCGGCGATGATGCTGCCGTCACTGGCACCGGTGGCTCTCACCTGGGTCCAGACGATCAACCGCAGCACCGCGGGCCGCATCCGTGCGCTGCGCCTCACGGAGTTCGTCGGCGGCTATCTGCTGGCCTGGGCCGGGTTCGGATTGCTCGTGTACGGGGCCCTGGCGGCGACCGGGCACCTGGTCGACGATCACCCCGAGGCGGGGCGCTGGATCGGTGCGGGCGTGTTCCTGCTCGCGGGAGTTCAGCAGTTCGGGCCACTGAAGCGGGTCTGTCTGCGGCACTGCCGCAGTCCGATGTTCCAGCTGCTGCGGTACGCGCGATTCCGACCCTGGGCGAAGGACCTGCGAGTGGGCGCTCACCACGGGCTCTACTGCGTCGGCTGCTGCTGGGGGCTGATGATCGTCCTGATCCCGCTCGGCGTGATGAACGTGGCGGCGATGGCGGGTCTGGCGGCGGTGATCTTCCTGGAGAAGCTGTGGCGGGGCGGTCCCTGGCTCAGCTGGGCGGTGGGCGTCGTGTTCCTGGTACTGGCCGTGCTGGCCCCGTACCATGAATGGCTGCTGCCGGGCCTGCAGATGTCGGGTCCGTCGATGGACCAGATGCTGGATCCGGTGTCCTGACCGGCTGTCGATCATCCCGCCGGGTGCCCTTGCGGCAGTTGCAGTTGCAGTTGCAGTTGCAGTTGCAGTTGCCACGCAGGTTCTCCCTGATCAGGCGCTCGACTGCAGACGGACGCAGCACTGTCCGGGCGCCGGCGCCAGGCACGCCTCGAGTCGACTCTCGCCCAGCGCCTTGAGCACCCCGCGCAGCAAGTGCAGGTTCATGCTGCACACCGTCTCGGTGTGATCCCGCGCCAGCACGTGGAAGGGACAGTTGCCCAGAAGGATCGCGTCACCTTCGCCACGTGGCTCAAAACCGTGGCTCTCCAGCAGGTCCGTCAGGCTGATTCCCTGCGCGCCCAGCTGCTCGCCCAGTTCCGCCGCCTTGCGGTGGAGCACCGTACGGACCGGCTCACCTGTGGCGTCGGACTCCTCGACCGCCTGCGCCAGCAGCCGCCCTGCCAGCCCGTAGCGCCGCTCGGGCAGGCTGACGCTGACCTCCCTGTTCGAGCGCCGGTACAGCTTCGCGGGCCTGCCCGCCCCCGGGCCGCTACGTCCACTGCGGCGCTCGTACACCACCTCGAGCAGCCCCTGATCGGCCAGCCGGTCCAGATGGAAGGCCGCCGTCTGCCGCGCCAGCCCGAGGGCCTGGGCCGCCTCGTCGCGGCCCACTGGGGCGGCCTGGCGCACTACGTGCTCGTACAGCCGACGGCGGGTCGGCTCGTCCAGGACTGCGACCGCGGAGACGTCACCGCCAGGTGCTTCCTTCGAGTGGTCCACGAACACCAGTGTAAAACCAACAGCCATTGACTAAAGAGGCGGGCCACGCTTCTATCGTTAATGAAAGTTGTCGATAGAAGGAGGCCATCGTGTCGTCCACCACCACCGCCCCGGTCACACCCCGGCGCAACCTGGCCGCTGACCCCGCCTACCAGGCGTTCTGGATCCTCCGGACGGGGTTCACCGTGGCCCCGATCCTGTTCGGCCTGGACAAGTTCGCCAATCTGCTCGTGGACTGGCCGACGTACCTCGCCCCGTGGATCAACGGCCTGGTTCCGGGCAGCGCCCAGGCCGCCATGTACGCCGTCGGCGTCATCGAGATCGTCGCAGGCATCACTGTCGCTGTGGCCCCGCGGTTCGGGGGCTGGCTGGTGGCCGGCTGGCTCGCGGGCATCATCGTCAACCTCCTGACCATTCCCGGCTACTACGACATCGCTCTGCGCGACTTCGGACTCCTGCTCGGCGCCGTCGCCCTGGCCCGGCTCGCCGGCCACTACCACGCCACGCGGCAGCCGCGCTGACCCGGCGCCCCGCGCACACCCGGGCGGGTGAGCGGCCGCACTCACCCGCCCTGAACTGCCCAGGCGCCCCTCGAACGCCCTACGCGGCTTGCGTACAGGCACCCGAGCCTTCCAACTCATCGGGTGTCCGGGTCGTCGCGCGGGTCATGTCGGCTACAGCGAGGCCCGTCACGCGGTGCCGACAGTTGTGCCGATCACCCGGCCCTGCCCCAACACGAGGACCCGTCACCGTGACCGCGCCGGGCCCCTCAAGGGGGCCTCGTCCTGATGCCATGGATGGCAAAGGCGAGCGCCGTCAGTCGGGTCGAAGGCCCGACGCTGCACGCGTACGGTGGACGGGAGGACGGACGGGTACGCCGATGCAGTCACGACCGGCAGCCGCTGCAGGCGGCCACACGCAGTCCGGAGGTCTGCTCCCACACAGGAGGGAGAGGCAATGCCCGAGCACAAGGTCGGCACACAAAAGGAATTCGAGGCAGCCCGAGCCGAGCTGCTGGCGCAGGAGAAGGAACTCACGCGGCGTGGTGACGAGCTCGCGCGGAAGCGGCGGGCGCTTCCCTGGGTGCCGGTCGACAAGGACTACCGCTTCGAGACCGAGGACGGGCCCAAGTCGCTCACGGACCTCTTCGACGGGCGCTCACAGCTGCTCGTCTACCACTTCATGTTCGGCCCGCCCTACGAGGCAGGATGCACGGTCTGCTCCTCGATCGCGGACACCCTCTCTCCCAACGTGGTCCACCTCAAGGCCCGCGACGTGACGCTGATCTGCTCCTCGCGGGCGCCGATCGACAAGCTCCTCGCGTACCGGGACCGGATGGGCTGGAGCTTCGGCTGGGTCTCCGCGGGCGGCAGCGACTTCCACCGCGACCTCGGCTTCCAGTACACCGAGGAGGAGCTGCGGCCATTCCTGGAGGGCGACATCCCGCCGACCGTGACTCAGATGGCCGCGCTGTCCGGCACGGACGTACGCAGTTACGTCACCGAGGGGCCAGGGCTGAGCGCCTACGCGCTCTCGGACGGCACCGTGTACCGGACGTACGTCACCACCGCGCGCGGCCTCGAGCCCGCCATGGCCTACTACGGGCTCCTCGACCGCGCGCCGCTCGGCCGCCACGAGGAGGGCGAGGAGACCCACTGGCTGCGCCGCCACGACGAGTACGGCAAGACCTGAATGGTCGTCTGGTCCCGACCTGCATGTGGGGATCCTGAACTCAGCACACGGTGAACCCGGAGCTCGCCGATACGAGGACGAGGTGGCAGCTCCATGACGATCGACGGGTCCGCACCCGCGTGATCCCCACTGTCGCCGAGCAGGTGGCCGGGTACGTCACGGACTGGCGCCACGACGCCGAGTGGACTCAAGGCATCCATACCGCGGAGCCAGCCGTGAGGCGGACGGGGGCAGCTTCAGCATCGCATGGACCGTTGCTTGGCTTCGCGGCGTCGCGTGGCCTTACTGCGGCGTCTCCTTTTCGCAGTGACCACGCCTCCTCGTACATCCTCGCGGAACTCTTCCGGAAAAGGCTTGGGCACAGCGACATGCTTCCCACCCACCCCACAGGGCAAGTCAGTTCAGATGCCACCCGACCGTGCAGCCGACGCCTGGGGCGTGTTGTGCAAGTGCTGGTCGCAGTGTCTCGTTGACCTCTGTGACCAGCACGGTCGCTTCTGTGGCGGCAAGTGACTGGTCAGTTCACCAGCAGGTCGATCACGCCCGTTAGGTCCTCCTCACCGCTGCCCTCGGCCAGGCGGCGGCGCATCAGCTCGAAGTACGGGCTGAGCAGTGCCGGGCTGACACCCTGTTGCTCGGCGGTGCTCACGAAGGTTGGCGTGCCGGCCACCTGCATGGCGAGGTTGGAGACGACGCCCTTGGTGTAGTCGCCGCTCCGCAGCTGGTCGGCGGTCTGGTGAACTGCCGGGGCCATCGCGATGAGCCAGTCGGCGAGCAGCGGGGCGAGCGCCGCGGGGTCAATGTCCTCCTTGCGGATCAGGGCGAAGGCGTGTGCGGCGCCGGCGAACATCCCGTACATGGCGCTGAGCAGGGCCACGTCATGCAGGGCCGCGAAGCCCGCGTCCTCGCCGACGTAGGTAGTGCCGGCCGGAACGCTCAAGGTCTCCTGGTGCCGCTCGAACAGCTCCCGTGAGCCGCTGTAGAAGACGTAGCCGCCGGCTTCTGAGACGCCGATCATCGGAGGGACGGCCATGATCCCGCCGTCCAGGTAGCGGGCGCCGCGCTCGCGGGCCCACTCGGCGCGGGCGCGGGCCTGGGCGGGGGTGCTGGTGGACAGGTTGACCAGGTCCCTGTCGGCCAGGTCGGTGCCGGCCAGCACCTCATCGACCGAGGTGTCGTCCAGCAGGCAAAGGACGATCAGGGTGTTCGCCGCGACCGCCTCAGCGGCGGTGTCCGCGACCCTTGCACCCTCGGTGGCGAGCGCTGCGGCGCGGGCTGGGGTGCGGTTCCAGACGGTGAGTGGGTGGCCGGCGGCTAGCCAGGTGCGGGCCAGCGCGGCGCCCATCGCGCCGAGACCCAGCATCGTGACGGGAGTCTTCTCAACAGTGTTCTGTGCCATGCCGATTAGGCTGGCCACAGGTCCGGAGGTGATCAAGTACGCACTTGGTAGTGGGTGGTTACCTCGAGGTGAGCGAGCACATCAGAAGGGTGAGGCATGACGACGCTGAACCGCCCGGGCACACCAGACGGACACGTCTGCGGGATCGACACCGCGATGGAGGTGATCGGCGGCAAGTGGAAGGTGCTGATCCTCTGGGCGCTCCACGAGCGTCCCCACCGTCGCTTCGGCGAGCTGCGTCGACTGCTTCCGGGGATCACCGAGAAGGTGCTGGCCTCTCACCTACGTGAGCTGGAGGCGGACGGCGTCGTGCACCGCGTCTCCTACGACGAGGTGCCGCCCCGCGTCGAGTACTCGCTGACCGAGGACGGCATACGCCTCAACGACGCACTACAGCCGCTGGCCGCCTGGGGCCGCGAGCGGCCGACCCTTCGACGGGGAGCGGAGAAGTCGGGCTAGGCCAGATATCGAAAGTGGATCTCGGGGCACGAATGCTCGAGATTCATGGGGCGGGGAGATCTCGCTGATGAACAGTGGGCGATGCTGGAGCCGTTGTTGCCGAAGGGGGCGAGGGCGGGCCGTCCGCGGGTGTGGACCCGGCGGCAGCTGATCGACGGCATACGCTTTCGGGTTCGGACGTGTGTTCCGTGGCGAGACGTCCCCTTCGAGTACGGGCCGTGGGCCCGCATCTACGACCTGTTCCGCCGATGGCCGCGGGACCGCACTTGGCACCGAGTCCTCACCCGGCTCCAGTCCCTGGCCGACGCGAAGGGTGCGATCACGTGGGACCTGAGCGTCGACTCCACGGGTGCCGCGCCCCTCAGCATGCGGCCGGGGCCAGGAAGCGGGGTGACTCGCAGAAGGAACCGCCAGGCGGTGTCGCCACCGAGCCACCTGATCACGGACTGGGACGTTCGCGCGGCGGGTTCACCACCAAGCTGCACTTGGCCGTCGAGCAGGGCCAGAAGCCTGTGTCGATCGTGGTGACGGCTGGGCAGCGTGGTGACTCGCCGCAGTTCGAACCCGTCTTGGAGAGAAGATCCGTGTGCCCCGCGTCGGGGCGGGCCGGCCACGCGTCCGCCCCGAGCGAGTGCGGGCTGACAAGACGTACGCCTCCCGCAAGAACCGCGCCTACCTGCGCCGCCGCGGAATCCGCTGCAGCATCCCAGACAAGGCCGACCATGTACGTAACCGCAGGGAAGCCGGCTCCCGCGGTGGCCGGCCGCCACATTTCGACCCGCGCGACTACCGCGAGCGCCACGCGGTCGAGTGCGGGATCAATCGCCTCAAGCGTCACCGGTTGTGGCCACTCGCTATGACAAGCTCGCGGTCCGCTATGAGGCGCCCTCGGGCATGCGGTGGGTGTGGTGGGCAGCCCAGTAGGAGCGTTGCCAGGTGAGCGGCCAGGGCGGGTTCCACCACGGGTCGAGCGCGGTGAGCTTGTGGCGGAGACGGGTGGGCCGGCCGGCGGTGATGTGTCATCTGCCAGGGGGCGCGTGCGGCGTCGAGGCGGGTGAGGCGTTCGAAAATTCATCGTCGGCCTTCGGACGGGATACCACGGACGGGTGCACAGCCCATCTGCGCCCCGAGCACGGCGCGCAGCAGCAGGACGATGAGTCGGTCACCACCGAAAAAGGTGGGACGCCTGGCCCATCGAAGGAGACCGAATGAAGCGTCTGCTCACTGCGTTGGGGGCGTTGCTTGTGCTGGTGGTCGGGGAGATGACCGCGCCGACGGCACAGGCGGATGCGGCTGTCTTCCCGCTGTCCGGCTACGAGGTGGTCAGCGCCACTGTGCCGGTGGCTGCGGGAGCCACCGGAGCTTCGGCGGTGGACTGCCCCGAGGGCAAGAGGCCGGTCGGTGGCGGAGTCCATACAGGGAACGACGACATGAGGCTGATCGAGTCGTTCCCCTTGGGAGGGGCCGGCGACGTGACCGGCTGGCTGGGAGCTGCGTTCAACGGCGGCACCGACTCCGTGTTCGACGTGTACGCGGTCTGCGCGCGTGTCAGACCTGAGGCGGACTATGAGGCAGTCGGAGTCACCAACGTGCCGGTGGCCGTCGGAACCACCGGAAGCGCGGCCATGCGTTGTCCCGCGGGCAAGAGGCCACTCGGCGGCGGGGTATATACCGGCGACGACGACATGAGGGTGGTCGAATCGTTCCCCACGAGCTCACGCCGTTGGGCGGGAGCCGTGTTCAACGGAAGCGGCTTTGAGTCCGTCATGGACGTGTACGTGATCTGCGCCCGCGTCAGCCCTGGGGAAGGCTACGAGGTGGCCAGGGTCGGCAACGTGCCGGTGGCCGTCGGAACCACCGCGAGCGCGGCCGTGGACTGTACCGCGGGCAAGAGGCCGCTCGGCGGCGGAGTCAGCGCGGCCAGCGACGACGTGAGGTTGGTCGAGACGTTCCCCCAGGGAGCGCCCCTTTCCCCAACCGGCTCGACGGGAACCGTATTCAACGGCGGCGGCGCTACGACCACCTTCGACGTGTACGCGGTCTGCGCGCCCGTCCCCACGGACTGAGCCCGTTCCCTGATCCCTCAACCATCCGCCGCGACAAGGCCCTTGTATGGGCAGCCTCCCCGCCTCACTCAGCCTGTCGTTCAACTGCTGGCTCAGTCGTCTCAGTTGGCCGGAGGAAGCTGTTCCCGGATGAGCACTGGATCTTCAAGATTCAGCGAGGTCGCGACTGTATCTTTGCGCATGGCTTGTCGCAGCTGCCACAGCGCGGACGCGTAGCGGGCATACGCCTCTCGGTAGGCTTCCGCTTCGGTGGTTCCACCCGATCCGATGGGGTCACGGAGCTGGTGTGATCACGGCGTCGGAGCCGTCTTGGATAGGTCCATTCACCGGGCTAAGCCCCCGCCGCTTCGGCACGTTGATGACTGGGGTGCTGGGCGAGAGTGCAGCCCAACCTCGGACGGGGCGTCCGTGGGGCCTGCCGCTTGAGGACCGCATTCTCTTGGTCGTGGCCTACTGGCGCACCAACTTGACCATTCGTCAGCTGACCCTGTTGTTCGGGTTTTCGAAGTCGGCAGGCCGCTCGAATCATCGGCTACGTTGGCCCTCTACTGGCCTTGTAGGCCCGCCGCCGGTTCGCAAGGGGCACTGTGCCGATCGTGGACGGGACCCTGGTGCCCCCACCCGCGATCACGCGGTGGCCGAGCAGTCGAAGAACTATCGGTACTCCACCAATCACCAGGTCGTCATCAACGCCGGCACCCTCTTCGTCGTTGTGGTCGGATGGCCGGTGCCGGGCAACCGAAACGACTACGCCAACGCAACAAATGGTGCGACATACACCTGCTATTCCTATTACAGTAATGCATAAATATGTCCACCGCGATGAGGGTCGATTCCCCCTCGGGTGGGGCATTACTCCGGACACACACGGGCCCGGACTAATGTCATATTAGGACCGGAAGGGGAAAGAGTGAACTTTTGGGGTGCTCGGGCCGCGTCGTTTGCGGTGCCACTCGGGCTTGGCTTGTTGCTTGGCCTGATAGGGCCTACCGCTGAGCATTGGGGCGGGCATCCAGGTACGGCCGTGGGCGCCGTTTTCACCGGTGGGTGGCCGTGGGCCTGTTACGCGTTTCTGGTGGGTTATTTCCGCCGGTCCAAAATCGAATCGGTTGTTCTCGCGCCCCTGGGGCTGGCTATCGGTGTCGTGACCTACTACCTGACAAAGGGAAACCTGGCCTCCCTGAGTGGACTGGATTCCTCAGGTGCGGGATCATCCGGAATTGCCCTCTGGGGTGTGCTGGCATTCTTGTTCGGAGCGCCCCTTGGGCTCCTGGGGAACCTCGCACAGGTGCCGGGCATCGGCGGCCTGTTCTTCCGGCTGCTTGTTCCCCTGGTGGCTTACTATGAGACCTCCATGCGTCTGGAGATGGAGTCGCGCGGGCCGAGTCAGGTTGTTCTGGGCACCTGGACCACCGTTCGGTTCACGGCTGTTGCCGTTGCGGTCGCTCTGGTGGGCCACACGGTCTGGGGTTGGTGGAGGTCTCGCCGCATTCGTTCCGCCAGGGTGGGCGTTGGCTAACGAGCTCGTGCATGGGTGGCGGTGAGGCGTCAAGCCCTTGATCGTTGATCATGGTGGCGTGGTGGCCTGGTGAGGAACACGACTCGTGCAGCGGTCATCAGCAACCGGCGGATCACGGGCCTGACGGCCGATGTGATCGGTGAACTCGTCGCCGAAGTCGGCCCGTTGTGGCAAGAGCTTCACCAGGCCAGGCTTGTCTCCCGGCCGCGGAAGCAGGCCGTGGGCGCCGGCGCGAAGCACCGGCTGGTGTTCATCGGCCGGCTCCTGGCCACCCTCGTCCATCTCCGTCACGGGACAACTCATGACCTCGGGGTCGCCGTAGGCATCGGCGAGTTCCTCCAGGAAGAGCGGCGGCGCCAGGAGGAGAATGAAGTTGCAGGAGGTTCGGTGGACGTGCTGCCCTGCGTGCCCTGATGCCACGGTGGCGGGGTGCGATGAGGCCGACGGGAGATACGATCGGGAGTCATGACGCCGGAACCTCCAGGCGGGGAACGCGCCCTGCGGAGCAAGTTCATGTTGATCTTTCGTGGAGGCGCTGTCTCGCGGCACGACCTGTCGCCTTCGGAACTTCAGGCCCACGTCGAGAAGTGGTATCGCTGGTCCGATGAGCTGGCCCGACAGGGTCGGCGCAACACCGGGACCGCGCTCGACAACCCGGGCGCCGCGGTCCGGGGTCATGAACGCGTGGTCACCGACGGCCCTTACGCGGAGTCGAAGGATCTGGTGACCGGCAGCATGATCATTGAGGCCGCCTCCCTGGAAGACGCCATCGACGTGGCGCGCGCATGCCCGACATACGAGTTCGGCGGCTCCGTCGAGGTGCGGCCGATCCAGGACCCTCGGATCTGAGGCTCGTGGACGAAGAGTCTGCCCCGGTGTCGTCTGCGGAGCTGGTCGAGAACCTGTTCCGGAAGGAGTACGCGCACCTGGTCAGCGCGCTGACCCGCGTCCTGGGTCCGTCCAACATCCCGCTCGCCGAGGATGTCGTCCACGATGCGCTGGTCAGCGCCATGCACGCCTGGCGTTTCGGATTGCCGCAGGACCCGAAGGCGTGGCTCATCCGGGCCGCCCACAACCGGGCGATCGACATCATCCGCCGCGAACAGCGCCACCGCTCGTTCCTGCCCGAACTGGCGACAATGACGTCGCTGACCAGCACGATCGAGGCGGCACTGGCTCCCGCCGCCGAGAGCGCCGGCCAGCTGGCGATGATGTTCGCGGTGTGCGACCCCAGTCTGAACCGCGAGACGCACGTGACCCTGATCCTGCGGTGGCTGTGTGGTCTGTCGCCCAAGGAGATCGGTCAGGCGTTCCTGGTCGACACCCAGACCATCGACCGACGGCTGCACCGGGGTCGCGGGCGGCTGCGTCAGCTGGGCCGGTTGCCCGACGTGGACAGCTTGCCTGACGTCGACAACCGGCGGGACTCCGTCCTGCGATCGCTCTATCTGCTGTTCAACGAGGGCTACCACGGCAGCAACCCGCACGACCCAGTACGTCCGTTCCTGTGCGAGGACGCGCTGCGTCTGACCGAGCTGCTGCTGGACGCCAAGGCGACGGCGCAACCGGACGTACACGCCCTGGCCGCCTTATTCTGCTTCGACGCCGCCCGCCTGCCGACGCGCCTGGATGAGCACGGTGTGTTCGTGCCCCTCGAGGACCAGGACCGGAGCCGCTGGGACCGGGCGCGCATCCAGCGCGGTCTGATGCACCTGGCCCGTTCGGCCGCCGGGGATCACATGTCTCACTGGCATCTGGAGGCCGGCATCGCCTGCGAGCACGCGATTGCGCCCTCGATCCGGGAGACCGACTGGGACCGGATCGTCGGCTTCTATCAGGTGCTCGCCCAGCAGACGCGGAGCCCGGTCGTGGCGCTGAACCGCGGGCTGGCCGTGGCCGAGCGGGACGGCATCGATGCCGGCCGCCGTGAGCTGATCGCCTTGGCCGGGGAGCCGAAGCTGTCCCGGTATCCCTTCTACTGGGCGGCCCGGGCTGACCTGGAGCGGCGGGCCGGCTGCCACACCGCGGCCCGGGAGTACTACTCGCGCGCCATTGCGCTGTCCCGGAGCGCGGCCGAGCGCGTGTCCTTCGAGCGGCGGGTCGAAAGCCTGGAAATCTCCTAAGGGTTGTCCCGTAAATGATCTCCACTGAGACGGTGGTATGGACGCCCGTCGGGCGGGTCGTTCACTCAGCCCGTGAGGACGAGGTTGTGTAGACGTGCGATGCCGAGCATCGCATGGTGCACACCGTCGCCCTTGAGGCGACAGTCACGCAGGATCTTCCAGCCCTTCATGCGGGCGAAGGCGTGCTCGACGCGGGCGCGGACTCGCTTGTGGGAGCGATTGTGTTCCTGCTTCAAATCGGGGAGTTCGACCTGGCCGTTCGCGCGGCGGTGCGGCATCACCAGGCCGGTGCCGGGATAGCCGCCGTCCGCGATGGTCGTCGTCTTGCCGACGGCGTCCTTTGCGCCAGATTCTTCCCATGCCTTGCAGTCGTTGCGGTTGCCGGGCAGCGGTCGGCCGACCACGACGATGAGCCGGGTGTCGGCGTCGATGACGACCTGGTGGTTGGTGGAGTAGCGGTAGTTCTTCGACTGCTCGACCACCGTGTGGTCGCGGGTGGGCACCAGGGTGCCGTCCGCAATGAGCACGGTGTCCTTCGCGTATCGCTTGCGCGGCTGGAGCGCGAGCTTGGGCCCGAGGTGGTCGATGATCCGGTCGGCCGCGGACTTGGAGACGCCGAAGAGCGGGGCGAGCTGGCGCAGCGTCAAGTTCGTGCGCCAGTACGCTGCGACCAGCAGCACCCGGTCCTCCAACGGGAGGCCCCAAGGCCGTCCTCGCCGCGGCTCGTGCGCGACTTCGCGGCGTGCCACGCTCATCAACTTGCCGAAGCAGCGCGGGCTCAGCCCGGTGAATGGGGCCATCCAGGACGGCTCCGACGCCGTGATCACACTAGCCACGCCAAGATCATCTCATCTGAAACCAACGTGACCGCTCGCGTATCGGGCCAGACTTGACGCATGGAAACGAACGCCCCGTGGCCGTTGGCAGAAGCCTGGGACTGGATGGAGGAATGCGCGCGGTCCGCCGACGCCGCGGTGCGAGGAACCGACTCCTGGGTTCCTGATGGGGATATTTGAATCTCCCCACTCCCTGCTCGGGGTGTCCTCGGAGTTGCGCGGCTTGATTCCCCAGGCAGACTCGCTCTGACAGTCCAGGCGGCCACCGTCATGGTCGAGGTGTTCCTCGCCGGGTCCCGCCAGGATGAGCCGGTCACCGTCTCGGTCGGCTGTGCCGGCGGTCTCTAGCCACAACCAACTGTTGTTGGGATTTCAGTGACTGTGAGGGGCCGACGCCGGCGGAGTGGGCGCACACGCACGGCACGCAGATGGGACAGCCGGTGCTGCTGCGGGCCGATGGTTGGTCGGTGCCAGAGGTCAACGGGTTCTTCGCCTCAGCGCGGATGCGTAACGCGAGCGCGGGCACGCGGAGGAAGTACGCCTTTGCGGTAGCGGTCTGGCTGGGGTTCCTTGATGCGGCGGGCCGGGCTTGGCACGACGCCGGCGAAGAGGACGTCGCCGGGGTCAAGTTCTGGCGGATGACTGACGAGGCGAGAGTTTGTGCCTGACGCCCCTAGGTCAACGTCGACTCCGCCACCAAGTCGGACAGTACATCCCACGATCGTGTCCCACCGGGAACCCATCCATGCCACGCGCCGGCTCCGGCTACCTCCAGCCGGCGCAGCTCGACAGTCAGCGGGCGATTGAGATCGCGAAGGGTGTGAATCCGGTGGAACGGATGACGTGAGGTACGAACAGGATCGCGGCCTCTGTGGCGCGGGCGGTCTGGATCCCGCCGAGGTCGGTGATCCATTCCTTTTGCCAGCCGAGGTCGGTGAGCAGTTCGCGGACGCTCTGCTTGGCCTGCGCGTCCTCGCCGGAGAGGAACACGGTCGGTGTCTGGGCGAGCGTGTCCGGCGAGGTCATCACCGGGAAGAGCATGGTGTTGAGTGTCTTGACGACGCGCGTTTCGGGGAGCGCCTTCTGGAGCTGTTCGGCCAGGCTCGAGCCGGGGTAGATCAGATCGGCGGGCAGTCCGTCCGGTCCGTCGGTGGTGGCGTTGGAGACGTCGACGAGGATCTTGTCCCGGAGTTCTTCGCGCAGAGCGGCGAGCCGGTCCAGCGAGCCGGTGCCCGGGGTGGCGTTGATGACGATCCGGGCAGTCCGGGCGGCGTCGGCGGCGGTGCCCGGCGTGCGGTCCGCCACTGTCACTTCGTGTCCTGCCCGGGCGAGGGCTGCGGCCAGGTTGCCGCCGACGCGGCCGTTTCCGAGAACTGCGATCTTGGTCATGATGATCTGGTCCTTCCGTGGGCGTGTGGGTTGTAGTGCGCGGTCAGCGCGAGAGCGTGGACACGGCCTCGGCGTGGACGCCCGGCGCGGCGGCCACAAAGCTCTGGCTCTGGGGGGTCCAGGGGCGGCCCTCGGCGTCGGAGATCCGTCCGCCGGCCTCGGTGACGAGCAGCGCTCCGGGAAGCAGGTCCGCGCGGGCGCCGGCGAACTGCCAGAAGGCGTCGATCCGGCCGGCGGCTACGTTCAGCAGGTGCAGGGTCGCGGGTACGGCGACGCGGACGACGAGCGCGTCGAAGAGCATCGCGGTGATCGAGGAGCCGACCCGCCGCACGACCTTTTCGTCCTCGTCCGGCCGGGCCTGGCTGGTGGCCACGATGCTCAGGCCGAGGTCGGCGGTCTGGGAGACGTGCAGCGGCCGGCCGTCGAGGTGGGCGCCCGCGCCGGTGAGCGCGGTGTAGGTCTCGCCGGTCAACGGCAGGTGCACTGCGGTGAGCACCGGCTGATTCTCCCGCACGAGGGTGGCGGTCACCGCCCACTCCGGCAGGGCGTGCAGGTGGTTGACGTTGCCCTCGGCCGGATCCACGACCCACCACTCGCCGGCCGGCAGCGCCCCGCCGTCCAGTTCGTCCTCCACCCAGCCGGC
The DNA here is from genome assembly GCF_036013935.1 of Streptomyces sp. NBC_00461. NCBI lineage: Bacteria > Bacillati > Actinomycetota > Actinomycetes > Kitasatosporales > Streptomycetaceae > Streptomyces > Streptomyces sp. NBC_00461. The sequence goes on from NZ_CP107902.1 coordinate 411,510, forward strand.
CTGCGGACGCAGGCTCGTGAGACGGGGACGCAGGATGTCGAGAGCCGCGTCGTCGTTGACGGCCAGCGCGCGCATCAGCTCTTCGCGGCTCTGGTAGCGGACCACCTCGCCGAAGCGCTCGCGCAGCGCCGAACCCGCCTCACGCACGGCGATCGCGGTCTGGGCGAGCAGGTCGGCGTCGGAGGCGGCGACGTCGGTGGTCTGAAGCGTTTCGGACATGGCGGTATTCCCGTCTGAGGAGGGGTGCTGAGGCCGGTCGAGGGCCGAACTGCGCGTTACTTCTTGCGCTTTCGCCTCAACGGTAGGCAGCCCGGCGATTAACTTCAAATGCATGTCAGGCACGGTTAGAATTACTCACATGCAATTGGATTTGAACCTGCTCGCCGCGCTCGACGCGCTGCTGGAGGAGGGCAGTGTGGCCGGGGCGGCGGCGCGCCTGCACGTCACCGCCCCCGCGATGAGCCGGAGTCTGGGCCGGATCCGGCGCACGACCGGGGATCAGATCCTCGTGCGCACCGGCCGCACGATGACCCCGACGCCGTATGCGATCGCCGTCCGGGAACAGGTGCACGAGCTGCTGCACCAGGTCCAGGGGGTGCTGGCACCGAGCCGTGAACTCGATCTGGCAACGCTCGAGCGCACGTTCACACTCCGCTGGCACGATTCCCTCGTCGCCTTGAGCGGCCCCGCACTGCTCGCGGCCGTGCGCGGACAGGCGCCGGGCGTGCGACTGCGCTTCGTCGCGGAATCGAGCATCGACACCCCCGAATTGCGGCGCGGCGAGGTCGACCTGGAGGCGAACTCCAACCGCCCGAGCGCACCGGACATCCGTGCCGAGAACGTGGGCGAGACCCGCCTCGTCGTCGTCGCGAGGCAGGGGCACCCCCTCACCCGCGTCAGGACCCTCACCGCACAGCAGTACGCCGACGCTGAACACGTCACCGTCTCGCGACGTGGAAACCTCACCAACGCCATCGACGACGCCCTCGCCCGGCTCGGCCTCACCCGCCGTGTGGTGGCGACCGCGCCCACGGAAGGGGCCGCTCTGGAGTTCGCGCGCGGCTCCGACATCCTGATCAGCGTCCCCGAAGCCACCACGCGGTCAGCGGTCGCCGACCTCGGCCTGGTCGTGCTCCCCCTCCCGCTCGAACTGCCGTCGGCACCGATATACCTGTCATGGCATCAGCGCTACGACACCGATCACGCCCACGCCTGGCTCCGCGGACTGGCGCGAACCGCGCTGGCCCTGTGAGGAGCGTCGTAGTCGGCGCCGTGGCTGCGTCACTCATGCGTCCACGGTCCACGCGACCACCACGGCGATCTGCTTGAACGTCAGCAGCGGCTTGTCCGTGCGGGTGCTGGCCGTGGAGGCGGCTCACAATCGCGGCTCGCCGGTGTGCCGATCAATCTCACCGGGATTTCCTGTACCTCAACTACTTTCCAGGAGTCGGGCGTTCACTGGCACAGGACCCACCGCCCTCAAGCCATAACAAGGGCGAGTTGGGCACCGCCGGGCTACGCGAGGACGGCCGTTGAACCGTGATCGATTAACGCCGGAAGCAACAACTCGGGATAGGCGAGAGAACTGACAAAGCAACTGTTGCTGGAATTTCAGTGACTGTGGGTGTCTGTATGTTCACTCGTTGATGATCGATGAACTTGAGGTGGAAGCCGGTCCGTTGGCGCGGTGGCAGGTGCATTGGTGCGACCCGCGGCGGGAGGTGCCGTGGTACGCGGCCGATCCGGTGCTGGCGGGCCTGCCGACGCTGGCGGAGTGGGCGCACGCGCACGGTACGCAGACGGGGCAGCCGGTCCTGCTGCGGACCGATGGTTGGTCGGTGCCGGAGGTCAACGGGTTCTTCGCCTCGGCGCGGATGCGCAACGCGAGCGCTGGCACGCGAAGGAAGTACGCCTTCGCGGTAGCCGAACTACGCCTCGGGCTTCCCCGACGACCTCGCCTTCGAGGACTGGCTTGCCCGGCTGGACACCCTCGCCGACGCACACCAGCGCCTGCGTGAAGGCGAGCAGGTCAGCGGCCCAGCAGCCGAGACCTACCGGCACCGCGTCCAGGCCGCCACCCGCTTCGCCGGGAGAGTCCTGCGCACCAAGCGGCACGCCAACGCCATGCTCACCAACCCCGACCTGCAGATCTTCCCCGGCAAGGGCATGACCTGCGTCCTGGACCCGAAGCGAGCAGCCTGCCGCCTGCGGAGTGAGGAGGACGGCACCCGCCGCACCCCCGACCTCGACGACTGCCGCCCGAACTGCGTCAACATCGCGCGGACCGATCGCGACATCGAACACGTCCACGTCCAGATCGAGCAGCTACGACCGCTCGTCGACGACCCGCTGGCGCCCGCCTTCCGGCACGCCCGCGAACAGCACGAACTCGACCGCCTGGAACGCATCGTCACCGCCCACGACGCGACCGGAGAACCCCACGATGGCCACTGACCACGACGACGAACGCGACGCCATCACCGCAGCGATCCAATGACTCCTCGACGGCCGCCCAACCCGGTCCGCCGGGGCGCTCACCACGCTGCAACTCGCCGCCGAGGCAGGCGTCAAGCGCTGGGTCCTCACGCACAAGCACGTCGACCTGAAGGAAGAATTCGTCCGCCGGAAGTCCGAGGCGAACGGCATTCCGCCCGCGTTCCAGCATCTGCACGCCCGCGCAGTAGATGCCGAAGCCGCCGCCCAGGCCCTGCGGGAGGACAACGACCGGCTTCGCGAGCGCGTCGCCGTCTATGCCCAGGTCATCCACGAACTCCGCACCGAGCTGGACCGGCGCACCGACAACAGCCCCCAGCGCAGCCCCCTCCGGAGCCTCCCTGCCAGCAGCCCCTGATGCGCGAGGCGGTCGCGGCATGCCTAGGACGTCAAAGGGACTGGTGACCTGCGACGTCCCCGCCAGGGTCGTCGGCGAGTACGACGGACGCGGTGATCCGCCGAGCAACCGCGCGGTCCGGCCAGGGACTGAGAGTCCGGTGTCTATACCTTGCTCGCGACCACCATGTAGTTCTCGGCCTCAAGATCGAACGTGCTCAGTTCCGTTTGGAGTCCGACCCGGCGCAGCTCGACTTCGAGTTCCTCGTACCGGTAGGGCCAGCAGGACAGCAGTTCCGAGCGGACAAGAACCAACCCGGTCGCATCAACTTGCGCGATCGCAATTTCGATGTGGTGCTCCTCATCCCAATGCGGCGCAATCTCCCAGCGGTAGACCACGACGGCATCGTGACCGTTCCGGCGGACGAGTCGGTCACTGATCTCCAGCCGGGAACCTCTGGCCCTCACGAGTTCCCAAGTGCGGGATGTGAGTACCAAGCGCCCGCCGGGGCGCAGAAGCCGTGACATCGACTCCAGAGCAGCACCCCTGCCTGTCGCGCCCGCGGCATGGTGAAGCGAGTTGCCAACGCAGAACACCATGTCGAACGTGTTGTCCTGGAAATGGTCGGGCAACTCTTCCCAGTTCGCCCGTACGGCCCGGACGGATGCCCCGAACTCCTCAGACAGCTCGGCAGTCCGACGAACCATCGCCTCGCTGGCGTCAGTTGCGACAACCTGCATGCCACGACCGGCGAGGCCAACCGCCAACTGTCCGGTTCCGCACGAACAGTCGAGGACGTGAGCGTTCGACGGCAGGAGATTGAGGACGTCGTCGAACGACGCAGCGAACTCGGCTGGAGGCAACTTTGCATCCGAGATGAGCCATGCGTACACCTCGGCAAGCACGTCATAGCCTGTCACAACCACTACCTCCGTCACGCGGCAGACTCACGGTAGGACGTCAGTCCATCAGCGGAGCAAGCCGGGTACCAATGGTTTTCGCAAGGATGACTCTGACGGTGTTTGCAGAGCTGAAGGGACGGAGCCGTGAGCGAGCAGGCTGGGCAGTGGCACTTCCTCACCAACCACGCCCGCGTACTGGTCGCCATCGCACGCGACCCTGCCACCCGGCTCCGCGACATCGCCGCGGTCTGCCGCATCACCGAACGCACGGCGCTGAGCATCGTCACCGACCTCGAACAGGCCGGCTACATGCGCCGCGAGCGCGAAGGACGGCGCACGGCTACATCCTCTGCCTGGACGGCACCCTCCGTCATCCAGCAGAGGCAGACGTGCCCGTCCGGGAACTACTGGAAGTGTTCACCTCACACGAGAGCCCGCACTGACCGACAGCCCTGCCCCCCCTCGGAGCCAGGGCCTAGTGCTGCCCCTGCGCGTTGATCAGCCGCTTGAACCGCGGCTACGCGGTCCGCAGGAGCAACAGCTCGCAATGGGCGAGAGAACGGGCGGCCGGCACCCAGCTGTTGACTGGACTAGCGGGCGACACGTCGTGTAACTCGGCGACGCCGATCGGAGGGTCGCACCACCCCATTGGCCTAGGCCGGCGGCCGTGCTGTAGCGCCGGGCGCGCAGGCTTCCGATGCTGGCTCAAAGGGGGCATGAGCTCCCGGACCAAGTGCACGGAACGGATGATTCCCATGGATGGGGGCTGGCGGCCACCAATACAAAACTGGCCGTGGCCCTTGCCGTGGCCACGGCCACGTCAAAGTGCGCGGTACCGGACACGAGATGCCTTGGGAACACCAACACCAGAATCTGCACAACCTGTCGCTGCAGTGGCTCAGTGACCGGAAGGTCCTCGGCACGGGCCGCTTCGTCATGAACGAGAATGGCCTGATCAGCCCGGCGTGAGGCGGCGAAGCCCCGTCGCGAACGGCCCGGGGCTGCGATGTCTCAGCCGCCGGTCACCAGCGCCACCGTCAGCACCGGGTGGTGAACGTCCCGTACGCCTCGGCCTGCTCATCAGTCGGAAACTCCACCGGTACGAGGCGGACCATAGCGGCTATTCGCAGTTGGCCCCCCGAGTGGGGCGACGAGTACCCCTGGTCGTTTTCAGAGATCCCCATCGGTGCTGGCCGCCAGGGCAAGCCCGTTGAGCCAGTGGTATCCGTTCAGCAGCCACAACCAGCTCAGGCTGCCTCCTGGAGCAGCGCTCCAGGAGGTCTTCCGCCATCAGCGCCAGCCGGGTTGAGACCAGCCCGGACGAGCATGACGTGTGCGGAGTTCTTGTCCCGTGGGGACACGTTTCCGCATACGGTGCAGGTGTAGGTGCGCTCACCCAGCGGCAGGCGATGCTTGGCTCTCGCATCGCAGTGCGCGCAGTCCATCGTGGTGTGCGCGGGGTGGACGAGGCGGATGTCCCGCCCGTGCTTGCGGCCCATCTCGATCAGCGCGGCCTTGGTGGCGCCGATGGCGGCGTCAGCGGCCTTGCGGGCCATCGTGGTCCTGGCCAGGAACTTCGGACGGAAGTCCTCGACAGCGATGGCATCGTGGTCGCGGACAGCCTTTTTGGCCCACTTGCGGCCGGTGTCCTGACGCTGTCTCGCAACCTTCTTGTGCGCCTTCGCCCGCAGTCTCTTCGCCTCGCGGTAGCCCTTCGACCCGGGCCGGCCCTTCTTCGGCCTGCGGCGGGCCATCATCCGGTCATACCGGGTCAGCTTCGCCTTCGCCTTCTTGCCGTGCCCGGCGTGCGGCAGGTCGTGCGCGTCGGATGTGGTGGTCGCGGTCTCCTTCACACCCCAGTCGACGCCGAGTACACGGCCGGTCCGAGGCAGGGGCTGGACCTGGGCGGGGACGACGAACGAGCCATGCCAGTGTCCGAGACTGTCCTGGTAGACGCGTACCGAGGACGGTTCGGCCGGCAGTTCCCGCGACCACACCACCGTCACGACGATGCCACCCGCCAGGTGCAGCCGGCCGTCCTTCAACCGGAACCCGCGCCGGGTGTAGTTGAGGGACGGCAGCGCCTCGCGTTTCGTCTTCCACTCCGGCATCCCGGCCTGACGCGCCATGGGCAGGCGCGCCTTGATGTCCTTCTGTGCCTTGGTGCGGGAGCGGCCGAAGTCGCGGATGACCTGCTGCTGGACAACCGACGAGCCCTCCCGCAGCCACGGCGTACGGGCGCGGGCCCCGGTCAGCATCCTGTCGAGCTGAGCCGGACCGCACGTGGCCTTCTGCCCGGTGGCCTTGTTGTGCAGGTGTATGGCCCTGGACTTGGCGGCGCATTCGTTCCACACCCAACGGCATCGGTCCCACTCCGCCGCCAGGGCGGTACGGGCGGCGGACGACAGGCGCAGCCGAAAGGTGTACCGGGCATGCCCGGCCTCCGCAGTCGCCTCCACCTGCGCCATCTCGCCCCCTCATGGCCCTGGGCCGGGACATCGCGCCGTCCCGAACCCTCCGAAGGACCATACGTACGACAGCCGCACACACGGACCATGATTCCCCGGCCATCACCCCGACCAGCGATCACGGGTACACGCGTTCGCATCACCTCGGCGGTGCCGACAGCGGCGGGCGCTCCGCGCCCCTAACCGGATGCGGCGACGCTCCGCGTCGCGACACCCGGATGCGATTCCTCCCCGGCGTGAACGCCCGGACCTCCTCGCAAGAAACAGGTGAACGAGCTGCCAGGGTCCGTCTCCTTCGACTCCGGCGGACCGGAGGGCCGCCCCGCCTTCCGGGTCTGGAGCGGTCTTCTTCTACGGAAGCCCGACCCCGTACTCGTACTCGCCACTCCGAACGCTGCCGAGGCCGTAGACGCGCTGGTAGGGCTACTGAGCCTTTTCCAACCTCGCACTGAAGCTGCGAGGTATAGCGTCTGAACGAAAACACCTTGCGACCAAGGGTGGTGATCGCTCTACGGTTGCTCCCCGTGACCATGGAGATGCCGTACCAGCCACTTCCGATCGACCAGTCCGACGTGCGCTACATCCACGGACCCGATTCCGCTCTACAGCCGGGTGTGCCCGCTGGTGAGACGGTCGAGCTCGAGTGGAGGGGCAGCGAGGTCTACCCGGGAACCTTCCGGAAGTTCTGGGTACACGTGCCTGCACAGTACGACTCAGCGGAACCGGCATCCTTGATGGTGTTCCAGGACGGATGGTGGTATCTGGACCCCGCAGGGGAGGTACGCGGCGCGATCGTCCTGGACAACCTCGTTCACCGCGGCGACATCCCCGTCACCATCGGCGTGTTCGTCGATCCTGGCGTCTTCCCCGATGCGGAGAACCCGAAGAACCGCAACAACGAGTACGACGCCTTCGACGACCGGTACGTCACCTTCCTCCTCACCGAGATCATCCCGCAGGTTGCGGAGCGCTATAGCATCGCCCAGTCGCCCGAAAGGTGGGGCATCTGCGGCGGGAGCAGCGGCGGCAACTGGGCCTTTACCGCCGCGTGGCTGCGTCCGGACAAGTTCCGCCGCGTCATCGGATACCTGTCCAGCTTCGCGCAGATGCCGGACGGCAACCCCTACCCAGACCTCATCTCCCGCGTCCCCCGCAAGCCGCTGCGCATCTTCATGCAAGGCGGCCACCGCGACCTGCACTGGAATGAGCCACAGTGGAACTGGCTCGCCGAAAACCTGCGCGTGGCAGCCGCTCTCGCTGAAGCGGGCTACGACTTCCGCCTTGTCCTGGGAGACGGCGGACACAGCCCCAACCACGGCGGCGTCCTGCTGCCGGACGCTCTGCGCTGGCTGTGGCGGCCCAACGAGGATTGATCGATACCTGCATCATCCAACCTGGCGCCGGCTGCGGTGAGGTGGGCTGCACCCTGGTCGCATAAAGGCGTGAAGCTCCTGGTAGGCGAGTTCACAACCAAGATCACTCGCTTGACCAGGAGCGTCGTCGTGCTTGTCTACCCGTCCGCTATCGACCTGTCCAGCTCACACTTGCGCTTCCTCACCGGGCAGCTCGCCGAGCGCCGCCGACAGGTCGGCACCCGCTGGCGGCGCTTGCCCCCGAATCGGCAGGCCCTGCTCGTCCTGGCCCACTTGCGTTGCGGTGACACCTACACCCGGCTCACGGCCTCCTTCGGCATAGGTGTGGCCACGGTCTACCGATACATCCGCGAGGCCGTGGACCTCCTGGCCGCGCTGGTTCCCACGCTGCAACAGGCCCTCAAACGCGCGGCAGCCAAGGCGTTCGTGATCCTGGACGGCACCCTGTTGCCCATTGACCGGATCGCCGCCGACCGGCCCTTCTACTCGGGCAAGCACCGCAAGCACCGCATGAATGTCCAAGTCATCGCCGACCCGTTCGGCCGCCTGCTGTGGGCCTCCGCCGCGCTGCCCGGCGCCGTGCACGACATCAAGGCGGCCCGCACCCGCGGCGTCATCGACGCCTTGGCCGAGGTCGGCCTGGTTTGCTACGGCGACAAGGGCTACCAGGGCGCTGGCGGCACCGTACGGGTGCCCTTCCGTGGCAAACACCGCGACCTCTCCGTCGGTCAGCAGGCCGTCAATGTCGCCCATGCGCGCATCCGCGCCGTCGGCGAACAGGCCATGGCCACCCTGAAGAGCTGGCGTCTCCTGCGCAAACTGCGGTGCAGCACCACCCGCATCACCGGCCTCGTGCAGGCAGTCCTCGCGCTTCACATCGGATGGGCCTGAGATTGGAAAAGGCTCAGTGACTGTTGGTGTTCCGATCTTGAGGTCTGCCGGCCGAACGGGAGTCGGGGGTTGTGGAACATCCGGGCCGGATCGGCCTCGCGCCCAAGCTCGTGGTCTCGGCCGACGGACGCGGGGTGGTCAACCACGCCGGGTCCCGCCTGCTTGCCGATCTTGCTGACGCCACCGGCCTGACCGCATCCTTCACCGACGCGCTGCGTCGGCTGCGGCACCGGGCACGCCCCGAGCAGGATCGCGGTGGCCTGAACCGCGGCACCGCCCTGACCACCCACGACCCGAGGAACCCTGGAGAACCCGACCCACGCCTCGGGCCCCAGCCATGCCCGCCCAGCCGCCGACGGCCCGAGCCAGCGCTTCACCGCGATCCGACCAGCTCAGCCACGCGAAGCGAAAGGGGAGGCTTGCGCGTGTCCGGTTTCGGAGCCCGCCGTTCGTCGTCCTGGTGAAGGCCAACCGCCAGGAGGAGAAATGAACGATCTACTCGACGCCGCCGTCGCCGCGCACGGCGGCCTGGACCGATGGAACCAGGTCAAGTCGATCACTGTCGACGCCTCTATTACCGGGGCCCTCTGGTCCCTCAAGAGCCAGGATGACGCGCTCAAGGACGTTCGCTTCGAGGTGGACACCACGCGGGAGCGGCTGACGATGGACTTCACCGGCCAAGACAAGCGGTCGGTCTTCGAGCCCCGCCGCGTCGTCCTGCAGCGCCGTGACAGCGCGCTCATCGACGCACGCGACGACCCGGAGATGTCGTTTGTCGGTCATCAGCTCCAGACCCCGTGGGACGACATTCATCTCGCCTATTTCGCCGGGGAAGCACTGTGGACGTATCTGAGTACGCCGTTCCTCTATACCTTGCCCGGATTCGTCACCGAAGAGATCGCCCCTGTCGAGACCGACGGTGAAACGTGGCGGCGGCTGCAGGTGACGTTTCCCGACCACATCAAAAGCCACACCCGCCGGCAGATCTTCTGCTTCGGCCCGGACGGGCTGCTGCGCCGCCATGACTTCACCATCGACATCCTCGGCGGGGCGACCGGGCTGCTCTACGCCACCGGCTACCGCGACGTCGACGGCATCATCATCCCCACCACCCGACGTGGCTATGCCTGGCAGGGCGACCACCAGCTCATCCCGGAGCCGCTTCTGGTCGGCATCGACATGGCCGAGATCACCATCCGCTGACCTCCGGCGTCTGGCCGACGGCCCGTCAAGACTGGCCAGTGATCACCAGATCAACCACTCGGGAAAGAGAACGGCAATGCGCAAACTGATCGAATCGACCCTCGTCTCGCTGGACGGTGTCATCGAAGCGCCCGAACGATGGGCCGGCTTCGATGACGAGGCCACGGCGTATTCCACCGAGGAACTGGGCAACTACGACGCGTTCGTGATGGGCCGGGTGACCTACGAGAAGTTCTTCGCGAACTGGGGCCACATCACCGGCAACCCCTATATCGACCTCATCAGCACCATGCCCAAGCACGTCGCATCCCGATCCCTCACCAAATTGGCATGGAATGCCACCGTCCTCGGGCCCGACCCATCCACCGCAATCCTCCGGCTCAAGGAACAGCCCGGAAAGGACCTCATCAAGTACGGCACCAGCCGTTTCGACGACACGCTCGTGCGAGACCACCTGATCGACGAGTTCCGCTTCTGGATCATGCCCATCGCGGTCGGCTCAGGGCAACGGCTGTTCCAGGACGTGGACACCTCCGGCCTCCACCTCAGGCTCACCGAACACAGGAGGCTGGGGAACGGGTCGATGATCCTCACCTATGCGCCCAACTGACGAAGGTGCAGCACCTGCTGCGGCGCAGATTGATCGGCGGAGGGACTGCGGCCGGGGTGGGTGCCCCGGCCGCAGTCACCTATGCATGCGCACCGCCACCCGGCCCGTTCCCTGATGGCCCGGTAGATCTCAGCTGATTCCGGACGCCCGGGCAAGACTCCCTTGCACAATGGTCAAGAATCGTTGACCATTGAGCGCATGCCTACAGATGATCTCCCCGAGACCTTCCACGTCACCACCGACGACCAGCTACGCGCCGTCTCCAACCTCACGCGCCACCGGATCATGGCCGTGCTCCGCTTCGAGCCGGCGACGATTACGCAGATCGCCGAGCGAGTGGGCCTTGCGAAGGGGAGCTCCAGCTACCACGTACGGCTGCTGGAGCGGGCCGGCCTGGTGAAGGTGGTGCGAACACGTAAGGTCCGGGGGGTCACCGAGCGGTACTACGCCATGGCCGCGCGGGCGATCGTGCTGCCGGATCCGGGCGAGGGAGGGCCGGATGTGTTGATGCGGCACGCGGTGGCCGACCTGGAGGCAGCGCCGGCGGCCGGTGAGCGGCACGTACGGATGGCACATCTGCGGCTCACCGAGGAGCAGTTCGCGGAGCTGGGGGCGCGGCTGCAGGCACTGGCCGACGAGTACCGGGAGCTGTCCGATCCGTCGCTGCCGGACGCGTCACTCGTCTTTGCACTGTTCCACCCGGCACCGCCCGAGCAGGTCGAAGGGGACGCCAAGTGACCTCAGAGGTCCGGAAGTTGCCGACCGGGTTCGGACGGCTGTGGACTGCGCAGACAGTGTCCTCACTCGGTGACGGGGTGACGCATGCCGCGCTGCCGCTGCTCGCGTTGACGTTGACGCGGGACCCGATGGCGCTTGCCGTCGTCACGGCCGCCGGAACGCTGCCGTGGCTGCTCTTCGGGGTGCTCGGCGGTGCGCTGGTGGACCGCTGGGACCGCCTGCGCACGATGTGGGTCACGGACGCGGCGCGTGCGGTGCTCCTCGTGATATCGGCGGCGGCGGCCGCACTCGACGTGCTGAGCATTCCGCTGCTCGCGGCCGTCGCCTTCCTGCTCGGCCTCGGCGGACTCTTCTTCGACACGGCCGCCGCGGCCTATCTGCCGGATCTGCTCGGCCGCGACCCCGCGCTCCTGGAGCGCGCCAACTCCCGCCTGCGCGGCACCCAGACCGCCGCGTCCGGCTTCGCGGGGCCGCCTGCGGGCAGCGCGCTGCTCACGCTCGGGCGGGCAATTCCGCTGCTCGCCGACGCGGTGTCGTTCACGCTCTCCGCACTGCTTGTACGGTCGCTGCCTGCCGCACCCCGGCCCGTACCGCAGGCCCGTGAGTCACTGGTGCGGCAGGCGCGGGCCGGCGCCTCGTACGTATTGCGGGATCAGTTGCTGCTCGGACTCGCGCTGCGGCCGGCCATCGGGAACATCGCCTTCCTCGCCGTGGAGACGGTTCTCGCCCTCTTCGCGCACGATCGTCTCGGCATCGACACCTTCGGCTTCGGCCTGCTCCTCACGGCGGAGGCCACCGGCGGCCTGCTCGGCGCGGGCATCGCCTCTCGCCTCGGCCGACGACTCGGCACCGGCACCGCGCTGACCTGCACCGCCTCAGTCGAGGCATTCGCCATCCTGGGGCTTGCCGCCGCCCCGAACCCGTACGTCGCCGGCCTCGCGCTCGCCGTCTGCGGAGCGGGCATGGGCGCCACGATGGTGCTCGGCCCCTCCCTCCGGCAGGCGATCGTCCCCGCCCACCTGATGGGCCGCGTCGCCTCCACCTCCCGCATGCTCGCCATGTGCGCCGCCCCGTTCGGCGCCTTCCTCGGCGGCTGGCTGGCCTCCACCTACGACGTACGCACCCCGCTCTACACCGCCGCCGGCCTCCTCCTCACCATGACCACCGTCACCGCGACCATGACCAGCAACCGCCGAGTCGAAGCGGCGCTGAGTGCCGCCACCCCGGCCGATGATCCAGGTCACCCGGAATCCCGGGCTCCCGTTCCGGAGGGCGCACCCGAATCGTTGTGATGCTTTCGCGGAATGCGTCACGTAACGAAAGGCTGGGACCGAGCATCGACCGACAGGTCGCCGGAAGTTCCAGCGCCACAGGTCCGGCCCTGCCAGGAAGCCCTGGGACACCAGCAAGTCCCCCCGCGGCCACCACTCACGACACCACCTCCAGCGGCCAGCGAAAGCCGCAGGGTCACCGTGCTGTGCACTGGCGGCTGCTACCAGTGCACGGCCGCCGCGACGACTTGAAGACCACCATCCCGACCACCCCGTGCAGACCCGAGCCCTGCACGCCCACCAGCGGTGGTGCCACGCCAACACCCTTCACCGCCACGTCCTGGCCGCCGAACGCAAGGGACGCGCCCGTATCCGAAGCGAGAGACGGCATCCGCTGGGGCGGACGCCCTCTCAAAGCCGCAGCCGAACCGCCACCCGGCGAACCTGCACGGTCACGGCACTGTCCGGGATGGTCATGTCTACGCTGGTGGCGTGACATTGGTGTGGGTGACGGGCAATTCAGGGACTGGAAAATCCACGGTCTGCGGGGTGTTACGAGCGCGGGGCTACGTTGCACTCGACGCCGACGAGGACGGCTTCAGCACCTGGATCGACCGAGCCAAGGGCGAGATGGTGGTGGATCCTCCGTACCCGGTTCCTGGAGGGTGGCTCAACCGATACGGGTGGGCAATCATCCGTGAGCGCGTTGAGACCCTCGTCGAGGAGTCTCGTTTCCGAACCGCATTCCTGTGCGGGTCGGCGGAGAACGAGGCAGACGTCCGGGATCTTTTCGACCTCACCGTGTGCCTGGTGATCGACGAGGACACGCTCCGCCACCGGCTCGCGACCCGCACCACGAACACATTCGGTCAACACCCCGAAGAACTCGCAGCGGCCCTGAAGTGGAACCCTCGGATGCGAGCGACCTACGAAAGCCTTGGCGCGACGATCATCGACGCGTGCAAGCCGGTGACCGAGGTGGTGGACAGCGTGATCGACGCAGTTCACGGGCTGACAGGCTCCACCCGATAACTCGGAACACGTCTGCCCGCCGCGTCGTCGCTCAGCGGCAATCCAACCGTCGGCGCTCACGAGGTATCCAATCCAACGCAGCGCAATTCTCTCGGATTTCGGCGGCCGGATTGCCGCTGTCGCGGGTTCCGCCGGAGCACAGCAGCGTGTCACTGCGGCGTCATAAGTGGCTATTCGTAGCCGGCCGCGGTAGCGCATCGATTCAAGCGTGTGCGCCGTGGGCGCTCGGGTGGGTCGCTTGGGTGGAGTGGTGGCGTGGCTACCGTGGGCGCACGGCATAGGTCAGGTGCGTCACTCGCGACGACGGCTCCGAACGGACCGGCTCCAGCGCGACCCTGGACGCGTCCACGCCGTCGAACAGGCGGGTGCCGGCGCCGAAAAGCACCGGCGACAGCGTGATCGAGAACTCGTCGACCAGGCCGGCGTTCAGGTGCTCCAGGATCGTCGCGCCGCCGCCGGCGATGCGGACGTCGCGGTCGCCGGCGGCCTGGCGCGCCTGGTCGAGGGCGGACTCGATACCGTCGTTGACGAAGTGGAACGTGGTGCCGCCGGGCCGCTCCCACGGGTCACGCTTGGTGTGCGTCACGACGAAGACCGGAGTGTGGAAGGGCGCCTCGTGCGGCCATGACTGCTCGCCGAGGTCGAACATGCGCTTGCCCATGACGCTCGCGCCGGTGCGTTCGAACGTCTCCCGCGCGACGTCGTTGTCGCGGCCCTCCTCGCCTCCCTCACCCAGCTTCAGGTTCTCCCGGAAGAACCGCAGCGGGAAGATCCACTTCTGCAGTGCCGTCCACTGCGCCATCCAGCGCTGAACGTCCGGGTCGTCCTGCTTATCGGGCGCGAAGAAGTCGTCAACGGGCACGGATTCGGGCGCGATGAAGCCGTCCAGCGACATCGTCACGCTGAAGAACACCTTCCCGGCCATCAGCCCTGCGCCCCCTTCCGCGCGAGGTCGCTGACGTAGGCCGCCAGGCTGCTCAGGGTCTGCCGGCCGCCCTCGATGGCGTGGTACTTCTCGACCGCCTCGTCGCGCAGTTCCTTGGTGGGGAACACCGTGCGCATCTCGATCCGGGTCGCCGCCCCGTCCGGCGCGAACGTGATGACCGACTCGAAGGCGTTCGGGTCGTCGCGGGACTCGCCGTGCAGCAGCGCGATCCGCTCCGGTGGGGCGATCCGCAGCCAGCGGATCCACTCGGAGTAGTCGGTCCCGTCCGGCCCGTGCAGTACGAAGGCCCACTCCCCGCCCTCGCGGAACTCGAAGGACCGCGTGGTGGTGGTGAACCCCTCCGGACCCCACCACTGCGACAGGTGCCTCACCTCGGTGAACGCCTCGAACACCAGCTCCCGCGGGGCGTCGATGACCCGGGAGATCACGATCTCCCGGTCGGCCGTCGCCGGCTCCGCCCGCGTTTCATGCCTTGCCCCTGCCATCGGTCATTCCTCCTGCCGTGTCTGCTTGAGGTCCTGCACGTAGGTGTCCAGTCGGTCGAAACTCTCGTTCCAGAACTGCTCGAATCCGCCGACCCACTCGTGGACCGGCCGCAGCCCGCGGGCGTCCAGGCCGTACAGGCGCCGCTTGCCCGCCTCGCGGACCCGCACCAGCCCCACCTCCCGGAGCACCCGCAGGTGCTTGGACGCCCCCGGCTGGCTCATCCCCAGCTCCTGGGCCAGGTCGGTCACCGGCCGCTCACCCGCCCGCAGCAGCGCCAGGATGTCCCGGCGCTGCGGCTCGGCGATCGCGTTGAACGCATCTGACGTCGTCGCTGCTCGTGCCATGACAGCCATCATATTCCCATATCGGCATGCGTCAAGCGGGTAGGGAACCGAGCGAGTTTTGTCGGATGACGATTTATCCCGCGAGGGTGAGGTTGTGCGGGCGGATGGTGCCGAGCATGGAGTGGTGGACGCCATCTCCCTTGAGGCGGCGGTCGCGGAGGATCTTCCAGGTCTTCATGGGGCGAAGGTGTGCGCGACGCGGCGCGGACTTTGCGGTGAGAAGCGTTGTGTTCCTCTTTCCAAGCTGGGAGTTCGGTCTGGCCGGGCTCGCGACGTCGCGGGGTGATCAGCACCGTGCCGCGGGATTCGCCGTCCGCAATTACGGTGGCGTGGTCAACGGCGACGACAAGCCGGGGGTCGGCGTCGATGACGACCTGATGGTTCGTGGACTACCGAAAGGTCTTCGACTGCTCGGCCACCGTGTGGTCCCGAGTGGGAACCAGGGTGGTGCCGTCCTGTCGTTCTTCTCCACCCAAGCCATCGAGTCGATGGTGCCCGGGTCGATGGCCGCCGCCGCGAGTGGAGGCTTCACTCTGGAGTTCCGGGTCACTGACGTGGATGCACGCCACGAACATCTGTTGGCCCGGGCTGTTGAGATCCTCAAGCCACCGACAACCCAGCCATGGGGACGCCGATCGGTGTGGTTGCGTGACCCGGACGGCAACATCGTCAACCTCTACCAGGAGGCGTGAGGATTAGTCCCCACGCCTCACTTCGGTGCTGGTCGGTGGCGTGATCGGTAGCAGGTGATCGTCTGGTCATGGAGTGATTCGCCGGAACTGGGGGCGCGGGTGTCCGTGCCGTCTACTGCCCACGGAATCAAGGGAGTTCACGGGGCGGGAGAGGGGGGTGGAGGGTGGCCGCGGTGCTGCCGCGGGTGACTCAGCGGCGGGTCGTGCCGGCGGACCGGGGCGAGCAGTTGCGCAGGGAACTCGTGGAGGCGGAAGTCGAGGTGGCCCGCCTGGCGGCGGCCGCAGCAGCGGGCCGTCGCCAGGCACGAGGCACACCGGCGCCACCGTCGGCGGCCGAACATGTCAAAGAGGCGTTGGAGCGGATCGCGGCCGAGGTGGCGCCGCGGCTCACGTGAAACGCGCTGCACACAGGTGTCCTGCCTCACTATCGAGGCCGTCGGGCAACCTTTCCGGCGCTGAAACCTTCTCCTTGGCATGAAGATCCTCAAAAGACGGCCTCGCCTACTCATATTCCTGACCCTGGCCGTGGTGGCGGCCGTGACGGTGACCGTCGGCATGGTCATCCAGGCGAACAAGATGGAGACGGTCTCCCCGAGCGAGGAACGTGACCGGGCCGCGTCCGGAGCAGTCGTAGCGTTGGGGCAGGTGGACTGCCGGAAGGTCAAGTGCATCGCACTCACCTTCGACGGCAACCCGGGCGAACCCACCGACCGGCTGATGGACCTCCTGAAGGAGTACAAGGCGCCGTCGACGTTCTTCCTTGAGGGCCGGCGCATCCACAAGTTCCC
This sequence comes from Streptomyces sp. NBC_00461, assembly GCF_036013935.1. Taxonomy (NCBI): domain Bacteria; kingdom Bacillati; phylum Actinomycetota; class Actinomycetes; order Kitasatosporales; family Streptomycetaceae; genus Streptomyces; species Streptomyces sp. NBC_00461. The sequence continues at coordinate 428,084 of NZ_CP107902.1, forward strand.
GGATGTGGTGCGGCGGATCGCCAAGGACGGCCACGAGATCGGGGACCACACCTGGACGCACGCGGTGCTGACCGATGTCTCTGACGCGCAGATCCGCGACGAACTGCGCCGCACGGCACGGGCCATCTCCGGCATCACCGGCAGTGAGCCGACGCTGATGCGCCCGCCCCAGGGCCGCACCGACGACCGCGTCTCCAAGGTCTCGAAGGAAATGGGGATGGCGCAGGTGCTGTGGACGGTGACCGCGAAGGACTACGAGACGGACGACACCTCGCTGATCACCAAGCGCGTGCTCGCGGGCGCCGACCGCGACGGGATCATCCTGCTCCACCCGCTGCACAAGGGCACCGTGCCGGCCATGCCTTCCATCCTGAAGGCGCTCCGCAAGCAGGGCTACACCTTCGCGACCGTCTCCCAGCTGCTCGCTCCGTCCAAGGCCGAGCCCGGCAAGATCTACAAGTGACCGGCTGACGCGCGAAGCGTCCGCCTCCTTGGGCCTCTGGCCACCACGGAGCGGCGGCCTCCGCTCGACCCCGCAGCGGGCCAGGCGCAGGCGTCCGGTGTCGGACAGGGGTGCATTTCAAGATCGGTCAGCCGTGAGCCCTGTCACCGTCCACAACCTGCCCGGACAGAACACCTGGCGCAGGGTGGTCCACGATGGGACTTCTCCTCCCGCAGTCGGTTCTCGGACTCGGAGACTGTGCGTGGTGGCAGGAGCAGGTCATCAGCGCACCGTGGAGCAGCTCGTAGCCCGACCGCGTGACGTGCCCGGCCGAAGTGCGGCTGCCCTGCGCGCCGGTCAGTTCCACCCCCGACGCAGGGTGCTTACGTCAGGGGGCCGGGTATGCGACGGCTCCTGTGTCGGTCCTGACGGGTCGGCCGACGTCCAGCCATTCTCCTGCGCGTCGTCCGATTGCCGAGGGCGTCGTCCGCAACGCAAAGGAGAGATCGTGGTGGCAGGAAACGTCAGCGAGAGCCGCAGGGCGCTGTCCGCGCAGCTTCTCAGGGGCCAGAAGGCGCTGGTGACCGGTGCCAACTCGGGCATCGGCCTGGCGACCGCCATCGCCCTGGGCCGGGCCGGAGCGGACGTAGTGGTGAACTACGTCGTCGGTGCGCACGAGGCCGAGAACGTCGTGAAGGAGATCGAGAGCTTCGGAGTTCGCGCCTACGCCCACGAGGCCGACGTGTCCGACGAGGACCAGGTGACTGCCATGGTCGCGCGGATGGTCGAGGAGTTCGGCACCATCGACATCATGGTGGCCAACGCGGGCCTGCAGCGGGACGCGGCCCTCACGGAGATGACGCTCGCCCAGTGGCAGAAGGTCATCGACGTCAACCTGACCGGCCAGTTCCTGTGCGCGCGGGAAGCCGCCAAGGAGTTCATCCGGCGCGGCGTGGTGGAGAACGTCTCCCGGTCTGCGGGAAAGATCATCTGCATGAGCTCGGTCCACCAGGTCGTCCCATGGTCGGGGCACGTGAACTACGCCTCCTCCAAGGGCGGTGTGGGCATGCTGATGCAGACCCTCGCCCAGGAGCTGGCCCCCAAGCGGATCAGGGTCAACGCAGTAGCGCCCGGCGCCATTCGCACACCGATCAACCGCGACGCCTGGTCCACCCCCGAGGCCGAGGCCGACCTCCTGCGGCTGATCCCGTACCGCCGCGTGGGGGACCCGGACGACATTGCCAACGCCGTCGTCGCCATGGCGTCCGACCTGCTCGACTACGTCGTCGGGACCACCCTCTACGTCGACGGCGGAATGACGCTCTTCCCCGGCTTCGCCACCGGAGGCTGATTTCCGGTGGAGGATCACGTCACGCCCCGCCGGGTGGTCATCCTCGGCGGAGGGTTCGCGGGGCTGTTCGCCGCCCGCGCACTGCGGAGGTCACCGGTCGCGGTAACCGTGGTCGACCGCCGAGCCCACCACCTCTTTCAACCGCTGCTGTACCAGTGCGCCTCCGGGATCCTGTCCGAGGGGCAGATCGCACAACCGCTCCGCGGCGTTCTGCGACGCCACCACAACGTGAGCTGCGTGCTCGCCGAGGCCACCGACGTGGATGCCGGCGCCCGGCTGGTCCATGCCCGGCGGCCCGAGGGCGGAGCCGTCGTGCTGCCGTATGACGATCTGATCGTCGCGGTGGGCATGCGTCAGTCCTACTTCGGGCACAACGAGTTCGCCGCGCACGCCCCCGGCATGAAGACCCTGGACGACGCGCTCGATATCCGTCGACGGATCTACCGGGCGTTCGAGATGGCCGAAACGGCCGCAGACGACCTGGAACGGCAGCAATGGCTGACCTTCGCGCTCGTCGGCGGTGGGCCGACCGGTGTCGAACTCGCGGGACAGATCCGGGAGATCGCCGGCCACACGCTTGAGCGGGAGTTCCGGACGATTGATTCCGCCAAGGCCCGGGTGCTGCTTTTCGAGGGGTCCGACGCGGTGCTGGGTGCGTTCGGTCCTCGTCTGGCCCACCGTGCGGAGCGGACTTTGCAGGGTCTCGGTGTGGAGCTTCACCTCGGCACGATGGTCACCGACATCAACGCTCACGGTCTGGCCGTACAAGACCATGCCGGCAGGACGACCCGCTTCGAGGCACGCACCGTCTTGTGGACGGCGGGCGTCGAGGCTCCGCCCATCGCAGCCGCGCTGGCCCGGGCAACCGGTGCCGAACAGGACCGGGCCGGCCGCATCCTCGTCGAACCCGACCTCACCGTCCCGGGCCATCCGGAGATCCGCGTCACGGGCGACGTGATGAGCCTGAACAGGCTGCCGGGCCTCGCCGAAGTCGCCATGCAGTCCGGTGCGTACGTGGGCCGGAGCGTGCGCCACGCCGTCGAAGGCAGGACGAAGAAGCCGAAGCCCTTCAAGTACGTGGATCTCGGCAGCGCCGCCTACATCGCCCGCGGCCGGGCCGTGGTCAAGGCCGGCCCGCTGCATCTGTCGGGCTTCACCGGCTGGCTGGCCTGGCTCTTCATCCACCTGGCCTTCCTCACCGGCTTCCGCAGCAGACTGGGAGCGGTGCTCAGCTGGTCCGTCGCCTTCGCCACCAGCTCGCGCCGTGAACGCGCCTTCACCATGCCCAACACCGGCGTGTCGGCGGCCCGGGCGGGCGGCCTGGAGACACCTCCGCCTCCCTGACGGGCCCCGGCCCATCCTCTACGGGCGCCCCTTCGCATCCTGTCCCTCCTCAGCCCTGCCACCCCCACAGGGCGGATCATCGAGGCGCACATGCTCAGCATCGTCGGCTTTCTGGCGGGCAGCACCCCGGACCAACTCCTGCCGGCAAGGGAGTTGATGGCCTTCACCCTGGCCTCCCACATCCTGCTGGTCCCCTTCGGCGTCGCACTGCCGTTCATCACGTTGGTCATGCATCACCGGGCGCTCCGCCGCAACGACCCCGTCGCCCTCACACTCGCCCGGCGCTGGTCGGCGGTGATGGCCGTCCAGTTCGCCATCGGCATCATCACCGGCACCGTGCTGTCCTTCGAGTTCGGTCTGCTGTGGCCCGGCATGATGGGCCGCTGGGGAGACGTCTTCGGCCTCGGGTTCGGCGTCGAGGCGTGGGCGTTCTTCCTGGAGGCCGTCCTGATCGCGATCTACCTCTACGGCTGGCGCCGGCTGAAGCCCTGGACCCACTTCTGGCTGGCCGTGCCACTGCCGCTGGCCGCCCTGATGGGGGCGTTCGGCATCATCGCGGCCAACTCCTGGATGAACACCCCCCAGGGATTCAGCCTCGACGCCCAGGGCAAGCCGATCGACGTGAATGTGCAGCAGGCGGTCTTCACACCGATGTTCGGCCCGGAGTACTGGCACTTCACGGTCGCGATGTTCATGACCGCCGGCTACGTGGTCGCCGGCGTGTACGCGGTCGGCTGGCTGCGCGGGCGCCGCGACCGCTACCACCGGCTCGGCTTCACCGTGCCGTTCACGGTTGCCGCGATCCTCACTCCGATCCAGTTCATGCTGGGAGACTCCGCTGCTCGGGCCGTCTTCCACAAGCAGCCGGTCAAGTTCGCAGCCACGGAGATCGTCTGGAAGACCGACACCCATGTGCCCGAGTACATGTACGGGCGGCTGAACAGCGACGGCACGATCTCCGGCGGACTCAAGATCCCCCAGCTGGACTCGATCCTCGCCGGCTTCAAACCCAGCACCCAGGTGACGGGGCTGACCTCGGTGCCGGCCGCCGACCGCCCCACCGCCGTCCAGGCCACCATCGCCCACTGGGCCTTCGACACGATGGTCACCATCGGCAGCGTGCTGATCCTGCTCGCCCTCTGGTACGCCTGGTCCTGGTGGCGGCACCGGGACAACCCCGGTAGCCGCTGGTTCTACCGCTGCGCCGCGCTCGCGGGAGTCGCGTGCCTGGTCACCGTGGAGTGCGGCTGGATCACCACGGAGGTCGGCCGCCAGCCCTGGATCGTCTACAACCACATGAGGGTCTCGGAGGCGGTGACCAGCACCCGTGCCGGATCGCTGTGGGCGATGCTCGGCATCGTCATGGCCGTCTACATCGCTGTTTTCGGCGCCTTTCTCGCCGTCGTCCTGAAGATGCGCACCCGATGGCGCATCGCCGACGAGGGCCAGGCCGCCGCACGCGCGCAACTGCCCCCGGAAGCCGACACCCCGTACGGACCCAGAAGCGAGCCCGAGCCCGCAGCCGCCGGTTCCGGCCACACCCCTGGGGGTGCGTCCTGATGGCCGACTTCATCGCCTGGGTGCTGGTGATCGCGATCGCCGCCTACGCCTGCGCCGGAGGCACCGACTACGGCGCCGGATTTTGGGACCTCCTGGCCGGCGGCGCGGAGCGCGGCAAGCGGCCCCGCCGGCTGATCGACCAGGCCATGGCGCCGGTCTGGGAGGCCAACAACGTCTGGCTGATCTTCGTCCTGGTCATCATGTGGACCGGCTTCCCGACGATGTTCCAGGCCGTCTTCTCCGCGATGTGGCTGCCGCTCGCCCTGGCCGCTGTCGGCCTGGTGCTCCGGGGTGCCGGGTTCGCCCTGCGTAAGCCGGCCCGTCGCCTGGCCCAACGACGCATCTACGGCGCGGTATTCGCCATCGCGTCACTGCTCACGCCGTTCTTCCTAGGGGCGGTGCTCGGCGGCATCGCCTCCGGCCGGGTCAAGGTCGGCACGAACGCCTCCGCGGACGCCTGGGCCAATGGAACCTCCGTCCTCACGGGTCTGCTGGCCGTCGCCGCCACCGCCTTCCTCGGAGCGGTCTTCCTCTGCTGTGACGCCCTGCGGCTCGGCGCACCCGATCTCGTCGACTACTTCCGCGTACGGGCGCTGTGTGCCTTCGGCGCCGTTGTGGTCCTCGGGCTCATCGCCCTGCCCGTCACGCACGATGACGCCCGCTACGTCTGGGACGGCCTCACCGGGGGCTTGGGCCTGCTGCTGATCATTCTGGCTGCGGTCTGCGGTCTGGCCACGGTGTTGCTTCTGCTGCGTCGGTCCCACGGCTGGTCCCGCTACACCTCGGTGGCGAGCGTGGCCCTGGTCGTCGGCGCCTGGGGCTTCGCGCAGCGGCCCTACGTGCTGCCCACCTCGCTGACGGTGACCGAGGCGGCCGGGGCCACCCACACCCTGCGCTGGCTGATGATCGTCACCGCCATCGCGATCGTGCTGGTCGGTCCTGCGCTGGTACTGCTCTACCGGCTCGACACGATGGGTGAGCTGGAGGAACTCACCGACGCCGACACTCGGGCCGCCAGAACGTCCGGCGACAACCTGTAGCGACGCTCAGCCGGTTCACCGAGCGGCGGTGTCCAGTCACCTCAGCCGGGCGGCGATGTGGTCGCCGACCCGTAGGGCGTTGGCGATGGCGGTCAGTGACGGGTTCACCGCGCCGATGCTGGGGAAGAAACTGGTGTCCACGACGTAGAGGTTGTCGAGGTCGTGGGCCTTGCAGTTGACGTCGAGTGCCGAACTTCGTGGGTCGTCGCCGAAGCGCACGGTGCCGGCCTGGTGTGCGGTGGCGCCGATCGGCATGCCCTTGTGCAAGTAGATGCTGTGATCCAGCAGATGGTGCTCGTGCATGCCCAGGTGTCCGAGCATTCCCCGCAACTTGTGCTGGAGGCGCTTCAGCCCGGCGATGTTGTTCTTCTCGTCGAGGGCCAGGTGGATGGCGTCGTCCTTGTCGAGGGTGACCCGGCTCTCGGGCAGCGGAAGGTCCTCTCCGCACAGCCAGAAGTCGACGGCGTGGTGCGCGAGTACCTCGAAGGGCATGTCGGGCATGGCGGCACCGGCCCAGCGCGGTGCCTCGCCGTGGATCTGGTCGGCGTCCGACTTGCCGAGCATCTGGATGCCGCCGAGCGGAAACTCCCAGTCGTCCGCGCCCAGGTACCAGTCGTTCAGCGCCAGGGTCTTCTGGAAACTTGTGGGGTTCGGTTCCTTCGACACCGCCATCAGCGCCAGGTTGTTGTGCCGCATGTAGTGGCGACCCACCACGTCCGAGCTGTTGGCCAGACCGGCGGGGTGCTTGTCGCCCGCCGAACGCAGCAGCAGAACGGCGGAGTTGACCGCGCCGGCGGCGACCACCACGATGTCGGCGCTGAATTCCTCGGTCGCTCCGTTCCTGAGTTCGGCGACGACCCTGGTGACGGTGCGTCCGGTCGGGTCGGTCTCCAGGCGCTGCACGTCGGCGTTGGTCACCATCGTGACGTTGTCGTACTTCAGCGCCGGGTCGACGCAGATCACCTGTGCGTCGGACTTGGCGCCCAGCAGGCAGGGGAAGCCGTCGACCCGGTCGCAGCGGATGCAGACGCTGTCGTGGGTGGCCCGGCCGTGCTCGTCCTGGGTCAGGTTCACGCCGATCGGCAGGTGAAAGGGGTGCAGGCCGGCCTTCCCCAGATCGTCGCTGAGCTGCTGGATGCGCGCCTCGTGCTCGACCGGCGGGTAGGCGTACTGCGCGCTCGTCGGCCCTCCGGTGGGGTCCTCGCCGTGCCGGCCGTGCACCAGGTAGAGGTGCTCGGCCTGGGTGTAGTACGGCTCCAGGTCCTCGTAACGGATCGGCCAGGCCGGAGAGATGCCGTCGTGGTGGCGCAGTTCGCCGAAGTCCTCGGGCCGGAGCCGGAAGAGCGCGGCGCCGTAGAACTTGGTGTTGCCCCCGACGTAGTAATTGACCTCCGGCGGGAACTGGTTGCCGTGCTTGTCGTACCAGAACTCCGGGGCACGGTACTTGCCCTTGACGAAGACGGTGGTGGAGTCCCAGTTGTCCCGCTCCCGCGGCAGGTAGTCGCCGCGTTCCAGGATCAGGATCCGCTTGCCGGAGGGGGCCAGCCGGTGGGCGAGCGTGCCGCCGCCCGCTCCCGTACCGATGACGATGACGTCGTAGTGCTGATCGTCGGCCATGAGAGGGTCCCGTTCTAGAAGTCGTCGGCTGTCCTGGCCGAAGCGCCCGTCCGGGGGGCTCCGGCCTGTGCTGTTCCGCACGGACATTCACGCATTCGGAATATTCAGGACATTCGGCGCCAACTACCAAACTATCGGGTGGGTCGGCCTGCGGCGACCCGGCGGATTCGATCAGGCGCCCGGTCATTTCACAGCACGGACAGCGCGCACCGCCTGGTCGACGAGGGTCTGCGAGTCGGCCACCGCGTCGACGGTCAGGCCGGGCTCGTCCGGCCGCAGCGGTTCCAGGGCGGCGTACTGGGAATCCACCAGCCGGGCGGGCATGAAATGGCCCACACGGCCTGCGAGCCGCCGGTCGGCGATCGCGCGGTCCAGCGCCAGATACAGGAACAACACGCCTGCGCCTGCCCTGCGCAACTCGTCCCGGTACTCGCGCTTGAGGGCCGAGCACGCCACCACCCCGCCCTGTCCGGCCTCGGTCGCCTCGCGGATCCATTCGGCGACAGCCCGCAGCCACGGGCGGCGATCCTCGTCGTCGAGTGGGTGGCCTGCGGACATCTTGGCGCGGTTCGCGGCCGGGTGGACGTCGTCCGCCTCCAGGAAGGGCACCCTCATCCGCTGCGCGAGCAGCAGTCCGACGGTGGACTTGCCCGATCCCGAGACACCCATGACCACCACGACCGAGGGTGCCGGGGTCACAGGACGGCAATCGGATTGACCGGCGAGCCGGTGGCGTCCGGCAGTCTCAGTGGGGCGATCACGCACAGGAAGGACCAGCGTCCCTCCGCCTTGCAGACCGGTGCCAGGTCCTCGAACTGCAGGTAGTCCAGCAGGTGCAGGCCCATGGCGTGGATCGCCAGCACATGCACGGGAAAGTCGACGCCTTCGGTGGAACTCGGGGCCGTGTCGTTGTTACCGTCGCCGCCGAGCACAACGACCCGTCGGTCGGCGAGGAACTCCAGTGCCGACGGGTGGAGTCCGGCGCGCTCACGCGCCGCGTGCCACGGTCCGAGTTCGGCACGGCGTCGGCGATGCCCGACGCGGACGAACAGGAGGTCGCCCTCGGTCACGCGGACGTGCTGGGCGGTTTCGGCCGTGGTGAGGTCGCCGACCGTCACGTGATCACCCGGTTCGAGCCAGGGCACGCCGCGCAGCCGCGCGATGTCCAGCAGCACGCCGCGCCCCACGATCCCGTCGCGCACCGCCTCGACCGAGAGCGCCGTGGCTCCGTCCGCCGTGACGCTGCTCGCGGCCACGCCGCCGTGCAGGGTGCCGTCGTAGATCACGTGACAGAGGGCGTCCAGGTGGCTGTCGGCGTCGCCGTGCACGTTCATCGCGAAGCTGTCCCTCGCGAAGTGCAGTCCGCTGGAGACGTCTTCGCCTGGCTGCCCGCTCATCCGGTGCTTCGCGGGCTCCGGATTGTCCGGGCCGGGCAGTGTCTCCACTGGCGCGGCGAGCGTCACCGTCCGGCCGGTCCGCACCTCCCGAGTGGCGGCCGCCACCCGGGCAGGAGTGAGCGCGTCCAGAGCGCCGCGGTCGCCTGAGGCCCAGGCAGAGCGCGAGGACAGGCGCCGGTACAGCTCGCCGAATTCCTCCTCGGTCAGCCGTGGCGGTCCTGGCGGATGGGCATGGGTGACCATAGGTCAGCGCCTGTGCTCCGCGTCGAGCGCCTGGTCGAGGGTGGAGGCCGCCATGATGAGCGACAGATGGGTGAACGCCTGCGGGAAGTTGCCCAGTTGTTCCCCGGTCGGACCGACCTCCTCGGCGAAGAGCCCGACGTGGTTGGCGTAGGTCTGCATCTTCTCGAAGGTGTAGCGGGCCTGAGGCAGTCGCCCCGCCCGGGCCAGCGCGTCGACGTAGAGGAAGGTGCACAGACTGAAGGTGCCCTCCGAGCCGCGCAGCCCGTCCGGCGACGCCGCCGGGTCGTAGCGGTAGACGAGGCTGTCGGAGACGAGCTTGCGGTCCATCGCGTCGAGGGTGGAGAGCCAGGCCGGGTCCTTCGGGGCGACGAATTCGACCCTGGGCATCAGCAGCAGGGAGGCGTCCAGGACGTCGCTGCCGTAGTGCTGGACGAAGGCGCCCTCCTGCTCGCTCCAGCCGCGTTCCATGACCTGTTCGAAGATGGCGTCTCTCGCGCCGCGCCACTTCTCCAGGTCGGCGGGCCTGCGGAAGTGCTCGGCCACGCTCAGTCCGTGGTCGAAGGCGACCCAGCACATCACGCGGCTGTAGGTGAAGTCCTGCCGGCCGCCGCGGGTCTCCCAGATGCCCTCGTCCGGCCGGTCCCAGTGGTCGGCGAGCCAGTCCAGCGTCCTGGACACCGTCTTCCATCCCCGGTACGTGGTCTGCTGCGCGATCTCAAGGCCCTGGGACACCGCGTAGAGGGCCTCGCCGTAGATGTCCAACTGGAGCTGGTCGGCGGCACCGTTGCCGATGCGGACGGGGGCAGAACCGCGGTAGCCCTCGAAGTGTTCGAGTATCTCCTCCGGCAGGTCGGGGTTGCCGTCGATCCGGTACATCGTCTGGAGCGGCTCCTCCTCCTTGCCCTCGCGCTCGTGCAGCCTGTCGACGAGCCAGTGGACGAAGGAGGTGGCCTCCTCGACGAAGCCCAGGTCCAGCATGGCCCGCACGGACAGCGCGCCGTCGCGTACCCAGGTGAACCGGTAGTCCCAGTTGCGCTCTCCGCCGACCTGCTCGGGCAGGCCCGTGGTGGCCGCCGCGACGAGGGCGCCGGTGGGGGCGTAGGTGAGGAGCTTGAGGGTGATGACCGAACGGTGCACCAGCTCGGGCCAGCGGCCCCGGTAGTGGGACTGGCGCAGCCAGTCCTGCCAGAAGCGGCCGGTGTCGTCGACCTGCGCGGTGAGTCCGTCGACGGTGAGGGGCGGGGGTGCCTCGCCGCCGGACGCGCAGACGGTGAACACGGCGCCACCGGACTCGCCGGCATTCAGTGTCAGCCGGCCGCGTACGTCCTGGCCGTCCCGCTTCAGCGGGAACGAGGTCTGCAGATGCGCGTCCATCCCCGCGGACCGGAACAGGCCGTTCTTTCCGCCCTCGCCGAGTTCCAGCTGGTGCTCGGCCCGGCCGTAGTCGAAGCGCGGCCGGCATTCGAGGGTGAAGGGGACGCTCCCGCGCACGGCACGCACGAGGCGTATCAGGGTGTGACGGTCGGTGGCGGTGCCGGTTCGGTCCGGAGGCATGAAGTCGATCACTTCACCCACTCCGTCCGGTGACATGAACCGGGTCACCAGAATGGCCGTGTCGGGGTAGTACAGCTGCTTGCAGGTCTGGTCCGGGTGCTCGGGGGCCAGCCGCAGGTACCCGCCGCCGTCGTGGTCGAGCAGGGCGGCGAAGACGCTGGGTGAGTCGAACCGGGGAGCGGCGAACCAGTCCACGACACCCTGCGACGAGACGAGCGCGGCGGTCTGCAGGTCGCCCACCAGGCCGTGTTCGGCGATGGGAGGGTAGCGGTCCATGGCTGCTCCGAAATCTCGGAAAGATCCCCCTGTGTCCACTATCGGCCAATCGGGTGATCCTTGCGCGCCGGAAGCGAACGGAGCGACTGGGGGCGCCGCAGCGCGAGCAGAACACCCGCCTTGCCGACCCCCACCCAGCGAGCGTTACTTACTGGAGTCGGCCGGTCACACGCGGGAGGGCTCCGGCACCCGGGCACCGTGACGCCGCGGTGGCGTCGTCGGCGAGCGAAGGAGGTGGTGCATGGAGATGATCCACGTCCGGCTGGTGAGCCCCACTGATCTCACCCCCCGGGCGGTCGGGCTGCTGACCGACGACCGCTATGTCTTCAACCTGGTCGTCCTCGCCGAACTGGCGCACAACCCCGACGGTGACGCGATCGAGTGCGACATCCTGGCGGGTGCGGCCAACGCCGTGCTGCGCGGCCTGCGCGAGCTGGAACTCGACCGCCGCGGATCCATCGTCATCGAACCGGTCGAGATGGCCTTCTCCGGCACGGCGGCCGAAGCCGAGCAGCGGCAGCTCGGGGCGCTCGCGCACGCGCCGGTCTGGGAGGAGGTCGAAGCGCGGATTCGCGCCGAGGGCACCTATCTGCCGAGTTTCTACATCTACTTGGTCATCGCAGGCGTCATCGGGGCGGTGGGAATCATCACCAACTCCCAGATCCTCATCGTCGCGGCGATGGTCGTAGGACCGGAGTACGGCGCTGTCACCAGCGTCGCACTGGGCATCGACCGCGGCAACGGCACCAGGATCCGCCAGGGCCTGTTCGCCCTGACCGTGGGATTCCTGCTGGCCGTCCTCGTGACCTTCCTGTTCTCGTGGGCGGTCCGGGGCCTCGACTTTCAACCCAAGGCATTCGAGCTGGGCTTCAGGCCCGTCTCCACGCTGATCGACGCCCCCAACGCCTTCTCCGTCGTCGTCGCGGTGCTGGCCGGCATCGTCGGGATCATGTCCCTGACCCAGGCCAGGACGAGCGCTCTGCTCGGCGTCTTCATCTCGGTCACCACCATCCCGGCCGCCGCCGACATCGGCGTCTCCTGCGCGTTCTCCAGCTGGAGCGAGGCGCGCGGATCCCTGATCCAACTCCTGCTCAACATCGTGCTGCTGATCCTGGTGGGCGTGTTGATGATCAGGTTCCAACGGGCTGTCTGGCGGCGCATCGGCCGTCGCGAAGGGCGCGCGGGCAGCGGGTGACGCCGCCATCCGGGAGCCGGCGCGAGCGCCCTGGCGTCGGCCGCCGCCCGCTTCTGTGGCCTCAGCGGGCGAACCTGCCCGGTGATCGCGCCGAGGGGAACGTGTCGTGCTTGACCGGGCCCATGGCGGGGCCGCACGCTCCCGACGGGAGGGCCGGCACCACAGGCCACCACCACGTCGGCGTCCGAGGACGGCCGGGCGGACCGAGGAGGCCACGCGTGCAGGAGAGCCGCACCGGACGGCAACTGACCCTGCGTCACGGCACACACCGTGCCGTTGTCGTCGAGCTGGGCGCGGCCCTTCGGTCGTACGCGGTCGGTGAGCGCACCGTGATCGACGGATTCGCCGAACAGGACCGGATCACCGGCGGACGCGGCCAGATCCTGGTGCCGTGGCCCAACCGGATCCGCGACGGCCGCTACCCCTGGTCCGGGCAGGATCTGCAGCTACCGCTCACCGAGCCGACCGGCGGCAACGCCATCCACGGGCTGCTGCGGTGGGTCGCGTGGCGGGTCGTGGAGGCGAGCGGCAGCCGCGCCGTCCTGGAGGTCTCGCTGTGGCCGCAGCCGGGCTACCCGTTCCACCTCCACGTCCGCGCCGAGTACACCCTGGGCGAGAGCGGGCTCGAAGTCGCCGTCACCGCGCGCAACCTTGACGCGAGCGCCGCACCGTACGGCTTCGGACAGCACCCCTACGTCACCGCGGGCACCGCCGTCGTCGACCAGGCGCTGCTGACCGTCCCCGCACGCACCTGGCTGCGCACCGATGAGCGTGGACTGCCGGTCGCCGCCGAGCCGGTCGCCGGGAGCGAGTACGACCTGCGAACGCCCCGAGCTGTCGGTGCGCTCCGGCTGGACACCCCTTTCGGCGACCTCGACCGGGACGCGGACGGTCGGGCCGTGGTGCGCCTGGCTCACCCGTCGGGTGCGTTCGGCACCGACGTGTGGCTCGGTGAAGGCGCCGACTACGTGCAGCTCTACACCGGCGACACGCTCCCGCCGGGGCAGCGCCGTCGGGCGGTCGCTATCGAGCCGATGACCTGTCCGCCCGACGCCTTCCGCAGCGGCACCGGGCTCGTCAGCCTTGGCCCCGGCGAGCAGCACACCGTCCGCTGGGGGATCACCCCGTGGGGAGAGTGACGACGCCGTCACGGCGCCCGACCGTCACACGGCACTCGGCGGAGATCTGACCCGGACGGCCACGCAGCAGGTCGGCACGAGCACCCGCTCGTCCCACCACCCCGCACCGAAAGGGCCGAATGTGACGACGAACCAGGTATTCATCGGCGTGGGCGTGATCCTGCTCCTGGCCGTCGGATCGCAGATCCTGGCCGGCCGCCTGCACATCCCCGCCCTCATCGTCCTGCTGCCGGTCGGCTTCGCCGCCGGCGCGCTGATCGACGACGTCGCCCCCGAGCAGCTGCTGGGCACCGCGTTCTCACCGCTGGTGTCGCTGGCCGTCGCCGTGATCCTCTACGACGCCGGCCTCGGGCTGGACCTGGCGGCGCTGAAGGGCCACACCCGCCGCGTCGTCGTCCGGCTGATCTGGATCGGTGTCCTCATCACCGGGCTGCTCGGCGCTCTGGTTGCCGCGCCGCTGCTGGGGATTTCCGCACGGGCGGCCATCATGATCGGCACGATCCTCGTGGTCTCGGGGCCGACGGTCGTCGGACCACTGCTCAGTTTCGTGCGACCGAAGGACCGGCTCCAGCGCATCCTGGTCTGGGAAGGGTCCCTCATCGACCCGGTCGGCGGCGTCCTGGGCGCACTGGTCTTCCATGCGGTCGTGGCGAGCTCACACCACGTCGGCAGTGGGGCGGCGCGGTTCCTGGCCAGCGTGGGCATCGGAGTGGCCGGAGGCGCGGTCGGAGCGGCTGTGCTGTGGGTGCTGTTCCGGGTGCTGCGGCTCGGCGAGGTCCTCGGCACCACGGCGCAACTCGCCCTGGTGATCGGCGTGGCGGCGTTCTGCGACGTCCTGCGCGACGACACGGGACTCATCGCCTCCGTGGTGATGGGCCTGGCCGTCGCCAACCTCCCCGGCATGGACGTACCCGCGCGTCGGCCCTTCTTCGAGACCCTGGTCAGCCTGATCCTCGGCGTGCTCTTCATCTCGATCTCGGCCACCGTCACCCCTCACTCGCTGCGCCACGTATGGCTGCCCGCGCTCGGGCTCGCCGCCTTTCTGGTGCTGGTCGTCAGGCCGCTGGTCGCCCTCGTGGCCACCCTCGGCACCGACCTGACCCGCGGCGAGCGGAGCTTCATCGGCTGGATGGCGCCACGCGGGATCGTCGCGGCCGCCACGGCCTCCACGTTCTCGGCCGGCCTGGTGGCCAATGACATCGGCGGCGCATCGAAGATCCTTCCGGCCACGTTCGTCGTCATCGTCGCGACCGTGACGCTCTACGGCCTGACCGCCTCGCCCGTCGCCCGTTGCCTGGGCGTCGTGCGCCCGTCCCGCTCGCGGCCCCTGCTGGTCGGCGGCGACCCCTGGGTGGTCGACCTGGGCGTGGCCCTGAAGTCAGCAGGGCTGGAGGTGCTGATGTGGGCGGGGGAAGAGGAACAGCGCGAACGTATCCGACAGGCCGGCATCGAGCTGGCGCCCGGTGAGCTGTTGGGCGCCGCCGCGGGCGAAGCGGCCGAGCTGGAGGGCATCACGGCGGTGTACTTCCTCACCTCCGAGGACGACTTCAACGCGCTGGCGGCGGTGCTTCTGCGAGGCAGCGTGGAGGGTACGGTCCACCGCCTCAACGCACCGGCCGACAGTCACGGCGTGGTGGCGCCGTTCATCGGCGGTGAGGTTCTGTTCGGCCCGGATCTGACCTGGCCGACGTTCTCCCGCAGGTACGAGGAGGGGGCAGCCGTGCTCGTCCAGCCCGTCGGCGACGCCGAGCGGCCCGGCAGCGATCTGCTGTTCCTCGTACGGCGGGACGGCCGCCTCGATCCGGTCACGGAAGCCGGCACGCCCCTCCCCCGGCCTGGGGACACGGCCGTGCTTCTGGCCCCGGGCGCGCGGGGTACCGACAGCACGCCGGAGTAGGACGACGTCGGCTGTCGGCCGTCCGAAGCTCCACTCCAAGCACCGGGGGCCGAGCCTCTGCGCGTTGGAAGGGGATTCCGCTGCGTGCTGGCCACCCTGCCACCCTGCTTCTGCGCCCAAGAGGGGCTTACCGTCATGCCGCTGGTGATCGTGGCGGTCGTGGCGGTCGTGGTCTCCTACCTCTTCACGCTCGGGCTGACCCCGCCGCCGACCACCTCACCCGCCACCGAGCAGGAAGCGCGCCTGTACTTGCGCGGCGGCATGACGGCTGCGGGGGTACGGGCGCCTCTCGGAGCCGCCGACAGGGCCATCGGCCGCGGTACCCACGAGCCGGTCCCCCGAGAGCACAGGCTTCCGCGCAACACTCATGGGCCACTACCGATTGCGGGCTGGGGTGGTGCTGCATCTCATGGATCCCATGCAGCAACAAACCTCTCCACCAGACGGTGCCGTCCCCCCGATGGAGCGATCGCACTGGGTGGCCTTCGCCGGAATCCTGCTACTGGTCAGCGCCCTCTTCAACCTGCTCAACGGATTTGTGGCGATCTTCAATCACGGCTACTACTCGACCGTCTATTCCGGAGGCAACCGGCTGCTCATCTTCAACTACACGGCTTGGGGCTGGATCTGGGTCGCCATCGGCATCGTGATGGCCCTGGCGGGTCTCGGCGTGCTCGTGGGCTCCAGAGCGGCGCGGCTGACGGGCGTCTGTCTGGCAGCGTTCTGTCTCGTCGGTCAGATGATCTTCCTTCCGGTCTACCCATTCTGGTCTCTGTTCACGATGCTGGTGTCCGTGCTGGTCATCTACGGTCTGCTGGCCGAACCGCGACACGTGCACGGCGCGCGCGTGTAGCGCAGCGCAGGCCCGGAGGACATCGCCGCACCGGGGCCCGGCTCGCGGCGGTTGTCGCGCCTGTGGTGGCACCGCTACTGGCACCCTGCCCGCTCGGTGTCGGTGGCGCACACCGAGCTGCGATAGTCGACCCGTGCCCGAGGAGCAGCGCGGACTGCATTCCGCTGCGCGAGCTTGGCTGGGGAGGAGACGAGGAGGGCGACACCCTGAACGTGTTCGGCCGCGGTATCCCGTTCAGGGCAGCGGGCCAGGACGTCCTTCAGCGCGGCACGCTCGTCCTCGCTCGGGGTCGCGGGCCGACGAGTGAGCCAGCCGGTGACGCGCCGCACCGTCCGCCGAGGAGGCAGCGCCTGCGGCGGCGCGGCGCGCAGGGCGGCGATGTAGGCGCGGAGCACCCGGTAGGCGCCGGGGGCGTTCTGGGAGATCAGTTCGTGATGCAGGCGCTTGATGTTCGTGCGTCCTGCGGCGAACCGCCGCTCCAGATAGAGCTCGTAGGGGGCCAGGCGGCTGGGGCGGGGACGGTTCCCCCGGAGGGTGTCCTGACAGGTGGCCGTACGTGCGTATCGCAGCACGGTGTTGAGCCCCCAGCCCAGATTCCGGGCGACCGCCCGGCACAAGTGCCCCTGAGCGAGCAGCTCGTGAACCAGGGCGTGCGCGACCTTATTGCGATGCGCTCGCCGGCCATCAAGGTCCGGTCCGCCGTGCACGCAGTCGTCGGTCGACGCTCCAACGGCCCTCGGTGTTCGTGGCGTTGGCCCATTCAGGCATTCGCGGTGGGCCGCGACACAGGTTTCCACTGCCCGGCCGATGCCCTGGCGGCAGGTGGAACCGGTCGGCGACCTGGATGGCCGCGGGAGCGCCGAGCCGCATGCCGTCGACGTAGACGCCCGCCCTGTCCCGGCAGATGATCTCTACGCCCGGGTGGGCTGCCGGCCTGCGACCCTCACAGCCCGGGAGCATCGAATCCATTGAGAGCCCACAGTGCGCCGGAGTACCACAGCAGTCCGATGAGGCAGACCAGGACGCTGCCGGTGACTGGGAGCATCCAGCCCGGCAGTCGGCGGCTGTGAACCACGAGTACCTTGGCGACGAACGCGCCGTACAGGGCGCAGCCGGCAACGGAGTGCAGGAAGACTCGTGTGCTTGTGGTCTCCACGCCGTACGTGCTGAGGCAGTGGTAGCTGATGGGCAGCGACAGCAGGAAAGCGACCCACCCCACCACTCGGTGCCCGGTACGGACCGGGCGAGGCGCCGCCTGCAGGCCGGGAAGGCGGTGGTACATCCACAAAGCCAGTAGGAGTTGGACGAGAGCAAGGCCGAACAGGGCGCTTCCGAGACGGGCCTTGAGGTCGACCGCGTCGGTGCCGTGGGCGCCGAACAGTCCCATCCCGTACTGAGGGCTGTGGTGACGCCCGGTCACCCAGATCGCCACCGCGACGGCCACGGAGGCGGCCAGCACCAGCGCAGCGGCGGCCCAGGCAGACCGCCGCCCAGAAGTAGGGTGGTCCGCTGTCATCGTCGCATCCTCTGTCCGGCCGCGAATTCGGTGGTGGTCAGCTCAATCCACCTTCTGGCCGCTCACGTCGAGCACGTACCACGCGGCGCCGAACTGGTTGAGATCCTGGCCGTTCGTGTCGCCCGGCTTGGAGTCTCCGGCATACCCGTACAGCGGATGTCCGTGATAGGTGACCTGGGTCTTGCCGTCGGACCGCTTTGTCGTGCCCAGCAGTCCTGACTTGGCCGAGCCGCCCGCCGTCGGACTACCGGACGTCAGCAGCGGCGGCCAGGCCGCGGCGCACGAACCGTTGCAGGTCGACTGCGTCGATTTGTCGGCCTCGAACAGGTACAGGGTCCGGCCCTTCGCATCGACCAGGATCGTGCCGAGCTTGCCGGCCGTGGCGGTCTTGACCGTGGCCTGCGCACTGGCCGAGGCGCTGCTCGCTGGTGCGGAGGGGCTTTTGCCGTAGCCAGAAGCAGCGCTCGAGGCCTCGCTCGACGGCGTGGCCGACGACGAACCACCACCGCTGGAGCAGCCACTCGCTCCGACGGCGAGCGCCACAAAGGCAGCGGTACATGCAACATTAGCCAGGCGGATACGCCTCATCACAGCTCCTCAGCATCGGCCGACCCAGTCGATCGGTCCAATAGAGCCATGCTTGCCCCGGTCTCCGGGATCCCGTGCCCTACGGCGCCACGGCGCCGGGATTTTTCGCTCAGTTGGACGACTCGGCCCGTCGCCCGGCTGACGTGCTGCGCGGTTGTCCGAACTGTGCGGGTGGCCGACCGGCACTGGACAGTGATCGTGAGCCAACCCTGATCGTTGTAAGAACAGACTGGTGCCGGCGACAAACCCAGTCAGTCACCTGGTGGTGGCGCAGGCGCGGGGCACACTCCGGCCTGGTGCCCCCGGTCAGGCCGACCTGCTAGCGGCCGAGTCGTCGCGGAGCTCCGGACGGCCAAGTTCTTTGAGCCATCCAACGCCGACAAGCTCACAGCCATACCCAGACCCCAGTTCGAGTCGTCCGTCGCTCAGTGCGAACGCCTGCGCCGACGGACGACGAGGACCGCACCGCCCAGCAGGGCGGCGCAGCCCGCCGCGGTGGCGATGAGAGCCGTCCGACTCTCGCCCGTGGCGGCCAGGGTGCCGTCGGATGACGCCGTCGCGGTCGGTGTGGCCGACGCGCCGAAGGCGAAGGTGACGCTGTCGTTGGAGGCGTCCGGGTCATGGAGGGGGATGCCGGCCGGGACGCACGCTCGCCGTGCCCTTGGCGCCGTCGTACCCCTTGGCAGTCTTCCCCCACAGCACGAACAGCTGGCTCTTGCCGGCGGCGACACCGAACGGCACGGGGCACACGTAATGCCGGTGACCCGCCTCGAAAGGCGCCGTCCTGGTGCTGCTGACCCAGACCAGGCACTGGCCGTACGGGGTGTCCTCGCCCTCCTCGAAAGCGTTGCCGGTCGCGACCGTGCCCTTGGGCAGGACGACGTCGACCAGGGCGACGGCCTTGCCGGTGATGCTGTACACGGAGGCCGGGCCCTGGTTGACGGCGTTGAGGTCGAGGGTCCATGCACCCGCCTTGCGGCCCGGCTTCGTCGTGGCCTTGGCCGCGAGATCCGCGAAGTTGTCGGCCGAGACGGTGAACCGACCCTTGGCACCGGTCTCGAATCCGCTTCCCGACCCGGAGGCCGGGACCAGGGTGAGTGCGGGTCCGGTGCCCCGCTCACTGCCGCCGCCGGGTTGTACGTTCGGCCTGAGGAGTGTGACCGAGTAGTCGGTCACGGCGTTCAGGACACGCTTGCCGACGGTGGCGGTCAGGGGACTGCTCAGCTCCACAGTGGCCCCGGCGGGCACGGGCGCCGTGAAGATACAGGTGACGGATGTGTGGCCGCCCGGTTCAACCGCATCGTCCCCTGCGCCGTAGGTGCAGTTGGAGAACTTCCGGTCGAAGGCCAGACCGCCCTCCGATTCCCACCGCACCATGACGCGCCGGTCAGTGGTCAGATCCCCGCTGTTGCGGAGCTGAAGCGGAAGAGCGATCCGGGAACCGATCTTGGCGTGAGACACATCAGGAATCTTGCCGACGACCAGGTTCGGAATTCCGACGACCACCTTCGCGTTCGCGGTGGCCCCGGTGGCTTTGTCCGCGGTAATCGAGTACTTGATCGTGCCGGTGTCGCCGAGCCTCGCTTCCGCGTCCGCACGCACGGTGAAATGGACCAAACGGCTCTGTGCGGAATCCGAGTTGACGCAGGTGATGACCTGCCCGTCGGCCTTGCATCTCGGGTCGTCGACAGCGACTCTCGCGATGCCCGTCAGGTCACGTGCGTCGATCACGAGCGTGTCGTTCGTGGGTACGGGCACCTGTGCTCCGCCGTCCCAGAACATCCAGCTCACATCGGCCGACTGCGCCGCCGACCCCACGTTGAGCTGCTTATCCGCCTCGATCGTCGCGTATGCCCGCGTCGGCAGGGGTGACGGTGTCGCAGACGGACCGTCGGCCCCGGCGGCTGCACAGGGCGCCAGGGCGAGCACCACGGCGGCCAGCACTGCCCCAACCACCTTGCCCTTGGATTTCATGCACATTCGACGCGCGAGACACCCCGAAAGTTGCCCAGCAGCCGCCTGCTGCTCATTGGCTGTAGGGCTGGCGCCGCGGTGACGCGGTTTCTGGAAAGAGGAGGGCCCTCCGGCGACCGCGTCCTCGCGGACAACCTGCCCGCCCTCCACGCCCTGGTCAACGGCATGAAACCGACCTGGCCGCGGACACCGCCGGCCTGTCCACGCACTGGAACTCCGGCCAGGTCGAGGGGCCAGCGAGATCGTGAATCTCCAACCTGGGTATCCGGTTGCCGGTGTTCGTGGACGCCCGGTCCGGCGGGCGGGATTTCAACCAATTCCTGCAATTCCTGACCGCACCGCCGGCTCCTCGGCTCGGCAAGCACGGGGGCAAACACGAGGACCCCGACCGTGAACCGCGCCGCAGGATCCTCGGCGATCCGCGCCACCGGGATGCCCTGCGCGGACGGCAGCGCCATCTGGGCCCGCCGCCAGGTCACTACCGCGCCCCTGCGGATGATCCGCAGCAGCCGCCGGCCCTCGTCATCATCGATCTCACGGACCTGCACTCGTATCGCCACCCGGGCAGCTTGGCGGGACGGCGCTTGCCGCACCAGGAGACAGCTTCGGTTGGTCCCCGTGCTGTCGCGCTCCGCAGGACCTACGCTCGCTTGAACCCGTGGCTTCGCTCCACTTTCGCCACGTGCAGCGTGTAGCTCTGGTACCACTCGGCTTGCCCACGCTTTTGCGCCGCGCGGTGCTCGGGGTTGGTCCGCCACTCCGCGAGGGCGTCGGCGTCCCGGAAGTACCCGACGGTGATGCCGAGCCCGCCTGGAGTCTGCGCGTGGTCCATCCCCAGGAACCCCGGGACGTCCTTCACCAGGTCTTCCATGCGGGCGTTGGTCTCGCTGTAGCCGCTCTGTTCCTGGGCTCGCACCGTGGTGAAGACAGCTATGTAGTAGGGGGGTTCATACGCTTCGACGGGTGTGGCAAGCGCTTCCGGGTGATCGCTCATGGCGTCACCGTAAGGCGGGACGTGCCCAACGATCCAGCGTCTTTCCTGACCGGGATACATGAGGCATAGGGTCCCTGACCGAAGCCGTCCGAGTTCTGGCTCTTGCTCCGTACCGTCCACGATATGACGGTACGGAGCACGCGCGGTGCCCGTCGTGGCGCAAGGTTCATACGGCTTCAATCAGGTACGGGGAAACGTCGGTACGTGAAGTACGGCTCCGACAGCAGCAGTTGGCGGATTTCATCCCGGAGCAGTAGTGGTCGGCCGTATGGCACTTCCGTCAACCTGCGGGTCGCCGGTTCGACACGATGGTTCGGCCGTGGCGGCGAGCAGGGCGGCGTCGTCGTCGACCCGATCGGGCGTGTTCAGCAGCTCCAGGGCTCGTTCGGTGATCTGCTGGGGGTCGCTGCGGGCGGCGGCGGGCAGCGCGCCGCAGGTCTGGCGCAGGGCCGCCAGGCAGCTGTCCAGGGACAGCGCCCGGTTTTCCACGAGGCCGTCGGTGTACAGCAGCAGGCTGGTGCCCGCCGGGAACGCCACCTCGCGGTCGACTGGGGTGCTGCCCAGTCCCAGCGGCAGCGCCGGGGGCAGCTCCAGATAGGAGGTGTCGGCCGCTACCAGCAGGGGCGGCAGGTGCCCGCTGGCGGCGTAGCGCAGGCGGTGGCGGTGTGGGTTGTAGACCGCGTACAGGCAGGTGGCGAAGCGTTCGGTGGCGAGCGACTGCAGGTAGGCGTCCAGCCTGGCCAGCACCTGGGCCGGTCCGGCGCCCTCCATGGCGAGGCTGTGCAGGGCGGAGCGGAGTTGGCCCATCACGATGGCGGCTTCCACGTCGTGGCCCATGACGTCGCCTATGGCCAGTCCCACGGCACCGTTGGGCAATGCGAGGACGTCGTACCAGTCGCCGCCGACCTCGGCGCCACGGTTGCTGGCCCGGTAATGGGTGGCCAGGCGTACCCCGGGCACCTGGGGCAGGCGGTGGGGCAGCAGAGCGCGCTGCAAGGCCAGGGCGATGCGGCGCTCGTTGTGGTACCTGGTGGCGTTGTCGTAGGCCAGGGCCAGGCGGTGGGCGAGGTTCTCCAGATACTTGTGTTCGACCGCGGAGTAGTCGGTGTGCCGGACCAGTACCAGGGCCCCCAGTGTCTGGTCATGGGCGTGCAGCGGCAGGGCCAGCACGGCGGCGGGCGGCGGGTGCGGGCCGGCTGGGGCCGCCGGGGCGGTGCCGTTGATCGCATGGTTGGCGGCGGTTGCCAGGGCCTCGCGGGCAAGAAGGGAGGTGCCGGCGATGTATGACGGGGGCGACTGCGCCGGGGCGGGTCTTGCGGCGGTGAGGTGGATGCTGATCTGGTCGGCGAAGTCGGGCAGCAAGATCTGGCCGGCAGTCTGCAGTATCTGGTCCGGGTCGAGGGTGGCGGACAGCCGCAGGCCCGCGTCGGCCAGGGAGGCCAGCACGGCCAGCTGGTGGCGGGTCTCGGTCAGGGCCTGTTCACGCAGCCGGGACAGCTCCAACCCGGTGCGGACGCGCGCCAGCAGCTGGCGCGCGGAGAAGGGTTTGGCCAGGTAGTCGTCGGCGCCGGCCTGTCGGCCCTGCACGGATTCCTCCTCGCCGGCGCGGGCGGTGAGCAGGACGATGGGCAGGCGGGCGGTGCGCGAGTCGGCGCGCAGCGCCCGGACCAGCTCGAAGCCGTCCATGCCGGGCATCATCACGTCGCTGAGCACCAGTTCCACCGGCTGCGCCAGGGCCATCTCCAGGGCGGCCAGGCCGTCGGCGGCGAGCAGCACGTCGTACTCGGGCTCCAGGAGCTGGGTCAGGTAAGCGCGCATGTCGGAGTTGTCGTCAACGACCAGCAGGCGGGCCCGGTGGGCGCGGTCGGTTTCGTGCGGCCCGGGGCCGCGGGGGGCATCGTGGTTCTCGGGGGCCTGCGGGGTGCGTGCCGCGGGGGTGGCCGGGGCGGGGACAGGGTCAGCCGCCAGCCAGCCCAGCGCCTCGTCCACATAGGCCGCGGCGCGGCCCGACCGGCCGCCTCCGCCTTCCCTGGGGGTTTCTCCGGGGGATCCGGCGTCCGTAGCGGGCGGGGCCGGGCGGGGCCGGTGGGCGGCGGCGAAGGGGAGGTCCACGGTGACGTTGGTGCCCTGGCCGAGCCGGCTGTCCACGCCGACGGTGCCGCCGTGCGCCTCCACCAGGTCCTTCACCAGCACCAGGCCGAGGCCGCTGCCCTCGTGGGAGCGGGAGCGGGCGCCGCGGACCCGGTGGAAGCGCTCGAACAGGCGCGGCAGCTCGTCCGCGGGGATGCCGGTGCCGGTGTCGGTCACGGTCAGCCGGGCCCGGTCGCCGGCCGCGGCCACCTGCACCCGGGCGCCGCCGGTGAAGGTGAATTTCAGGGCGTTGCTGAGCAGGTTGAGGACGATCTTCTCCCACATCTCCCGGTCCAGGGACACCGGCTTGGACAGCGGCGGGCAGTCCACCTCCAGCGTCAGCCCGGCCACCTCGAAGGCGGAGCGGAACACCCCGGCCAGCTCTGCCGTCGCACCCGCGAGGTCGACCGGCTCGAGGGCCGGGTGTATCTGCCCAGCATCGGCCCTGGCGACCTCCAGGAGGGTGTTGACCTGCTTCAGCAGACGCAGGGCGCCGCGCTCGGCCAGCTCCAGCTGCGCACGCCGCTCGGTCCGGTCCTCGTCGGCCAGGGCCTGCTGGAGCGGGCCCAGAAGCAGGGTGAGCGGGGTGCGCAACTCATGGCTGACGTTGGCGAAGAAAGTGGTCTTGGCCCGGTCCAGCTCGACCAGCGCCTCCGCCCGTCGGCGCTGCTCGTCGTGGGCGAGCGCGGCCGTCAGCGCTCCGGCCACGGCGGCGGCGAGCACCTCCAAGAAGTCCCGGTAGGCCCCCGCCGGCGGGAAGCAGGGGTTGACGCCTACCACCAGGACGCCTCCCACCTGGCCCGCAGAGTCCAGCGGCAGAGCCAGCCCCTGCTCGACCGGGAGCCGGGAGGCTTCGGCGTGCTGCCCGGCCGTGTTACCGCCGGTGAGCGCGGCGGCCGACAGCGTGGCGGGGGCACCGTCCGCGAGCACCTGCGCCAGTCGGGCCGCGACCTCCGACCTGTCGGCCTCACTCAGCGAGACGGCCTCGGGCGCCGGCCCGAGCCCGGCGGAGGCCACCAGCCGCAGCATCCCCGGCTCGGAGGCCAGGTACAGGCCCA
This sequence comes from Streptomyces sp. NBC_00461, assembly GCF_036013935.1. Lineage (NCBI taxonomy): Bacteria > Bacillati > Actinomycetota > Actinomycetes > Kitasatosporales > Streptomycetaceae > Streptomyces > Streptomyces sp. NBC_00461. Next base: position 452,252 of record NZ_CP107902.1, read on the forward strand.
AAAACGGGACCTCCTCGGGATAGGAACCCAGCACCTCAGCGACGACGCAGGCGACGTCGCCCGGGGTGAGCAGCCCGGCGGTGCGCGCGCCGATCTCACTCAGCAGGCGCAGCCGGCGCTCGCCCAGTACCCGGCCGGTGGTCTCGGTGATGATCTGCAGCACGCCGCCTGCGGTGCCGTCGTCCAGCAGCACGGGCTGGAAGGATGAATCGAAGTAGCACTGTTCCGGAAAGCCGTGGCGCTCCATGATGAGCGGCTCATCCGGGATCAGCAGTGACTTGCGGGTGTCGATCACATAGTGGAAGTGGGAGCTCACGGGGTGGACCCAGACCTCGGGGAAGATCTCCTTATAGGGCCTGCCGAGCGCCCAGGGGTGTTTGGCGCCGACAATGGGTGTGGAGCTCAGGTTGTACAGCGTGGCGAATTCGGCGCCCCAGTACAGAGCCATCCCATGCTCAGAGGTGAGCATGAGGCGCAGGGTGTCCACCAGGGGCCCCGACCAGGATTCGGGGAGCCCGAGCGGCGTCGCCGCCCAGTCGATCCCGGCCAGAAGCTCGCCGAACGCGCCGGCCTCGGCGAACATCCGGGCCGCCGCGGTGCGGGGGTCATCGGGCCGGGTCATCGACACATGTTCCTCCTGGCGCCTACGTGACCCGCCTGCGCCCTCCCAGGTCTGCCGACGGCCACTCGCTGCGGACCCTCCAGGCAGATCGGACGCCGGATCCGACAATTCTGGCTACGCTCTCGCCAGAATTGCGCTGCTAAAAGTACAAACACTATGATTTCCAGAGAATTCTACGCTTACAGCCGGATGTCGACGGCGGCGATCGTCGACTCGTACCCCCTGCGAGCGGCCGCCACAGTCGGCGCCACGGTGGCGGCCGGGACGGCGGGACGAAGGTGGCGGGCCGCGAAAGGCAGGTCGTGGACTGCCTGGCTTTGCTGCCGGTGGTGCTGATCACGCGGCGAGCGCGTCTACCAAGAGCAGGTGCGATCACAGCCGCGAAGCGGCCTGCCCCGTGACGCTCTGCACTCGCCCCCAAAGATCTGGGCCAGAGCCGCGTTCTGACGGCACCAGCGAGCGGCCGCGGCGGCGCGTGAACAAATCGCAGTTCCCTGCGGTGCCGTGTTCGTAAGGTTCCTGCATGGCGGATGACGGGCGGGAGCAGGCCGTGCAGGCGGCTATTGCCGGAGAGATGCGGCTGCTCGATCCTGAGGTGCGAGCTTCCCCGGCCCGTGTCCTGGAGCTCCTGGACCCGGAGTTCACCGAGATCGGGGCTTCCGGACGCAGGTGGGACGTGGAGTCGATGCTCACCGTGATGAGTGGCGGCAGTGTCTCCCCGGAGTCTCCGGTCAAGGTCAGTGACGTGTCCGGAGCCGTCCTTGCCCCCGGCATCGTCCATCTGACGTACTTCGCCGACAACCAAGGCCGCCGGGTATGGCGGAGTTCCTTGTGGAGGCTGACCGACTCGGGCTGGCGGATGTACTTCCACCAGGGAACTTTGGCCAGCTGAGTTTGTGCACCGCCGCCCATCAGCACGGCGGTCGAGTTGCCGTCGCCGGTGGAGTGGACGCCGGGGGTGAACCGCCCTGGCTGTAATGCATGGGCCAAAGTTTTGGGTGTCCTCCCCGGATTCTCAGCGACCTCGGCCCGACGGACCCGCCCACCTAGTCGTCTGCCTGCCTATCCAGCCGTCTGCCTGCCTCTGTGTCGGCAACCTCCTTGGACGGGCAGCGAAGCGAGCACGTACTTTCGACGGATGGTCGATGTCGCCACCGGCGACGGTGTCCTGGCCTCGGCAGTCACCCGAGTCGCCCGCGCCGAGCGCGGGATACCCGCCTGACACGGTTCCCTTGAGCAGTCGTACCGGCAGGTGACGCAGACCACAGGAACTCCACCCGCTTCGTGGAGAGAAGAGGGTGTGAAGGACTCAGAGAACGAGGTGCGCCGCCGCGTGCGCGAAGGGGACCGCGCGGCGTTCGCCCAGCTGTACGAGGAGTTCGCCCGCGCCGTGTACAACCACGGGTTGCGCCTGACCGGCGACTGGTCGACAGCCGAAGAGATCATGTCGGAGACGTTCCTGGCCGCGTGGCGCACACGCACGCGCGTACGGGAGGACGGCGGTTCCCTGCTGCCCTGGCTGCTGGGCATCGCCACCCACAAGGCGGACAACGCCCGGCGGAGCCTGCGCCGACGCCAGCTGTTCCTGGCGCGTCAGCCTCAGCCCCCGAGTGTGGAGGACTTCGCGCCCCAGCTGGCCGGACGCATCGATGACGCGCGCTACCTGCATGCCGTTCAGGTCGCCCTGGACCGGCTGAGACGCCAGGAGCGGGAGGTGCTGGCCCTGTGCGTGTGGTCCGGCCTGGACTACCAGCAGACGGCCGAGGCTCTGGGCATCGCGGTCGGGACCGTACGTTCCCGGCTCTCGCGTGCCCGCAAGAAGCTCGCCCGTCTCGCGGAGGAAAACCTGGAACCGGGCTCTGCCCGCGGAGAGATGACAAGTGCGGCCGCGATCGCGGCCCTGCCCGTGCGGGAGGAGCTCACATGAAGGACAGAACCACCTCCACTTCCCGGGAGTGGCGCGGCGACCGCGAGGAGATCGCCCGCCTGCTACCGCCCCCGGCCGACTGGGACGTTCCGCGCGAGCAGCACCTTCGTCACAAGGATCAACTGATGCACACCATCGACCGCGACCAAGCCGTACGTACCTGGTCGGCCCGTCGGCTGCTGCGGCCCACGCTCCTGGCGCCGGCGACCGCGCTGGCCCTGGCCTGCGCACTGACGGCGGGAATCGCCCTGAGCGACAGCGACAAGGAGTCTTCCGGCACCGCGTCGCACGGCGCGGCCACGGACATGCAGCCTGCCGCGGCCCTGCTCAACCGGATCTCCGCCGCCGCCGGGAAACACACTGCCCCCACCGTCCGGGACGATCAGTTCGTCTACACCAAGGAGAAGACCCGCGGCGCCGATCTGACCACCGGGAAGGCCGTACTCGGCCCGCTGACGGACCGTGAGGTGTGGTCCGCCCAGGAGCCGGGGCGTCTGCTCAAGCTCGGTCTGATCCGGGAAGACGGTGAGACCTCCCCCATCAACGCCGAACTCGGCGACACCCACGGCACGGCGGCCGGCATCAACCGGCCCACCTACCGCTGGCTCAGCTCCCTGCCCACCGACCCTGACAAGCTGCTGACCTACCTGTACACGAAGACCCCGCACGCCCAGGGCCGCGAGCGCGACCAGGCGGTGTTCGAGCAGATCGGCTCGCTGCTCGGCGGGCTGATGCCGCCCCGCACCGCTGCCGCCCTCTACCGGGCCGCGGCGAAGATCCCCGGAGTCACCCCGGCCCCGAAGGCGCGCGACGCCATCGGCCGCCAGGGCCTCGGCATCGCCCGTGACGACACCCGTTACGGCATCAGGACCGAGTGGGTCTTCGACAAGAAGGACTACGCCTTCCTCGGCTCCCGCAGCTATCTGACCAAGGACGAGTCCTACGGAGAGTCCGGCACACTGCTGTCCAGCAACGCCGAGTTGGAGCATGCCGTGGTCGACAAGGCCGGCGAGCCGCCTGCCGCTGGTTAGCGGACGTGGAATCGGCGGGCCCGGCACTTTCGTCGAGCCCGCCCATCACGTGCGGTGCGCGTACACATGGTTACTGACCTTGAATGCGTGCAGTCGTCATGGTGGTACGGACACCAGTCCGCGGCTCCTGCGAGGCAGCCGCCGAGAGCGTCGTGGCGGTACTGGAGCGTGGTCCGGCCAGCCGTGCGCCGTCGGCCGCTTGGCAAGCTCCTGCTCCTGCTCCTGCTCCTGCTCCTGCTCCTGCTCCTGCACAGCGAAGAACTCGTCACTGCGCAGCGGCAATGACGCCGGCCCTTCGAAGGCCAAGGCGCTCAGCCCGCCCTGCGACCATGCCTCGCGCCAGCGCTGCACGGACCGAAGCTGACCCGCAGGTCGTGTCCGATGACCGCGTTCTCGTCACCCTCGACGAACCGCTCGGCCGCCTCCACCCGCAGTTTCTCGCGGAAGACCCGCCGCTCGTCGGTCCGCCCCCTTGCGCACTGACGATCAACTACCGGCGATGGACACCGGGCTCCCGGCTCAGAAGGCGTGCGCCATCAGCTCCGCGAACAGCGCGTCTTCATCGGCATCGAGGCCCCGCGAGCGGAACCAGCGGCACATGTTGGCGCAGTCGCGCTGGAGGAAGTTCATCCCGTTGAGGTTGCCGACCAGGTCGACGATTTGCGGCAGGTCGATGATGACCAGCCGTTCGCCCGCCGCCAGGATGTTGTACGCCGAGAGGTCGCCGTGCACGAGGCCGTTCTGCACCATCGTCGCGAGCGCGTCGGTGAGCTGCTCGAAATACGCCGCCAGCAGCTCGGGTGAGGGTCGAGCCTGGGCGAGCCGGGGCGCGGTCGCGACGTCTCCGTCCTCGTCGACGACGGTGATCCACTCCATCAGGATCTCGGTGCCGTCGATCTGGACCGGGTAGGGAACCGGCAGCCCGAGGTTCCAGAGCCGCACCAGCGCACCCCACTCGGACACCGCCCACTCGCCGGCGGCGACCTGCCGGCCGAAGGCGCTCTTCCGGTTGAGGGCCCGCTCGTCACGTGAGCGCTTCATCGAGCGGCCCTCGGTGTAGGACGCCGCGCGGTGGAAGGTCCGGTGCTCGGGAGAGCGGTACCGCTTGGCCGCCATGACCACGCCGGCGGAGGCGTCGAGCGGGTCGGCGCGCTCGACGAGGTGGACGTCGGCCTCCTTGCCGGTCTTGAGAACGCCGAGCTCTGTGTCGATCGCGCCCTGCGAGGTCACCACCCAGTCCGGGAGCGGCTGGGGGCCTCGGCAGAGGGGTTCGACGCTGAGCCAGGTCGACCAGCGCTGGCCGTCCTCCAGGTCGTCGTAGGAACGGAAGTCGAACACGAACCGTTCGTCGACGTCGCGCAGGTCGTCCGGAGGCGGGACGTGGCGGTAGGGGTCGGTGCTGAACTCGTCAGAATGTGCCGGGTGCTGAGGGTGCTGAGGGTGCTGCGAGAGATCGTCGCGAGACATCGCTGAAGGTGCTCCATGAGGCGAGAGAGAGGCGGTCTGCGGGCAGGCCTAGGACAGTCGTGGTCACGGTCGTGCCTCCTCTCGTGGAGCACCGGGCAGCTCCCGGTGTCCGGCCCATGGTGCGGGGCGGACACGGGGAGCGGCAACCGAATTACGTCGGCATTACGTCGGGCCGCGTCGAGCGGCCCAGCGGTGCCGTAGGTTTCCGGCGGGATCCTCCGCATGATGATGTGTGACGGTAGGCGCGACCACATACCGAGCTCCTCTCGGCACCGTCTCTCGACGGGCAAGCCATTGCCACCGCAGAGCCGGACCGGGTGGAACTTGGCATGGAGCCCCGCCTCGTCGACTCGCAGGTCCGCGACCGTGCCCGGCCGGCGTCGAGGCCTGCCGGGCACGGCCGTCTCATGCCGCAGGCCGTTGGAACTGCTGGTTGGTGCCGGTACCACAGGGCCACTGGATGAGGCGGGCGCCGTTGGCGGTGGAGGCGTTCTGGATGTCCAGGCACTTGCCGCTGTGCCGGGCGACCAGGTGGTAGTAGCCGCCTCCCTGGTCATCGAACCGCCACTGCTGGTTGGTGCCCGCCGTGCAGTGGTACTGGTTCACGAAGGCACCGTCGGCTGTGGAACCCCCGTGGACGTCCAGGCACTTGCCGCTGTGCTGGGCGAGGACGCGGACATAGCCGCCGCCGGCATCCTGGAGCCGCCACTCCTGGTTGAGGCCACCGCCGACACAGGTGTACTGGAGGGCGATCGCGCTGTCGGCGGCGGAGTTGTCGGTGATGTCGAGGCACTTGCCGCTGTGCCGGGCGATCAGGTTGTAGTACGGGCCTCCGCCCACGCCGGTGATCGTGCCGGCGGCCGTGTCGATGGTGACCTGCGGGTACCACGGCAGGTTCATGGTGGTCCTGGTCGGGAAGGTCAGCGGCAGCCAGACGTACTGGGAGTCGTTGACGGTGCCGCCCATGGAGTTGCCCCAGCGGTCGCCCATATAGAGGTAGGAGGTCCCCGATGTGCCCTGCACCGGCAGCACGTACGCCGTCTGGGAGCCGTAGGCGGTGGCGTCGCCGATCTCGGTCATGGGGGTCCAGGGGCCGGCCAGGCTGGTGGCGGTGGCGTACCTCTGCTGGTTGGGGTTCCAGCCACTGGTGCCCGACGTGAGCATGAAGTAGACGCCGTCACGCTTGAACAGAGCGGGTGACTCACGGAAGTTGTTCGGCCAGGGGTTGGCGACGAGGCTGTCGTATCCGGTGTAGTCGGCGGTGAGCTTGTAGATGTGCAGGTCGGCGTTGCCTGCCGCGGAGGTGATCTGGTAAGCCGTTCCGTCGTCGTCCTTGAACAGGGTCATGTCCCGGGACGTCGTACCGGACGGCGGCCGGAAGCTGCCCCGCCAGGAGTAGTCGCCGTCGACGGTGTCGGAGACGGCTACCGCGGCACGCGACTCGTTGTAGTCCTTGCCGTTCTCCTTGTGCATCCACATCACGAACTTGCCGGTCGTGCTGTTGTAAATCACCTTTGGCCGCTCGATGTTGGCGACCGCCAGCTCGGAGGCGCTGGCCTGGGTCAGCACGTTGCGCCGGAACTCCCAGGTCTTCAGGTCGGTCGAGCGGTACGCCGAGACGGCCTTGAAGGTGTTGTCGGCGTTCCGGTTCTCGCCGAACCAGTAGTAGAACGAGCCGACCTTGATCACGCCACCGCCATGGGCATGCACCACGGCACCACTGGTGTCGGTGAACTGCGTCCCGTTGGTCACGGTGACCGCGGCGGCCTGGGCCGGGGATCCGGTGGCGATCAGGGTGAACACGCCCAGGAGCAGGACGAGAAGAGGTGTGAAGGCACGTCTGAGCATCGGTACCGCGCTCCCAAGTGCAGACAGTTTGCTGATTGTTGAAATGTGTTCGATCCGTCGCAGGACCTTAGGCACCCGGCATGAGCGCGTCAACGGTTACCGCAAAGTAAATACATCCCATGTCTAGGGTTGAAGATCACGGATAATCTTCAAGTCCTCTGCAATTTTGTGGATTTTCGCCCCGGGACTGGACAACAGCCCTACTGGTGCCTGCTAATCCATCCCATGTCCCTGGCGTGTCGCCCATGCGATCCACCGTCAGGTCCCCTCCCATGCCTGTTCCCGCGCCTGAGCCGCACGTGCTGTTCTGTGAAGAGTCAGGAGAGTTCCTTGTCCGAACCGATCGGTCGCCGCAGAGTGCTGGCCGGCCTGGCCGCCATGACGGTTGCCGCAGCCGTCTCCCCCACCCTGGCGACCCCCGCACACGCCGCCGCCTCCTCCCCCCAGCCGCTGCCGCTCCTTCCGCTGCGGATCCCCAAGTCGGACCTGGGCATCGAGCAGCAGTCCGACGAGAAGATCAAGTGGCTGCAGGACGCCAAACTCGGCATGTTCATCCACTGGGGCGTGTACTCCGGCCCGGCCAAGGGCGAGTGGTACATGGAGAACTCCGCCGTCACGCCGGAGAACTACCGGAAGTACTTCACCGACTCGACCGGCGACCAGTTCACGGCGAGCGCCTACAAACCCGCCGACTGGGCCCAGTTGGCCAAGGACATGGGCGCGAAGTACACGGTCCTGACGACGCGTCACCACGAGGGTTTCGCCCTGTGGCCGTCCACCCACCCGAACGCCTTCCACGCCGGTCTGGCCCCGATGCGACGGGACCTGGTCGGCGAGTACGTCACGGCCGTACGCGACGCCGGGCTCAAGGTCGGTCTCTACTACTCCCCCATGAGCTGGCGCTATCCCGGCTACTACGACGTCACCGGCACCAACTGCCTGACCAACACATGGGGTTACACCACCGATCCAGCGCACAAGGAGAACGCGCGGATCATGAAGAACGAGGTCTACCAGCAGATCAAGGAGCTGATGACCCAGTACGGCAAGATCGACGACATCTACTTCGACGGCGGCTGGCTGGGCCAGCACGGCTCCGACTCGGACTCCGCCTTCTTCTGGGAGCCCGGCAAGCTCCGCGACAGCGCCAACCAGTGGGCGGTGGACGCCGCCTACAGCGAGACCGACTCCGCCACCGGCAAGGCCCTCGGTGTGATGGGTGTGGTGCGTAAGCACCAGCCCGACATCGTGGTCAACCCCCGCTCCGGCTGGATGGGCGACTACCTCAGCGAGGAAGGCGGCTCGATCCCCACCGGCGCGATACGCAACGGGCGGCTGGCGGAGAAGAACTTCACCATCTGCGGAACCTGGGGCTACAAGGCCGGCGCACCCGTGATGGGCTTCGGCAACATCATGAACATCCTGGTCAACTCCTGGGTGCGCAACATGACCGTCCTCCTCAACGTCGGCCCCGACCGCACCGGCACGGTCCCCGCCGACCAGGCCGCCGTGGTGCGCAGGGTCGGCTCCTTCCTGTCCACCTGCGGCCAGGCCGTCTACGGCACGCGCGGCGGACCGTGGGAACCGCTGGACGGCAAGTACGGCTACACGTACAAGGACAACACCTTCTACATCCACCTGCTGCCCGGCTACAGCGGCACATCGTTCACCACCCCGTCCACCGGAGACGCCAAGGTCACCCGCGTCTTCGACGTCGCCACGGGCGGCGACCTGCCGTTCACCACCGGCGCGGACGGCAGCGTGACGGTCACCGGCATCAACCGCACCCGCATCCCCGAGGACAGCATCGTCGGCGTCACGCTGGACCGCTCCGTGCAGCCGGCCGACATCGCCGCCGGCAGGACGGCCACGGCCAGCAGCGAGGAAACCTCCAAGGGCAACACCGCCGCCAAGGCCGTCGACGGCTCCACCACCACGCGCTGGTCCGCGAACAACGGCAACACGGGCAACTGGCTGAAGGTCGACCTGGGCTCGGAGAAGTCGCTGACCGGCACCCGTATCGCCTGGGAGTCTCCGGACACCAACTACCGCTACCGGATCGAGGGTTCCACCGACAACAGCACCTGGACCACGCTCGCCGACCTGACCGCCACCACCGGCACCCGCCAGGTGCAGGTGTCCGTGTTCCGCGCGCAGGCACGCTATGTGCGGGTGACCGTCACCGGGCTTCCCAGCGGCGTCTGGGCCTCGATCCGCAACCTGGAGGTCTACGACCGGCCGTTCAGCGGGGACATCGGCACCTTCCGGCTGGTGAACCGCAAGAGCGGCAAGGTACTGGACGTCAGCGGTGCCTCGACCGTCGACGGGGGCGCCGTCATCCAGTGGCCGTCGAGCGGCGGTACCAACCAGCAGTGGAAGCTGCTGCCCAACGCCGACGGCTCACTCCAGTTGTCCAACGTCCGTAGCGGCAAGGTCCTTCAAAGCCCGGGGGGCTCCGCCCAGGGCGACGGACTGAACCAGTGGACCGCCGACGGCGGCGACAACCAGTCGTGGAAGCTGGTCCCTTCCTCGACCAACGGCTACCACCAGCTCGTCAACGTCCGCACCGGCTGGTGCGCCGACGTCAAGGACGCCTCCACCGCGGACGGCGCCGCCGTCATCCAGTGGCCCGCCACCGGCGGCTCCAACCAGGACTGGCAGATCCTCGCGCTGTAGCTGTAGCTGTTGCGGCGCAGGTGAGGGGGGTGAGGTGCAGGGACGCCCCGATCCCTCACCCCTTTCCCGGCGAGCATCGCAGGGGTGCCGGCCTCAGCGACTCGCACCGGCCCGGCTGCCGCGGTCGCCGGGACATTCGTCCCGGCAGAGGCTGCTCGGCCGCCGCCTCCACGGCAAAGGCACGTCCGGGGCGGCGTTCAGATCGACAGTTTCCTGTTGTCGGCCCGCGAAAGGGAACGCCGAGTGAGCTGCGGGACCTTGCCCACGGCCTGACTGAACGGCTTCTGGCTTTCCGAGAGCTCCAGCCAATCGCTGAGCCTCTGCCAGGTCGCGGCGTATCGCACGGCGATCTTCCGGACCGCCTTCGCGTTGAGCCAGGTCAGGCCGTCCGCCGCGGCGTCCCGGAGGACCCTTTGGCCTGCCTGGCTGTTTGAATACGGGGTGTCGCTCCAGAAAGGTGCCTCCAGGTCGAGTTCCTGGCGAGTGATCCCCGGCTCCATGTAGCGCCTGAGGTCCTTGAGTCGTTGGTCTATTCGTCGGTGGCTCAGGTCATGACGGTTCGCCGTCGGGTCCTTGTGCAGCCCCATCTTGGGCGGAAAGCCCGGAGTGGAGGACGAAGCCGCGTGGCAGTTGGTCTCGATCTGGTGGATGAGATCCACGCGATCCTGCCAGTTGTATTTGCGGTCGACGTCCACGATCTCATGAACCGACTCCCAGGCCTCGCTCTCCGCCCGAAGCCACGAAGCCGCCGTGTGGATATCGACCCCGGCTCTCTCGCTCCGTGCCTGCCAGACCTGTTCCATGACCTTGGCGACCGCTTCGAGGAGTCGGTAGTCGTACTCTCTGAGCTGCTCGTCCGCAAAGTTGTCCGCAGGGGGCGGCAGGGAGAACTCCGGGCTGGGGTAAGCGGTACGGATGAAGTCGCGGAATATCTCCTCGTTCTTCCAGAGCGCCCTGAGGTCGATGTCCTCCTGTGTCATCCAGGCCCGCTCCACCATTGCGAAGGATCTCCTGGGGATGAGCACCGCCTCCTCCAGGTGGTCGATGGCGTGTCTGGCGAAGTCGCTCCTCGGGTTCGCCCTCTCTCCTTCCGGAGGCGATTCGGCGTGCATGCCTATGGCGCACACACATGCGGCGTTGTAGTGGGCCAGCCAGTCCCGGTGAAAAGTCGGCCATCTTCGCGCCCAGGTGAGTCTGCGTTCCAGAAACCGGATGTCCAGAGCGCTCCAGGAAATACGGCTTCTCCATCGCCAGGCGTACCGTTGCCGCCACTTGTACGGCGGCTCCTGCGTGTTGTATTCCCAGCTGGCCCACGCCAGCCGCAATGGCGCCCACACTCCTCGGTTCGTGAGGAACGCGCCACGAGTGACGGCTTGTTGAGCGCCGCGGAAGGTCTGGACGTATGCGGCGGGCCAGAGGAAGCGCGTCCAACTCCACAGCGCGGTCGGCCAGTAGAGCAGAAGGCGAGCCCACATGTCATCTGAGGCAAGGCGATTCGTCTCCTGGAGGGAGGCCCTCTGGAACACCAGCCGGATGCTCCGCTCCTCCTCCCCGTGGCAGTGGTCGCGGGCACCGCTCCTCTTCTTCTTCTGGAGAATCCTCCGCAACGCGCGCTTGGTCTCTTCAGGCGCCTTTCCGTCTACCCGCGTGCCGTCCAGTCCGACGGCAGTCGGCCAGTAGCGCTCCACGAGAATCGGGATGAGTTCCTCATGGATCCGACTGCTCTGCGCGCCCTCTCGTCTGTACCACTGTTCCGCCGTCACCTCCGCCGTGCCGAGGATGATCGAGTTCCTGTAGCGGAGACCGAGGACCTCGCGGTACCGGCGAGGGTGCCGGAGGTACCGGAGCCGGCGCCAGTGAGGGCTCCAGCGGCTCTGCCACAGACGCTTCTGGTAGGCGCGCGCGGTCTGCCCGTCGAGGGTGAGAGCCCGCTGGGTGGTGTTGAGCGCGTCGACGTACAACCCCATCTTCTCCTGCATCTCGGCCAGTTCGGCTCGCAGATAGGGATTCGTCGGATCCAGCTGTACGGCCTTGAAATACTGTTCCAACGCCTCGTGATGCCGTCCAGCGCGACCGAGTTCGGTCGCCTCCTGGTAGGCCTGGTACAGCTCCGGCCTGAGCTCTCCGCCCCACCAGTGGCTCCAGGGAGGGAGTCTCCCGGCGCGGGTGACGGGCAGCAGCGTGCTCACGATCCAGATGCTCGCCTTGCCGATCACCTCGTCCCAGTCCCGCCCCCATACGGTCAAGGCGCGCGAACCACCGAACAGGAACGCGGTGACGGTGATCGTCATGCCGTACTGGTCGGGCACGGCATCTCGGGACTGGAGGATCCCGCTCACCCGGTAGGCCAGTTTCGGACGAAGGCGGCTCAGCACCTTGGGCAGGACGCTGCCCAGCTTGTGCGGGTCGAGTTCGACATCGCCGAGCAGCTCCAGGAAGCCCTCCACCGGAGCCTGCGCGGGCAGGGTCGTCGGCGGGTACATGCTGCTCTCGGACAGGCAGCGGCGCAGTTTCGCGGTGAGGTCGGTGTCGGACGGTTTCACGGTTCCCGGCCGGGTGGCGTCCTCGAGCTGCTGCACGTCGACCGGACCCGGTCTGAAGGCCAGCCAGGCACGGGTCGCCCGCCACCACACGTACAGGAGCAGGAGCAGGGCCACGATGAAGGCCGCACGGGCACCGAGGGAGGCGCCCCGATCGCCGACCCGGAAGGCCGTTCCGAGGCCGCCGAAGACCCTCCCCAAGAAGCCCACGAACCCTACGTATCCTTCGTCCCGCCAGGCGGGCCGCCTGCCTCCCGCCCACCACAGTGCAGCGACCAACGCGCCGAAACTGATCGCGGTCCACACCCACCAGGCGATGAATCGGGGACCGGGAAGCGGCGCCGTCAGGCTGCGTTCGGCTTCACCTTGGTGGTTGAACATGGCCGTCTCCGGCGGGGGGAGGGACGCCGACGAGGGGTGGGTCGCACCTCTGCGCGCCCTGCTGCTCGTCTCAGCACCACGTTACGCTGGAAGGGTGTAGTAGACAGAACAACCACCTGTCCCAGAACAACCATCTGTCGCCTGATCCGCCACCCGACCAACGTCGCCCGTCGATGTACCCCGCGGCTGCATACTCCTGGTGGGGTTCCGTACCTTCGACACGCACAGGACGCCGGCTCGCCCTGGCCGCGATTCCGCTCCCGTTCCCTGCTCCGCAGGTGTCCGATTCCTCCCCGGCCGAGAGGGCCGGGGCATCCTCGGAGGCTTCAGGTGATGGCCGGGTGTGCGCAGAACGTCCCGATGTCAGGTTGACCGAGCGGGTGCTTGCGCCTCGCCTGGGATCGCGGGATCCAGATGTTTCTCCAGAAAGGCGATCTCCGCCGCGACGGCCTCTTCGTGCGACTCGAGGAACGGGGCGTAGTGACGGCCCGTCAGGTGGACCACTTCGGACCGGGGTGCGTTGCGGGCGGCCCGGACGGCGGGGCCGGGGAGAGCGCTCTGGTCCTGGTCGCAGACGACGACCAACAGGGGGCACCGGATCCGGGAGGCATGGCGGCCGGGCCGGTACCCGCCGATCCGCAGGGCGATCCGTGCGGCGACCGTCTGCTCCCAGTTCGTGTGGCGTCGGTCGGGATCGAGGGCCTGGTCGCCGTCCATGGCGTCGAGCGTGGTGAGCGAGGCCACCGCGCCGCGCGGTCCAGCGGTCGGGACCAGGAGCGGCTGACGCCCGGCGAGGCCCCCGAGCGCGTCCGCAACACCTCGACCGAACAGACGTAGCGCCGCGAGGGGCGTCATGGAGCGCAGTGCGTGGGGAGCGACCGCGCGGCCGTCGACCAGTGGGGTCTGCGCGATCGCGCAGGCCAGTTCCGGGTGGTCGGCCGCGACGCGGAAGAGGTGGCCGCCCGCGAGCGAGAAGCCCCAGACCGAGATCCTGTCCGGGTCGACGTCCGGCAGACCGGATGCGTACTCGATCGCGGCGTGCCAGTCGGCGACCTGCTCGTCGAAACTGACGATCTGGCGCGGCGCTCCCCCGCTCTCCCCGAACCGTCGGTGGTCGAAGGCCAGGACCGCGAAACCGGCGTCGTTGAACCGCGCGGCGAACTGGTCCGAGGCCGGCTCCTTCGTCACCGAGGTACCGCCGGCCATGATCACGCAGCCGCCGTTGGACCCTGGATAGTGCCAGGCGGCACAAGAGGTGTCACCGCTGGCGAAGCGTACTTTCTCTCGTTGCTTGAACGCGGGCACATGGACCTCCGTGGTGAACCGTCGTTGTTGTCGGGTGCTGTGACCGTGGGCCTGCGGCCTCATGGCGTCGCGGCGCCTGGAGCGCCTGGAGATGCAGGGGCAGCCGGTCAGGCCGGGAACCAGATGTACGGGTCGAGGGTCATCGGTTGCTCCTTCGTGGCTCGGGTCCGCCGACGTTGCCTCGCGTCCCGGCCGGGACGAGACGGGCCGGGAGGGGCGGGGGCGGGACGGAGTGGATGCCATCCATGCTTGGGGACCTGTCCCCGACATGAGCCCCGTACGGCGGCGGAATGAGCGAAACTTGCTCTCATGGCGCGTGCATCGGCGGATTCCGTACTGACTCTCATGGATCAGCGGCTGGTGGCCGCGCTGCAGTGCGACGGCCGCCTCACCGCGGAGAGGGCGGCCCACGTGCTGGGGCTCAACCCCGCCACCGTGCGTCGCCGCTTGCACGCGCTCGGCGCCGACGGCACCGTACGCGTGGTGATCTCACCGGTCGCGCGACCGCGCAACGGGGGCTCGGCCGGGGCCCTGTTCCTCCGCATCCGGGTCCTGCGGGGAAAGCTCGACACGATCGTGGCCGCGCTCGCGGCGCGCGAGGACATCCCGTTCATCGACGTCACCACCTCGGGTGACGAGATCTTCGCGGTTGCCCGCACCGAGCCGGGTTCACGCGACCCTTTGGTCTTTCGGCAGTTGCCCTCCACCCAGGCGGTCACGTCCGTGCAAAGTTCCACGATCCTGCACGTCTTCCGGCTCACCTCCGAGTGGCGTCACCAGGTGCTGACCGCGTCCGAACGTGCGGCGCTGAACCCGGCCGAGCCGGTCATCGCGGCGACGGCTTCCGGTTCTGCGGGCCCGTACGGCGTCGACACCGATGTCCTGGAGCAGTCCCTCATCGACGCCCTCACCCCCGACGCACGCCTGACCGCGGCGGCCCTGTCCACCCACACCGGGCACCCGGAGAGCACGGTGCGCCGCCGCCTCGCCCAACTGACCACCCAGGGCCGCCTGATCACCCAGGTCCTGGTCGATCCGCGCCGCCTCGGGCTGCCCATCGAGGCCAAACTCCTGCTGCATGTGGCCCCCGACCACCTCGCCGCCGCCGGGCAGGCGCTGGCCGACCACCCCGCGGTGCACGGCGCGTTCGCGACATCGGGACCCTCGAACCTGCACGCGGCCGCGTACTTCCCGGACCTGACGGCCCTGTACGGCTTCCTCTCCAGCGACCTCGTCGGCCTGGGCATCACGCACGTCGAGACGGCCGTCGTCAGCCGCGCCGTCAAACGCACTCCCCCGCCGGTTCAACGGGTACCAGTCGGCCAGGGCGGGGTGAACCCCGCGTCGACAAGCTGGAAGTGACGAACTGACACCTACGGACCGTAGCCCCAACTCATGATCAACATGATCAAAGGGCCGTGCGACGCAGGAACGGCGAGACCGCCGCGCCTCGTACAAGCCTCGTACAAGGCGCGACGGTCTCGTAGTGCATCGATTCTGTTCTGGGCAAGGTCTGCTTGCAGGCAGTCCCTAGGCCCTGTCGTCGTGCATGGCGTCGCGAGGCAGACGGGAAATTGACGACAGGGCCTAGCCGCAGGTCAGCGTCGGTGTCCCCCAGTCACCGTGGTCGTTGCCGTTGCCGTCGCCGGCGTCGCCGACCTTGAGGTCGACCAGTTGGGCGCCGCTGACGTCGACGTCGATCGGAACCACAGGCTGTTTGCCGTGGATCGTCGGCGTGGTCACCAAGGTCTTGCCGTCGGCGATCACGGAGAACGTCACCGTGCCCGCACCGCCCGTCTCGTCGTCGACGCCGACGTCCGCCGTCAACCGAGAGCAGTTTCCGGCGAGGTAGAGCTCGACGTCGCTGACCGAGTTGGTGCCCAGGCCCTTGGTGTGAGCAGTGCCGTCGATGGTGATCGGGCGGCCGTCTCCGGCCGCCTGTTCGCCGACGCTGCTGTCGCGCTCGACCGGGCCCCATCCGTTGGTGGACGACAAGAACGGCAGGTCGCTCACGGCGTTCTTCCCGGCCGACGGAGCGGGCGGGATCCCGCCGACGATGCGCTCGTCACCGGCGGCGGCCTGCTGCCCGTTCTGCCGGTAGTGCACCGTGGTGGTGAGTGCCGAGGCGGACGGCAGCTTCCCTGCGGGCGGTTCGACTTTCCAGGCGAAGGTGGCTGATTGGCCGGGTTGCAGGCGCTTGACCGACGTTGGGCTCGGGGCGCTCACGTTCCAGCCGTCGGGTGCGGCCAGCGAGGCGGTCAGCTGGGAGGCGGCGAGCCTGTCCTTCGGTACCTGCACCGTCGCCTTGGCCGTGAAGGGCTGTCCTGACTGAGCGGTGTCCGGGACGTCCAGGGTGACATCCGCACCCGGACGTTTCGGCATCGCGTACGTCCGGGGATCGTAGCGGGGGCTGTCGTTCTGCGCGACGCGCAGGGACGAGGCATAGCTGCCGTAGTCGGTGAGTGAGACCTTGCCCAGCCCGCCGGTGCCGCCGTCCAGGTTCCACACGGCGATGGCGATGCTGTTGTGGCCGTTCGGGTTCAGGATCCCGTTGGGAACCGGGAAGGTGTGCTGCGGGCCCAGGTAGTTGACGTAGTTGCCGACCTGCCAGCCGTTCACGAAGATCGTGGCACGGTACTTGCGTGACGGGTCGTCGGTGAACGTCAGCCCGAGCGAGGTGTCCTGGCCGTGCGGCAGGTCCAGGTCGGCGTCGGTGCGGTACCAGGACACCCCGGGACGGCTGTCGGTCGTCGGCAGGGACACACGCTTCCACTTGTTGTCCGGGTAGCCCGGCAGGGACCAGCCGGCCCGCTCGCCGTACAGACCGCCCGTCGAGAGCGGGCCGCGCACCGTGTCCTGGAGGTCCTCGCCGCCCCGTACGCCCTGCAGCCGCCAGGTGACGGAGGTCAGCGGAGCCCCGACGAGGGATGCGCTGGTCAGGCCGCGCGCGGTCTTGTTGCCGTTGGTCGAGTTGTAGTCCTCCTCGTGCCCCATGTTCACGGTGAGTACGGAGATGACGTTGTCGCCCTTGGACTTCACAGAACCGGTCGGGAACGTGAAGTCGGCACTGCCTGTGGTGGAGCTGCCGAGGAAGGTGCCGCCCAGCCAGGCGGAGAACGCCTGCGCATTTCCGCCGGAGTCCGAGACCAGGTGGATGCCGGTCTCCTTGCCGGTGGCGCGGAAGCGTCCGCGGTACCAGGTGTTGCCGGTGTGGAAACCGTAGTCGTCGGCGTAGAGCACCGGGAGCGAGTTGACGCCGGAGACGCTGTTGGTGGTTGTCTTGTCGGTCACCTGCCAGCTGGAATCGTCGAAACCGGGGGCCGCTTCGGGGGATTCCTCGGCGTGCTTCCAGTTGGTCAGCGTCGGCAGGTGTATCGGGGCGGCCACCGGGATCTTCCCGGTGCGGCTTGCCGTGTCGGTGGCCTTGGCGTCCAACTGCCTGCCGTTCCAGGTGACATGGGCAGCCGAGCTGAACACTTCGATGTTCTTGTCGTCGGCGTTGTCGCCGGTGAGGGCCACGGTGCGGCCGTCGTTCAGGCTGGTCGCCGTCCGCAGCAGGTGGGTGCCGCGCACGAGCACCGGGCCGCTCGCCGTGTCCTGACGCCAGAAGGTCTTCGCCATGGCCTTGTCGCCGACGAGCAGGAGCAGCGGGCGCTGTCCGGCGCCGCTGACGCTGATGCGGGTCAGGCCCTTGTGGGTGTAGTTCAGCCGCAGGTCACCGGTGGCCGCGTCCCAGGAGGTCGTGGCCGTGCCGCCGGTGGTGGTCACGGTCGGTTTGGACGCGTAGCGAAGGACGGTTTCGCCGTCGGTGCCCGGGTCGCCGTACAGCACGGCGACATCCCGGTTGCCGATGGTCGCGCTGGTCATGATCTCCGAGGTCGAGTACTGCAACTGCGCTTCCCCGAGCCGGTAGTTGGCCACGATCACATGCGCGTCGCGTCCGTCGAGTGTGATCGCGGTGCCCGGTTGCTGCGGCACGACCGGGTAGGTGGGCTCCGAGGCGGCGGTTCCCGTCGGCACGTCGATGGCGTCGATGGACACGTAGTTGTCCGTGGATCCCGAGCTGTGGTTCCCACCGACGACGATCTTCAGCGTGTGCGCCCCGGCCGTCAGGCCCGTCTTCTGGAAGATCACGGCCTGGTTCTCGCTGCCGGAGTCGTCGACGGTCGCCACCTTGGTGCCGTCGAGGTAGACGTCGGCGTTGCCGTGGTTGCTGGTCTTCGGGCCGATCCAGCGGACCGCGGTGCCGTCGAAGGGCACGGTGAGCGAGTCGCCGGCCTTGTTGGAGAACGACTCGGTGTGCTTGTAGTCGCCGCCGGTGTAACTCTGGTCGGCCACGTGCGACCACGAACCGGTGTACTGCAGCGCGGAGTCGGGGTCGTCGTAGGTGTACGTGGTGTCCGTGGACGGCTGTGCGTTGAGGTCCAGCGAGATATGAGCCTTGTCGACCGCGGTGGACGTGGAGTTCCCGTGCCGCAGGGCGTGGAACTGCGTCTTGGTGTCGGGGTTCATCCGGGCGGTGTCGACGACCGCGGAGTCGTCCGGCGGTGTGGCCCTGATCGTCTCGGTCTTGGTCAGCGGGGCGACGGACTGGGTGAAGTACCCGATCAGCTTGTCCTCGTCGTACTTCGGGTCGAGCTGGCGGTTCTCCCGGATGGCGGCGCCGTAGTCGTACGACGTGTAGTTCTCCGGCATGCCAAGCCAGC
This sequence comes from Streptomyces sp. NBC_00461, assembly GCF_036013935.1. Lineage (NCBI taxonomy): Bacteria > Bacillati > Actinomycetota > Actinomycetes > Kitasatosporales > Streptomycetaceae > Streptomyces > Streptomyces sp. NBC_00461. The sequence continues at coordinate 470,755 of NZ_CP107902.1, forward strand.
CCCAGTTGGTGCCGCCGTAGGTCATGTAGAAGCTCTGCGCGGTGGCGCCGACGGCTATGTTCTGCTTGTAGAAGACGTTGGCGAACTGGTCGTTGATCAGCTGGGCGCACTTGTCGTAGCCCGGTCCGCCCCAGGGGTCGAAGGCGCCGCCCTGGAACTCCGGCGAGTACAGCGGCTTGCCGGCAGGGTGGTCGTAGCTGATGTCGGGGACGCCGTTCCACTTCGAGGGGTTCGAGCAGTCGAAGCCCTGCGGGTACGAGTCCGGGCCGTCGACGTCCAGGGCGCCGGTACCGGAGTTGAAGGTGCCGTTGTTGTTGCCGGTCAGCGGTACCGTGATGCCGTCGGCGCGGGCCTTGTCCTCCAGGTGCTTCATGTAGGAGCGGCCGGCCGCCGAGCCGTTGTAGTACTCGTTCTCGACCTGGTAGGCGATGACCGACCCGGTGCCGTTGGTCAGCTGGTGGCGGGCGATGATCCGGTCGATCTGCGTCAGCCACTCATCCGCGTACTTCAGGAACTGCGGGTCGTCACTGCGGTTGCGCCCGGCCTTGGTGGTCATCCAGCCGGGCAGACCGCCGCTGTCGACCTCGGCGTTGATGTACGGCGCCGGGCGCGCGATCACGTACAGCCCGGCCTCCTGGGCCATGTCGAGCAGCTTGTCGACGTCGCGCACGCCGCTGAAGTCGTACACGCCCGGCTTCGGCGAGTGGTATCCCCAATCGAAGTACAACGAGGTCGAGTTGAAGCCGGCGGCCTTCATCTTCTGGAAGATGTCGCGCCACAGGTCCGGGCTCGGGAGCCGGAAGTAGTGGAACTCGCCGGACCACAGGTAGGTGCGCTTGCCGTCGACGAGGAACGAGTAGCCGTCGAGAGTCACCGTGTGCTTCCGCGCACTGGCGGCGGGCGTGGCGGCAGGTGCCTGCCCGCCGACGTCCTGCGCCGCGGCGGGCGCGGTCATGCCTGCGGCCAGGGCGATGGTCGCGGCGGCCGCGAGGGCCGCCCTCCACCATCGGCGCCGACCGGGTCTCGCACCTTCTGAACCGATCCGATTACCCCGCACTGCGGCCTCCCTACCGCCTGAGCAATCAGAGTCAAACAGACTCAGGCAAAGCCGAACAGTAAAGGGGCACAAGGCGCAACACAATGGGGCGGGAGAACACAGCTGAGGTAGCACCGAGGCAGCGCCGATGTAGCAGGGGCGACCCGCTGCCTGCGCCCAGCAGGTCCGGTAGCCCTTCGACCCGCCTGGAGCGGTGTACACCTACCCGGAACTCGGCAACCGCTCAGTGCGTCCGCTGAGTTGTTCCTCGGACACTCCTCGCTGGTGCTGTCTGTCCGGGTCACCAGCGAGGGGTCAGTGATGCATGAGCAGCATGATGGCCGTGCCCATGGCCGTCGATCCCTGCCAGAAGCGGTCGCACGGCCCGCTGATGCTGGTGGACATGACCGTGCTGCCCGAAGCCCCGCGCAGCGCGGGCATGTCCCGGGTCAATGACCGAAGGGCGCAGGCGAGGAGACACAGCGTCAGTACGCCGGTGACCGCGTCGCCGGTCCGTACGTCCGTGTAGCCGCCGTGACGCACCGGCATCCATGCCATGGCAGCCATGGCGGCCATGCCGACCGCGTCCGGCGGCCTCCGCACAAGGTCGGCCGATCCGGGCCACCGGCGACTGAGCCGCGCCGTCAGCGGGAACCACAGGGCAGCGGCCGCGAAGAAGACCGTCTGCCGCTGCGGCGACTGTTCGCCGCCCCAGTGCCACGGCATCACCGTCATGGCCAAGGCCATGACGGTGTGCAGGAGATGGTCTCCGCGGCTGAGCCATCCGGAACTCCAGGACAGGACTGAATGCCGCAGCGCGTGGACGGTCGCGGCCCCGAACAGCACTGTCAGCATGCCGTACACGACATCAGGGGCGCTCATGCCTCACCGCACCCTCCCACGGAGCGGACAGGCTCCGTTGACAACCGCCTTGGACGGGCCGGACGGGGCGGACAGGGCAGACGGGCGAACGGGCGAACAGCGGCCAGTCAGCCGGTGGGCCGCGGGGCGCGCAGGTGGGCTCGCCTGGACAGTTCCTCCTCCTCGACCAGTTCGAGCATGGGCTTGCCCGGTGCGCAGAGCATGGTCACGACGAATCGGGTCCGCGCATCCGTCAGGGCGTTGCCGTCCTGGTAGTGGATCACGTCGCCGCCCGGCTCCCAGAACGTCCCGCCGGCCTCGACCACGCGCTCGGGCTCCCCCTCCAGCTCGAAACGGACCGCGCCTTCGACCACGTACCCGAACGCGGGCCCGGGGTGACGGTGCGGCGGGCTGCCCGGGTCTCCGGGCTCCCACTCCACGAGAATGGTCATCGCGGAGGCACCGTCGGGGATGGCGAGCGGCGCGGCGTCCTGCAGCATCTTCACCGCCGTCTTCCATCCCTCTGGCCGTGTCTGCAGACCGGTGCCGTGCTCTGCGTCCTTGTTCGACACTGTGCCGACCTCCCTTGGATCACCGGGCCATGGCCGCCATGGCCGTCTCCAGTGATGACCGGGCTCTCGGTGGATCTGTGACACCAGGGACCGGTACCGAGACCGGTACCGGTACCGAAACCGCGTCACAACGTTGGTAGGTGCCCTGTCGTAGATGGCGTGAGGGGTCTGCGTCACCGCCACCTCACGAAGACATCAGCGGAGTCACGCGGTGAGGGCGCCCTCTCCGGGGAGTAGGACCCCGCCCTCTCCTGTCCCCCACGCCTCCGTCCCCGTCCTACGCCCCACGCCCCACGTCCTGACAGGAAACGGCCATGAGTGAGCTCGACCATCGGACACCCGGGATGCCGTACGCCGTTACTTCCGTGTGGATGCCGAGTCGATCGTCGTCGCCGCCCTGGACCGGTTGGCGCGCGCCGGCGCGATCGATCCGGAGACGGTCGTGCGGGCCCGCGACCGGTACGGATGGCACGGGTGACCGTCGCGAGGCCGCTGTCGGTCGACTCTGCCGGGTGGGAGCAGCAGGACGCCTATGCCATCAGTGCGGAGTTCTACGACCTTCTGCAGGCGGAGCGGGACGAGTCGCGGGTGCGCGCGTTCTACCGCGACGATGTCGGCAGGGCCCGTGTCGGCGTGCTGGATGTCGGCGCCGGAACCGAGCGGGTCACGCTGATGAGTCTCTTTGAGTCATGGGTTCCCGTGCACGCGGTGGAGCCCGCACGGTCCATGCGTATCCCGCTGATGACGACTGGGTGTGCGGTGAGGGGCGTGTGCTGCGCCGACACCACGAAACGTTCTGGATGTGGCCGGCGCCCCGCGGGGAGGTGATCGCGGAGCTGGAGGAACGCGGTTTCCTTCCGCTGCCGGAAAGGCCGGATCCTTCCGTGCTGGCCGTACGGCTCGCGCAGCCGTGACCTGATATGTCGGCTGGATCCGTTGCGTGCTCCGTGGCGTGCCCTGATGGAGGAGGTCTCGGCCCAGGGAAGCCTCGCCGAACAACTCGGTGTCACAAATCGCCCTCCCGTCCTGTCACTTCTAGTACAGGAATCTGAGAACTCCGAGAGGAACCCGTCATGAAGGTCGTAGTGATCGGTGGAACCGGGCTCATCGGCTCGAAGGTGGTCGCCAGGCTCACGGAGAACGGCCATGAGGCGGTCGCTGCCGCGCCCAACACCGGCGTCAACACGCTGACGGGCGAGGGCCTCGCCGAGGTCCTGCAGGGCGCGTCGGTCGTGGTCGACGTCTCCAACTCCCCGTCGTTCGAGGACGAGGCGGTCATGGAGTTCTTCCGTACCTCCACGACCAACCTGCTGAAGGCGGAGACCGAGGCCGGCGTCGGACACCATGTGGCCCTGTCGGTGGTCGGCACCGACCGCCTCCAGGAGAGCGGGTACTTCCGGGCCAAGCAGGTCCAGGAGGAGCTGATCAAGGCGTCCGGCCTCCCCTACTCCATCGTCCACGCCACCCAGTTCTTCGAGTTCGCGAAGGGACTGGCCGACGGCTGCACCGAGGGTGACACCGTGCACCTGCCCGATGCCAAGATCCAGCCCATGGTCTCCGACGACGTGGCCGCGGCCGTCGGCCGCACCTCGGTCGGCGCCCCGGTGGGTGGCGTGGTGGAGGTCGCGGGCCCTGAGGCGTTCCAGCTCGATGAGTTCATCCGCACGGCGCTCGCCGCCAAGAACGACCCTCGGAAGGTCGTCACGGACCCGCAGACCCGTTACTGGGGTGCCGAACTGCAGGAGGACACGCTGCTGCCGGGGCCGGACGCACACATCGCCGCCACCAGGTTCGCGGACTGGCTCGCGCAGCAGAAGTAATTCCGGTTCTCGGGTGGCTCTTCCGTCCTGGGGAGGGCCACCCCGCCTTTTCCCTTTTCGGAAAAGAAATGCCGCCTTCGGAAAGAGGATGTCGCAGAAATGGGCGAGACCCTGATCCGGCCGACCGGCCGACCGGCCGACCGGACCCGCTGGTCAGGCCGGACCCGTGGCCGCCCAGAACGGCACACATCATGGGCGGTGGTTCGCGTCGGCGGACAGCACCCTTTCCAACCGTTCCAGATCACCGGAGCGGGCCGCCGCGAAGAACGCCTCCACCAGGCGCCGATGCGCGACGGAGTCCACCGGCTGCCGGTGACCGTCGCTGACCAGGCGTTCCTGTGCGCGTGAGACATGCTGCCTGCTGTTGACCACGCTGAGATGCAGCAGCTCGGCGATACGGTCGTACGGGTAGCCGAAACCCTCTCGCAGGACGTACGCGGCACGCTGCCTCGGCGTCAGCCTCTCCATCAGCAGCAGAACCGCACGCTCGACGGCGTCCTGCCGCTCGGCCACCGTTTCCGGGGTCACCCCCGTGTCCGCCCGCTCCGGGAGCCAGGGACCGGCACAGGCCACCCGGCGTTTCCAGGCGGACTGAATGACGTTGATGGCCAGCCGGACAGTGGTCGTCCGGAGCAGTCCGGACGGATTCGAGACAACCGCACGGTCGGTGCCCTGCCACCGCAGCCATGTCTCCTGAAGGACGTCCTCGGCCTCCTGCGCGTTTCCCAGAATGCGGTGGGCGAGGTCGAACAGTCCCGGCCTGGCACGGACGAACACCCTTGTCGCATGGTCAAGCTCGACGTTCGTCGGGATGGCCGTCGTGCCCGGCGTCCCCCGGCCCTGCCTCGCTACCGCCAGATGTGTGTCCACGCCCAGCTCCTGTCCTCGTGGGCCGGCGGACGGAAGGTCCAAAGGTCCGCTGACACCAAACTCGCGCCGCAGGAGTGGTCGGCGCGCCCTTGGAAGGCCGTAGTGGACTCCGTGGTCGTGCCTTGACCGATTCATGGCGGACCTTTCCGGAGCCGCCCGGCCACCGGGTCCGCGGGCAGCGCCTCGGGACGGGCGGCGAGCCACAGGCCCGACGCACGCACGACGCACGACGCGCGACGCAGCGGAGGCCTCGGCACTCGTTCCGCCAAGTTCGCTCACCTTTGGACGTTGCCGGCTACCCCCGCCTTTACGATGGACACGGCTCGCCTCGGTCGTCCCACGGCTGCAGTGATCCGCAACACCTTGGCCGACGGGCCTCGAGTATCCGCACAGGGAGGCTGCGCATGACGAGCCGCGGTTCTCGGGCGGGACTCCTGGGGCGGCAAGGCGAGTGCCAGGCCCTCGACAACCTCCTCGCGGAGGCCAGGGCCGGACGGAGCGGGGTCCTCGTCGTGCGCGGCGAGGCGGGGATCGGCAAGACCGAGCTGTTGAAGTACCTGATCGAGCGCGCCACCGGATGCCGTACCGTCAGCGCGGCCGGCGTCCAGTCGGAGATGGAGCTCTCCTACGCCGGCCTGCACCAGCTCTGCGCCCCGCTGCTGGCCGGTCTCGACAACCTTCCCGAGCCGCAGCGCGACGCCTTGTGCACGGCGTTCGGGCTGCGCGGCGGCGCCACGCCCGACCGGTTCCTCGTGGGCCTGGCGACGTTGAGCCTGCTCGCGGACGCCGGCGGGGACGAGCCGCTGGTGGTCGTCGTCGACGACGCGCAGTGGCTGGACCACGTGTCGGCGCAGGCGCTGGAGTTCGTCGCGCGCCGGCTGCTGGCGGAATCGGTCGTGCTCGTCGTCGCCGTGCGTGAGCCTTCCGCCGGTGAGCTGTTCACCGGCACGCCCGAGCTGCCTGTGCCGGGGTTGTCCGAGGACGACTCCCGCCGGCTCCTCGCCTCGGTCGTCACCGGTCCGCTGGACCGGCGCGTGCGTGACCGCATCGTCGCGGAGACCCGGGGCAACCCGCTGGCCCTGCTTGAGCTGCCGCGCGCGCTGATCGCGTTGGATCCGGCCGGCGCCTTCGGGCCTCCCGAGGCAGAGCCCCTCGCCAACCGGCTTGAGCAGGACTTCCTGCGGCGCGTCGAGTCGCTCCCGGACGAGACGCGACGCCTGCTGTTCGTCGCCGCCGCCGAGCCGGTCGGTGACGTGACCTTGCTGCGGCGTGCGGCGCAGCAGCTGGGCATCGCCATGGACACGGCCGCGGTGCGCGCTGAGGCGTCGGGTTTGATCACCTTGGGCACCTGGGTGCGCTTCCGGCACCCGCTGGTGCGCTCGGCGGCCTACCGCGCGGCGGACCCGGAACACCGTCGCGCGGTCCACAAGGCGCTGGCGGACGCGACGGATGCCCGGCTGGATCCGGACCGTCGGGCGTGGCATCTGGCGCGCGCAGCGACGGGACTCGACGAGGGGGTGGCCGCCGAGCTGGAGCGCTCGGCGGGCCGGGCGCAGGCACGCGGCGGAGTCGCCGCGGCGGCGGCCTTTCTGGACCGGGCCGCCCAGCTGACCCCCGACCCCGTGCGCCGCGGAGCGAGAGCGCTGGCCGCGGCGCAGGCCAAGTACCAGGCCGGCGCGTTCGACGCGGCGCGGGAACTGGCGGACGCGGCGGAGCTGGGTCCCCTCGACGAGCTGGGAGCCGCACGGTCGACGTTGCTGCACGGTCGGATCATGGCCGCGTCCAGGAGCGCCGGCGCGGGCCTGCCGCTGCTGCTGCAGGCGGCCAGACGGCTTGAGCCGCTCGACGCCGGGCTGGCTCGTGAGACCTACCGGGACGCGATCTACGCGGCGCTCACCGCCGGCCGGCTGCCCGAGGGCAGCGGGATCCGCGAGGTGGCCCAGGCTGTCCTGAGAGCACCGAAGCCCGCCGAGCCGACGCGGGACGATCTTCTCCTCGACGGCCTGGCGCGGGTGTACACGGCGGGGTACGCGGCCGGGGCGCCGATGCTGCTTCAGGCGATCGGCGCCTACCGCGCCGACGGCGTCTCGGGGCGCGAAGGTCTCGGCTGGCTGCCGCTCGCCTGTCGTCTGGCCCACAGCATGTGGGACTTCGCCAGCTGGTCCGTGCTGTCGGCACGGCTGGTCGACCTGGCCCGCGAGACGGGCGCCCTGTCGGTGCTGCCGTCGGCTCTGCTGTTGCGGCTGTCGAACCGGGCCTTCGCCGGCGATCTCGACAGCGCCCATGCCCTGGTCGCGGAAGCCACGGCGATCGGCGAAGCGACCGGCAGCACTTTCTTCGCGCACTACAGCGCGCTGGTCGTCGAGCCCTGGAAGGGCCGGGAGTCCACGACCCGGCAGGCGATCGAAGCGCTCACCCGGGACTCCCTCCTGCGTGGGGAAGGCAAGGTGGAGACCGCGACGCAATGGGCGGCAGCGGTGCTCTACAACGGTCTCGGCCGGTACGAGGAGGCCTACGCGGCCGCCCGGCGTGGTTGCGAGAACCCTGACGAATTCGGCCTGTCGCTGCAGTCGACGATGGAGCTCGTCGAGGCGTCCGCACGACTGGGCAGACCCGAGGACGCGGCCGAGGGCGTGCGCTGGATCGGCGAGATGGCGCAGGCCAGCGGCACCGACTGGGCTCTCGGCACCGCCGCCGGTGCCCGTGCCCTGGTGAGCGAGGGGCCCAGCGCCGACGCTCTCTACCGTGAGGCGATCGAGCGGCTCGGCGCCACCGAGATGCGCATGTATCTTGCCCGCACCCGGCTGCTCTACGGCGAGTGGCTGCGCCGCGAGAACCGCCGCGTCGACGCCCGTGTCCAGCTGGGCGCGGCCCACGACATGCTCAGCAGCATCGGGGCCGAGGCGTTCGCCGAGCGGGCGCGCCGCGAACTGCAGGCCACGGGGGCGAAGGTGGCCAGGCGCCCGACCGCGACCCACGAGCCCCTCACGCCTCAGGAGGAGCAGATCGCCCGCCTCGTAGGCGACGGCCTCACGAATCCAGAGATCGGCGCCCAGCTGTTCATCAGCCCCCACACCGTCGAATGGCACCTGCGCAAGGTGTTCTCGAAGCTCGGCATCACCTCCCGCAAGGAGATCCGCACCCTTCGGCTCGCGGGCGAGGCGACTCCTGCCTAGGACGTGTGTCGATAGTGGATCTTGGCGATGCGCTTGCCTTACCTCGGAGGTAATCGTCTAGGCGTACCCGCGCCGGCAGGATTGGTGATCTCTCCGCGTCGGAGGACGCGGACCAGAACGGAGAGGTCAGCCATGTCCATAGCCGCACTTACGAACACACGCACTGTAGTTGAGGAGTTACTGCGCAGAATCGGCGAGGGCGACCCTGAGCGCATCGCCGAACTGTATGCCGAGCACGGCGATTGGAAGCTCGACTGGCCGGAGGCGGAGCACGGCCGTGCTGCCACGCCATGGATCCGTCACCGGTCCACCCGGGCCGACGCGGCCGCCCACTATCGCGAGCTGGCCGAGTACCACGTACCGCAGCGTGTGGCGACTGAGGTCGAGCGCATCCTTGTCGACGGAAGCGACGCGGTCGTGCTCGGCGAGATCCGACAGACCGCCCGGCCCACCGGACGTGCCTATCACGCGCGTTTCGCTCTGCATCTCACCGTCGAAGACGGTCTAATCATCCGGCACCATGTCTACGAGGACAGCCTGGCCGTCGCGCAGGCATTCGAGGCGGAGAACCGTTGAAGGCCGCCAAGCCAATCGCGAACGTGCCGCGCACAGCCGCCTTCTGAGGCAGTTGACACCGCACTCGACCGCGTGCCGAGCCTTGTGCTCCTGCGGGTCGAACATAGGTGGCCCGCCGCCACGTAAGCCGCGGTTCTTGCCCGATCGCTTACGCCTTTCGGCGCGCACGCGATCGGGCCGGGTGCGGGATCTGCCCGGCCTCGGACGCGGGACACGGATCTTGTTGAGGAGCGGCTCGACCTGCAGGGGAATCTCCGAACTGCCCGGCCGTGATCACGATGGACATGGGCTTCTGGCCCTGTTCGACGGCGAGGTGCAGCTTGGCGGTCAGGCCGCCCCGTGAGCGCCCGAGCCCGTGATCGTCCGGCTCGACGGTGCCGCCGCCATGCGGCTCCTTCGGCAGCTCCCTTTCCCCTTGCCCCCGGCGTCCTGGCGGGCCCGGCACAGCCATGTGGCGTTCCGGCGGCGCGCGGCGGGCGGTGGCTGGGGGTGAGCGGGCGGGACGGTCTCGTCGCCGCCCCGCCCTGTTGTGTACGCCCGTCAGTGGACCGTGCGTCGTGTCACGGGTCGGTGGCGCCCGGCGTTTTCACGCCCGCTGTGGGCCACGTCATCCGCCCGCGGCATCCTCGGCCACCCAGCGCAGCAGGTCGCCCGGCTGGCACTTGAGCACGTCGCAGAGCGCGGCGAGCGTGGCGAAGCGCACCGCCTTGGCGCGGCCGTTCTTGAGTACCGCCAGGTTGGCGGGCGTGATCCCCACGCGGTCCGCGAGGTCGCCCACGGACATCTTCCGCCTGGCCAGCATCACGTCGATGTCGACGACGATCGGCATCAGATCACCTCGTCCAACTCGGCCTGCATCTCCGTCGCTTCGACGTCGCGCGCGACGGCCTGGGCGAGCAGCATCCGCAGAACGAGCACGATGAGCGCGACCCCCAGGATGGCCAGGCCGACCCCGCCCATGATGACGGTGACGCCGGGGTCGTCCCGCTGGCCCGGCGCATTGACGGCGGTGACCGTGAACCACAGGAGGGCAGCCGCCACGATCGCGCCGATGACGGCGTCCACGTACCGGAAGGCGGCGTGGGAGAACACGGTTCCGCGTCGCACCATCGTCACCAGCCGCCATACGCTGACCAGGGCGACCTGGGCCGACGCCATGCCCAGGATCGTGATCACGCGCAGCGGGGTCAGCGGGAGCGACCCGTCCTCCGGGTCGTTCCCGCTGATCAACACCCACACCATCGACGCCTGTACGAACACGGTGCCGGCGAGCACCACCACGAGCACGGCGCGAAGCGCACGCACGGCCAGCTTTCCCATGACTCACCCTTCCATCGAGTTGCGATGGGAATCTATCGAATCTCGATAGGCCAAGCAAGGGCTGGGTTGGCCGGACCGGACCGGAGGGCTGGCGGCGGTTTCCTACCGTCGCGGAACGCCGCCGCCCCCTCCTCAAGGACGGCGGTGGCGTTTGCCGGACGCATCAGTGGCGGCGCTCGCCGGTTGTCTCCTTGTATTCCGGCTCGGTTGGCTTGGTGACCTGTACCTGTGTGCCTTTCCGGTAAGGGATGTGCTGGGTCAGAGCCTGGCGTCGTTCTGGGCCGAGCGGCTCGTGCACCTCGATGAATTCTCCGTTGGGCAGGCGCTTGATGATGCCCGTCTCGCGTCCGTGCAGCACTTTGTCCCGATCGCCGAGTTGAAGGCCGAGCGCCAATCGTCTCGTCACGACATAGGCCACCACGGGCACGACGAAGAGGCCGATGCGGACCGCCCACGTCACCGACTCGACCGAGACATGGAAACGGACGGCGATGATGTCGTTCCCGGCGCCGATCAAGGACACCAGATAGAAACTGAGCCATGCGACGCCGAGTGCCGTGCGTACCGGACGATTGCGCGGCCGGTCCAGAAGGTGCTGGTCCTGTCGGTCACCGGTCGCGCGGGCCTCGATGAACGGGTATGCGGCCAAGGCGAGAAAGAAGATGACGCCCACCGACAGAGGAATCAGGTTGTCCAGCGCCAGGGTGTGACCCCAGAAGTCGACTTCCCACCCCGGCATCACACGCAACAGTCCGTCCGCCACGCCCATGTACCAGTCGGGCTGCGAACCGGCGGAAACCTGGTCGGCACGGTAAGGGCCGTATCGCCAGACGGGGTTGATCTGCGCGACCGCAGCGATGATGAAGACGGTGCCCGAGACCAGGAGGAAATAGCCCGCGGACTTGATGACCCGCACCTTGGCCGGAACGCCCACGACATTGCTGTTGGTGCGCCCCGGGCCCGGATACTGGGTGTGCCTGTGGTGGAGCATCAGAACCAGATGGGCGGTCAGCAGTCCCACCATGAGGGCGGGGATGACCAGCACATGGATGGTGTTGAAGCGTGCCACCAGCTCGTTGCCCGGGAACTCGCCTCCGAAGAGGAACATCGACAGGTACGTTCCGACGATCGGGATAGAAAGGATCGTTCCGTTCACGACGGCGAGCCCGGTCCCGGAAAGCAGGTCGTCCGGAAGGTCGTATCCCGTCAGTCCTCCGAACATGGCGAGGACCAGCAGCAGGAATCCCGTCAGCCAGTTGAGTTCGCGAGGCTTGCGGAAGGCGCCCGTGAAGAACACCCGCATCAGGTGGGCGAGTATCGCGGCGACGAAGACCAACGCCGCCCAGTGGTGGGCCTGCCGGATCAGCAGACCGCCACGGACGTCGAAGGAAATGTGCATGGTCGAATCGAACGCCTCCGACACCATCTGCCCCCGCAGCGGTGCGTAACTTCCGTTGTACTGCACCTCCTTCATCGACGGATGAAAGTAGAACGTGAGATACACGCCCGTGACGACGAGAACGATGAAGCTGTAGAGACAGATCTCCCCCAGCATGAACGACCAGTGATCCGGGAAAACCCGCCGCATTTTTCCTCTGACCAGACCGCGAACGCCCAGGCGTCCATCGGCCCAATCGGCGACCCTTTCCCCCTTGCGTATGCCGCTGCCGCTGCCGCCCATCACAGATCGCTCATGCAGGGTTGTGTGCGCGGGAGCTCGCGGCCCCGCATCGCTCGGCGTTCGCTTTCCGTCGTGCCGCCCCAGATACCGTCCACCTGTCCCACCCGCACGGCCCAGTCGAGGCACTGCCGCGCCACGGGACAACGGCCGCACACGGCCTTGGCGTCGTCAATCTGCCGAAGTGTCGGACCGCTGTTGGATATGGGGAAGAAAAGCTCGGGATCCACGCGCAGGCAAGCTGCCTGTTCACGCCAGTGCATGGCATGGTCACCTCGTTCAGCAGTCAAGGAAAGAATGTGGCGCTGCCGTATAAGACCGCGCACCGGCCGCATGTGTGACACCCGCCCGCTGCGGCCCGTGTCACAAGTCGTGGGACTTCCCGGTCTTACGGTTTGAGCCGACGCCCCTGCCCCGTGCGGGGTCGTACGAGCGAGAGGGAGGGAGGAGGCCGTATGGACCAGGGCGATGCGGTGCCGATCTCCGAGCTGTGGGAGGAGCGTCGGTTCCTGCTCGATGTCGCCCACTGGATGCTGGGCGATCGGAGTGCGGCGGAAAGCATCGTAGATGAGGCCTATCGCCGGTGGTATGGGCTGTCCGACGCCGCGCGTCGGCAGATCACCGTTCCCCGCTCATGGCTGGCGAAGACCGTGGGCACGATCTGCCTCGGCCTTCTCGCGATGCCCGCCTGGGGTGCGGCCGGCCAGGAAGAAGAGCACCCGGCACCGCCTACGGAGCCGGCGGAGGTGGAGGTGGCGGCGGGCCGGATCGTGCTGAACGCGCTGGAGTCGCTGCCGACGGTCGAGCGTGCGGCGTTCGTGTTCCGCGCCTTCGGGCTGGCCCCCGGGACGGTCGCCGACATCGTGGGCCGCACGGAGCCGGAGCTCGCCGAGCTCGCCGAACGGGCCAGGCAGTGGCTGCGGCTGCAGCGCGCCCACTCCACAACGCCGCAACAGCACGATGCCGTCGCCCACGCCGTGCGAAGGGCGTGTGTCACGGAGGACGGCGAGTTGCTCGCGTCGTTGTTGTGTCCGGACGTCACGGCGTTCTTCGACGGCGGCGGCAAGGTACGGGCGTTGACGGGGCCCGTACACGGCACGGAGCCGGTAGCCGGCAGCCTGCTGACGCTCCTGGCCCGCCGCCCACGCACCTCCCTGACCACCCATTCCGTCAACGGCCGTACCGGCCTCGTGGCCCGCTACGGCCACCAGGTCGCCGCCGTCATCAGCCTCGATGTCGCCGGCGACCGCGTCGCCCAGGCCTGGGTCATGCTCAACCCCGACAAACTCCGGTCCTGGAACCAGCCGCACGCACGCGATGATTCCGGCTCGGATTCCAGTCCGTGACCGCGGAGCGAACGGCACACCGGCGCCGCCGCCCTCACACACCGTCCGGCACAGCGCCGGGGAGGACCCCGAATCGGCGACGCGAATCGAGGAACGCGGCGATCTTGCCCGGGGAGAACACCCACATCACCTGGTGAATGCCGTCCTTCGAGGCGGCGACCGTCATAAAGGCGAGGGGCCGGTCGTCCCGGGAGACCATCACACCCGTAACACCGTTGGCATCGACGAGCTCGGGCACGGCTCCCTTCCAAAGCTGTCGATAGATCGACAGTCTGGCCACACGGTCACGCCCCAGCACAGGCACACGAGCACAGCCCCGCATGCCGTTGCCGTCGGACAGACTCACGGCATCCGGAGTGAGCAGGGCTTCCAGTGACGCCACGTCTCCCTTGCGAGCCGCCGACACGAACGCGTCCAGCAGGCGGCGGTGCTCGGCCACGTCCACACTCCCCCGCTGCTCGTCCAGCAGGTGCCGACGCGCACGGCTGACGATCTTCCGCACGTTGACCAGGCTGAGCTCGAGCATGTCGGCGATCTCGGCGTAGGCGTAGTCGAACGCCTCGCGCAGTACATAAGCGGCGCGCTCGACGGGATTCAGTCGCTCCAGCACCAGCAGCAGCGCCAACTCCAGGGCCTCCGCACGCTGCGCGCCGACCTCCGGGTCCGCGCTCGTGTCGACGGGCTCCGGTAGCCACGGCCCGATGTAGGTCTCCCGACGCACACGCGCCGACTGCGCGACGTTGATGGCCAGGCGGGTCGTCGCACTCGAGAGAAAGGCGACGGGGTTGACCACCACCGAGCGGTCGGTCATCTGCCAGCGCAGCCACACCTCCTGGACCACGTCCTCGGCCTCGACCGCGCTGCCGAGCATGCGGTAGGCGATCCCGAAAAGCCGCCTGCGGTGGTGCACGAACACGGCGACGGCCTCGTCGAGATCGTCAGGTGGGGTGAGGGACTCTTCGAGGTGCATGTACCAATGGCCTCCGTTGCTCCGCTATCTCTGCTTGATAGACCGCGGCCCACGGACGCCTGTGACAGAACTCGACGGTGTTTTCTCGAACCGCGGCACTGGATGCCGACAAGAGCCGAGGAGGGGAGAACTCATGTCCCCGCAAGCCGTACGGCACACAGCGTCCAGGCCACGACCGAGGGCCCGGGGCCTGCAGGGGAACTCGCCCGTCTACAGATCCAGAAGCAGTCGCTGGAAGGGGCGTTGGCCGCTCCGCTGCTACGCGCAACCGCGGCGCCGCTGAGCAGCAAAGGAGCCGTTTTCGACGTGCCGAACTCTCCATATACCTCGTGATAGAGGCGCAGACCGTTGATCGGCATGTGATCACTGCGCGAAGGCTTCAACGCTGCCCCTGTCCTGACTCAGTCATACGGCCACCTGGTGGCCGGCCCGGCGAAGCACGCCGACGGCTTCCTCAAGTCGGCCGGCCGGGACGAGCACGAGGTCTCCGTCGTAGCTCGCGGCGGTCCAGACCGGGAGCCCGCTGGCGGCGAGCGGCGCGACGATGGCGCTGAGCATCCCCGTCGCTTCCGGGTCGTGCGCGTCATCGCCGTTCCACAGCGCCACCCATCCGTCCTCGGCCGTGTCGTCGCGCCGCATCGCCGCGCCTCCGTCCGGACCGAGCACGAGCGCGAGCAGGTCGGATTCAGCGGCGACCGTGCGGACGTCGGACACTCGCCCGAGAACGAAGCGGCCCTCGAGCACGCGCAGGTTCTGAGTTCGAGCGGACGGCGTCGAGGTCATGCGCCGCGAGGGCGGCGTACCCGGTGATGCAGTACCAGAATCCGCGCCATTACCTTGGTCGTCGCCGTCATGAGCCATTGACGAGTCCTCCAATTGCGTCATTGCAATCCCGGGCGCAGGCATCCCGGGTCGGTATCGAGGGGAACCGTCACGATGGAACCAACTTGCATTCTTGATCACCAGTAGGCGGCCCTGAGCGTCACTCTCGACGCCGGGTTCCTGGCCGCCACCGGCAGCGACATGACGGCCTTCGGCACCGGTGGCCGCCTCGCCGGATTCGGCGGCGTCGCCCCGGGACTCCGGGAAGATCAGCGGCACCTGCAGCGCCCACAGCGCTATAACCGTCGGCTGCAACGCGTCTTCTACACCTCAGCGTTGTTCAGCGTCCCGCACTGCGACGAGTCGCCGCCGGTTCTACGATTGCAAACGCGCCGTGGTAAGTATTTGACGCTGTCGGGAATCTTGGTTTCCGTGCTTTCCAGACGGCGCTGGAGAATCCGCCGCGGCATGCGTCCACCTGACGTCACGGCGACTACGCAGGACGCGGCCCCCGTTCGGAATAGAGAGAATGCTGAGCCGGCTGATGCGCTCGCGCCGCCTGGTGCGCAATGTCGAGACATCGCGCGCCTTACTGAGCTTCTTCAGCGTTGCCGCTCCAGCGTGAGGATGGCCTTGACGATTGACGTCATGCGGTTGGGGCTGCATCGGGACCTGCGGAAGATCCGCCAGGACTTCAGGCTCGCGACACCGCGTTCGACGGGCGCTCGTGCTGCGGCCAGCGCCCGGTTGAGGGTCTTTTCGGTGGGAGTGAGTTCCTGCAGGGGTCTGCGTTTGATGCCGGTTGTCAGCCATGGTCCGCCGCCTTGGTAGGCGAGATCGGCCAGGATGGGAACGCCCTGGCGCTCGCAGATCCGGATGATCCGGTGGGTGCGGGCGGCCGTCAGGTCGTGGGTGCGGCCCGGCAGGGCGGGCGAGAGCCACAGCAGCCGGCCGCCGGGGTCGGTGATGACGTGCACGTTCACGCCGTGGCGACGGTGCTTGTGGGAATAGTCGGCCCGGCCGTCACCTACCCGGTCGCACTCGGCGAGGGTGCCGTCGAGCAGGATGAAGTCGGGATCGTGCTCGCGCAGCGTCTTGAGCAGGCCCGGTGCTCGTTCGGCGAGTAGATCGACGACCGCGCGGGTGTAGGCGTGGGCGGTGGACTCGCTGATCCCGAACCCGGCGGCGATCTTCGCCAGAGTGGTGTGCTCTCGTAGGTACACCAGTGCCACCATCGCCCGCTGGGACGGACGGAGCTTGCAGCGCCGGTCGCCCTCACGGGTGACAACCAGCATGGTGACCCACTCCACGAGTGCATGCGGCAGGTCAAGTGCGGCAGGATGGATGACCAACGAGGCCCCCGAGCAACGTGATTGAGACGTCAGACATCTCGATCAACAGCTCGGGGGCCTCGTTCGTTGCGCTTCCCGGCCCATCACCCGATCGGTGGCCAACTCGAAGAAGCTCACTGATCGTTTCAGAAAGACTTGACTCGCAAGTCTTGTGCCCGGTGATCTTCGTGGGCAGGGTGTCCGGGTGCGTGCTGATCTTGTTCCGGATGACCTGTGGGAGCGCGTGGCTCCGCTCCTGCCGCCCGCTCCGGAGCGTCGCCGCCGCTACCCCGGCCGACTGCGCGTTCCCGACCGGGCGGCACTGGCCGGGGTCATGTTCGTGCTGCGGACCGGTGTCGCCTGGCGCGACGTCCCGGCCGAAACGGTCGGTTGTTCCGGGGTGACGGCCTGGCGCCGGCTTCGGGACTGGACCGAGGCTGGCGTCTGGCCGCGCCTGCACGCGCCTTGCTGGCCGACTTGCGCCGCGCCGATCTGCTGGACCTTGAGCACTGTGCTGTTGACGGCTCGCATGTCCGGGCCCTGAAAGGGGGGATCACGTCGGCCCCTCACCGGTCGACCGCGCTCGTCCCGGTTCCAAGCATCACCTGATAGTCGACCGGCATGGAACCCCGCTCGCCGTCACGCTCACCGGCGGCAACCGCCACGATGTCACCCAGTTGCTGCCGCTGCTCGACGCGGTTCCACCGATCCGGGGGCTGCGAGGACGGCCTCGCCGCAGGCCGCGGCACCTGTATGCCGACCGGGGCTACGACTTCGACAAGTACCGCCGCTTGCTGTGGAGGCGCGGCATCAAGCCGATGATCGCCCGACGCGGCGTGGCCCACGGTTCAGGGCTCGGCAAGGTGCGTTGGGTAGTGGAACGGGCCTTCGCCTGGCTGCACCAGTTCAAACGGCTCCGGATCCGCTACGAAAGACGCGCAGACCTCCATCAGGGCCTGCTCGAACTGGACTGCAGCCTCATCTGCCTCCGTCGCCTGCGCACTTCACGATGAAGCGAGCGGTCAGTTGAGGATGATCGGATTGGTGAGTGCGGCGACGTGCCCGTTGGAACGGCGGACCTCAATGCGAACGAACGCCGAGTGCTCCGCCGTCGTGTCCCACTGCACCACGCCCGCCCCGTCAGCAGGGAGAGACGCCCGGTGAACCTTCCCCCGATCGGTGTGGAAGCTGACGGTCCCCACCGGCACACCTCGTGCTGCTACCTGCACTTCCACCTGCCCACCATGAGTCGGGAGCCGTTCGCCCACCCCGACAACGCGACCATCGGCATTGGCGGTGAACGATACGTCCACGTCCGCCGACTCGGCGATCCAGCTGCGGCCGGCACGGATTCCGGCCAGGACCGCCTCGGTGCTCAGCTCCTCGGCGAAGACCACGGTGTGAGGGCTGCCGATCTGCCCTTCCAAGTGGGTGTCGCTGTTTCCCATCGCCGGTCGCCACGAGCCCGTGCGGATGTCCTCCGCGAGGCTCCGCCCCCACTCCGCCAGAGCCGCCTCGTTGTCAGCATTCCAGGGCCGGTCCGAAGTCCACAGTCCGTTCCACACCTCGACCACGTCGAAGCCCCGGAAGGGGAACATGAAGTTGCCCGACGGGTAGGGCGCATGCGGGTGCGCGGCCACGCACAGGCCCCCTACTCGATGGACCTGGTCCAGGAACTTATCAACCAATCCGTCCCTGACCTGGTGATTCCAGTCGACGACCTCGCCGGGATTGATGCCGAGCGCGAGCCAGTGCCCGGTCTTCGTGGTCACTTCCTCACCGAGGACGATCAAGAAGTCATCGGCGGCCAAATGCCCCCATGCACCGGGGGCCGCGGCTGAGTTGTGCTCCGTCGTCGCGATGAAGTCGAGCCTGGCGGCGCGCGCCCGAACGGCCAACTCTTCAGGGGTGAGTTCCCCGTCCGAGTGGACGGAGTGGACATGGCAGTCCCCGCGGTACCAGGCCGCCCCGCGTCCGACCGCCCGCGCCGACGGGAAACTCAAGCTCGACAAGGTTCTCCCTCCAAAGTCCTGTCGAGCCAACGCGCAGGCAGGGCAGGCGGTTCCGTCGCACCACTGAACACCATCTCAGCCGAAAGGCCAGACCAAGATCTCATTCTGAAACGATCAGTTAGAGCTCGCGCAGATAGGCGCGGGCGTACCCGTGACAGCACGGCAGGCACAGGTCAGCCGCTCTGGGCGATGGCGCGCAGGGCGTCGAAGGTCTCCTGTTCGTCTTGCTGGTCGCCGTAGTCGCTGAGTTTGACCACGACGGTCCTGTTTACGGGGTCGACGTAGATGTACTGCCCGTATACGCCGAGGGCAGAGTAGTCCTTGCCGTTGCCGCCGGGCGGATGCCACCACTGCGCGGAGTAGCCCCAGCCGTCGACCTTGTGGGGTGCTGGGGTGGCGATGCGCTTGATCCATGCCAGGGGGATGATTTGTTTGCCTTGGGCGCGGCCGTTGTCCAGAACGAGCTGGCCGAGCTTGGCGTAGTCGCGGGGGGTGGCGTTGATGCAGCAGAACGCCTTCTCATGGCCGTTGTCGTGGTCGAGGTTCCAGGTGGCGCTGTCCTGTGCTCCCATCGGTGCCCAGATGTTGTCCGCCAGGAGGACGGCCAGCGGCCGTCCTTGGACCTTGGCCAGGACCTGTCCGAGGAGTTCGGTGTCGATGCTGCGGTAGGCGCCTTGGCTGCCCGGCGGGAATTGCAGGTCGCGATGGCCCTGGGCGAAGGCGGGCAGGTCCCGGGTGAGGTACATCCGGGCGGTGCCGGTCAGCGGGGAGTACTCGTTGTAGTTCTCGGGGACGTCCACACCCGACGTCATGTCCAGCAGGTCGCGCACGGTGATGGTGTCGTAGGCTCCGCCGGTCTTCAGCTGGGGCAGGATGTCGACCAGCCGGTCGCCTTCCCGGAGTTTGCCCTGTTCGATGGCTTGCCCGGCGAGAAGGGACACCACCGACTTGGCGGCCGACCAGGAGGACAGGCGGGTGGTGGGGCCCACCCCGTCGCGGTACCACTCGTGGGTCAGCCGGCCGTCCCGGAGGACGAGGAAGGCGTTGGTGTGGGTGGTCGTCAGGAACTGCTCGACCGGTACCCGCCCGCCCTTCCACGGCACGGCGGCAGGAAGCGGCTCGTCGTGGACGGGCAGGGGTGCCGGCGTGGCGGAGGCGGGGACTGTGCGGGTGGCGAACAGGTCGCCCTGCCGCGAGGGCTCGGTGGTCAGCAGTTGGACCAGCGTGGGTGGGGAGGGGATGTCCAGCAGCGCGGTGGCCGTGTAGGAGCCGGCCACCAGCACGCCAAGCGCCACTGGCAGCGCGATGAGGGTGCGCCGAAGTACGCGCCGTGTCCGCGGCTTTACAGAACGCGAGGCGGCCACGGTGCGGTCGGTCGGCTCCAAGGCCCGGGTGGTGGGACCGGCAGCGGAAGCAGACCGGGAGCTGGCTGCCGGTTCGGGACCGCTGTCCTGGGGGGCTTTCTGGCTCGTGTCGACAGCCTCGTCGGCGGCTTCCACAGCAGGACGCTGGTCAGACATCGGCGTCGTCCTTGGGGGTGGTGCGGGCGGTTGCGTCGACCGCCAGCCAGAACGCCTCCATCAGCGTCTGGAAGACGGCCTCGTCGTCCTGCGCAGCCAGGTGGGGCAGGTGCGTGGTGATGGCCGGATAGCGCTCGGGGGAGATGGTGGCGTACGCCCCGGCCCAGGCATGCTCGTCGGCGGCGCGCACCTCCTGCGGGAGCGCGGCATACCCGGCACGCATGCCCGCGTACGCCAGCACGGTGTCGGCGAGCATCCGTTGGTAGCGGGCCACACTGCCCTCGTCCAGACCGATCTCCTCCAGCGCCGCGAGCATCATCTCCATCGCGGCGAACTCCCCCGGGCCGCGGGTGGTCCGGCACGCGACGGCCGCACCGACGTAGGGGTGGGCCTCGAAGACCTCCACCAGGGAGCGGGCCAGCTCCTGCAGCACCTCCCGCGGCCCCAGGCCGTCGGGCACCCGCTCCACGGCCATGGCCAGCAGCCGGTCACCCACCGCCAGCAGCAGCGCGTCCCGGTCCGCGAAATGCCGCCACACCGCCGACCGGTCCACGCCCAGTTCCTCCCCCAGAGCCCGTCCGGTCAGCCCGTCCGGCTCCGCCCGCGCCGCGATCCGCACGGCCGCCTCCACGATCAGCTCCGGCGACAACCGCACCGCCCGGCCCTTGCCCACAGCCATACCTGTCCCTCATTCTCGAAATCATCAGTGCTGTCATCAATGATGACATTGTTGGGGTGGGATGGTCAACTCTGGAGTGCCACCATGAATGCGGTGACGTTCGGGAAGGGCTTATCAGTCGGACGCAGGCAGTCGAGGCGATCGCTGCCGCCAGCCCCAGCGCGACGCTCTGCGATCACCGGGGAGACCTGTGCCTGTTCTTCCGTCATGGCTGACCGAACCGCTGTGGGACCAGTTCTCGGCGCTGCTGCCCCAGCGGCCGCTCTACCACCCGGACCATCCTCTGCGCTGCCACCGTCCGCGCATCAGTGACCGGATCGTGTTCGACAAGCTTCTGCAGTTGCTGCGATTCGGCTGCCCCTATGAGGCGATTGCTGACACGACCTGCTCGGCCAGCACCATCCGCAGCCGTCGCGATGAGTGGATCCGCCTGGGCATCTTCAGCCAGTTGAAGCAGATCGCGCTCGACTCCTACGACCGCATCGTCGGCTTGATGCTGGATCAGATCGCCATCGATGGCTCCCTCACCAAGGCACCCGGCGGCGGCGAGGTCGCCGGGCGTTCGCCGGTCGACCGGGGAAAACAGGGCCTGAAGCGCTCCGGCATGACTGACGGCTACGGAATCCCGCTCGGCCGTGTTCTGGCCGGGGCGAACTGTCACGACTCTCCGCTGCTGACCCCGCCCCTGGACCGCCTCGCGGAACTCGGGCCGCTGCCCGACGACATCACGGTGCACCTGGACGCTGGGTACGACTCGAACAAGACCCGCGCCCTGCTCGACGAACGCGGGCTGCACGGTCGGATAGCGCACAAGGGCGAGAAAGCCCCGATTCAGGCGAGCCGGCGGTGGCACGTCGAGCGCACCCACGCCTGGCAGAACGCCTTCCACCGTCTTTCCCGCTGCTACGAACGCCGCACCGTCGTGATCGACGCCTTCTTCGCCTCGCGGACACGATCATCACCGTCCGCCGCCTGATCCGACGATCCTGGACCACCCACCGCTGGGACAACCGCCCGAGGCGATGCCCGTAAGCCCACGCCTATCTGCGCGAGTTCTTACACGAGGCCATGGTGCCGTGGCCGATGACGATGCTCGTGAGCGGTCGCCTGGCCGGACGCCGCCCAGACGCCTTCAGCCGGCCGTGCCGAGCGCGGTGAAAACTTCCGGCCGCCGCACCTGCCGGGCCCACCCTCGCTCCACCAGGCGTTTCGCCTTCGACCGCAGCCCCTCGACCTTCGCCGGGGCCGCCTCCAGCCCCAGAGCCGCGGCCAACTGCTGACCGCGCACGCCCTCCCGGCTCGCTTCCGACTCCAGCACCGGCACAATTCGCTGGTGATCCGGCGCCCGCGCCGACGCCTCCTGCCTTCCGCCCGGTGCGGCACCACCGATCGGCTCGTGCTCCAGCCGCGCAGGCGGTTCACCAAGGACACCGTGCTCACGGACCGCACCGGCATCTGCTGCGGCTGCTGGGCATGCCGAACTGGTGCAGCGCCCAGGCGGCTCGTGGAGGCCAGCCGGCTATCCCGGCGGCTCAACGCGGGGATCAGACAGGTAGTCCTGCACGACCGTCTCAAAGCTGGGGTCGGGCCGCAGGCCGAGAGCGGCGGCCCGTCGGTGGTCGAAGACGGCCGGCCATGAGCCGACCATGGCCTCCACGAGCGGGTCGGGGGCGATCGTCACCAGGTCGGCAACCGCGTCGCCGGCCATCTCCCGCAGCGTGGCGAGTATCTCGGCAATAGAGACGGTGAGGGCGGGCAGGTTCACCGGCATGGGGCCGTCGAGGCGACCAGCCCCGGTGCCGCGTTCGGCCTCGGCGATGCGGAGGATCCCGTGGATGGTGCGGCGCGGCGAGGCCAGAGCCACACGCAGGCCGGGGTCGACCGGGCAGACGGCGGGCAATCCCGCGAGCGGTTCGCGGACGATGGCGGACACGAAGCCGGAGGCTGCCGCGTTCGGCCGTCCGGGCCGAACCGCAACGGTCATCAGCCGGGCAACACGTCCGTCGATGAAGCCGCGGCGGGTCATGTCCGCGATCATGTGCTCGCACATCAGCTTCTGCGTTCCATAACTCGACTGCGGCAGCGGCAAGGTCGTCTCACTCACCACCGGCGGCAGAGGCATCCCGGGCGGGGAGCCGTAGACGGCGAGGCTGCTGGCGAACACCACCCGTGTCCGCGGCCCGCCGGCGGCCAACTGCGCCCGGGCCGCGTCCAGCACGGCGCGGGTGGCGTCCACGTTGGACCGCATGCCGAGGTCGAAGTCGGCCTCGCACTCGGCCGACACCGCCGCCGCGAGATGAAACAGCACATCGACCGGCGTCGCGAACACCTCATCCAGGCGGTCGGCCAGGTCACCGTGCACCACCTCCATGAGCGGGTCGGTACGCCCCTGCGAACCGGGCCACGGCACACGGTCGACCAACACCAACCGAGTGATCGGCACGCCGGCGAACACCCGCGCCCGCAGCAGGCTCCCGGCCAGCAGACTTCCCAGGAACCCCGACGCGCCCGTGACCACAACCCGCACCCGGCACCTCCTCGCACGGCGACTGCCACCCCCACGATGCCGCACCCGACTGACCCCCGACAGCCCGCCCTACCCTGCGCACCCCCACAGACACGCCCCTGGGCACGTCCAACGGCGGTTGCAATGCGGCGGCCGACGCGGGCTGCCGCGCCGCCTCCGAACACCGCGCACCCGGGCACCAGCCGACCTCTGCGGAACCATTCAGCGCCGGGCGCGCAGCCGCGATCGTAGGCATGACGACGTACCAGATCGGGAGGGTTCCGACCCGGTTATCGGAACCTTGGGGTCCGGAGCATGCCCTCGAACTGGGTGACAGCAGGCTCGGGATCCTGGGCCTGGGTGAGGTCGATCGAGGTCCATGCCACCAACGGCCCGTTCGGAGCGTCGATGACGACGACTCGAATCTCGTGGTCGGGCTGGAGACCGACGCAGTCCTTGTCGGGATCCGAGTCGGTCGTGGGACAGCCGAGTGATCCGTCCATCGGTTCATTGGTCGTGCCGGTCAGTTTGCGACAGCAGCGGAGATGTGCGATTCGATCGCCACGGTTTCCGTGCCGCACGAGGCGCTCATCCAAACGTCGTGTCCCGACTACGCATGACCGACCGACGGCACGCCAGTCGGGCACCGCGCACTTCAGTCGGCGGTTCGGGCGCTCGCGAGGCAGTGGGCGGCAACGGCAAAAAGTCTCCGTGTCCGTCCTGATGCGAATACACCGCTCGAGCCATGAAAGCCAAAGGCCCGAGCGACGCCTCGTTGGGGATGCTGTTCGCAAGCTGATCGAGATTCCGGTCGTCACCGTCGGCAAGCTGCGGTGAAACAGACCCGGAAGCGCGGAGGCGGCCGACGCCGTGCAGGCGCGACGGCAGCCACTACGCAACCGTTCGCGCCCACGGCCACGGAGATGGCAGAACTGGCAGCCGCTTCCGTGCCCCGGCTAACGATTGACGCTGCGCATCCCCGCCTCGTCATACCGCTCCCCCGCCGCCTCCGGCAGCTCCGCGTCGATGCGGCCGAGGTCGTCCTCGGTCAGCGTGATGTCGACCGCGGCGGCGTTCTGCTCCAGGTAGGTGCGGCGCTTGGTGCCCGGGATCGGCACCAGGTCCTCCCCCTGGGCCAGCACCCAGGCAATGGCCAGCTGGGCCGGGGTCACGTCCTTCTCGGCGGCGATCTCCTTCACCTTGGCCGCCAGCCGCAGGTTCGCCTCCAGGTTGGTGTCCTGGAAACGCGGGTTCTCGCGGCGCCAGTCGTTCGCGTCCAGCTCGTCCGGCGAGCTGAACCGCCCGGCGAGGAAGCCGCGGCCGAGCGGCGAGTACGGCACAAAGCCGACGCCCAGCTCCCGGCAGGCGGGCAGCACCTCGGCCTCCACGTCCCGCGACCACAGCGAGTACTCGCTCTGCACGGCGGTGACCGGGTGCACGGCGTGGGCACGCCGGATGGTCTCCGCGCTCGCCTCGCTCAGCCCGATGTACCGCACCTTGCCCTCGGCGACCAGTTCGCCCAGCGCGCCGACCGTCTCCTCGATCGGCACGTTCGGGTCGACCCGGTGCTGGTAGTACAGGTCGATGTAATCGGTCCCCAGACGCTTCAGGGAGCCGTGGACCGAGCTGCGGACGTGCTCGGCCGAACCGTCCTGCGGGCCGACCGTGCTGATGTCGCCGGGTACGGCGTTGTCCATCCGGTAGTTGAACTTCGTTGCGATCACGTACTCGTCGCGACGTCCCTGGATCGCCTCGCCGACGAGCGATTCGTTGGTGAGCGGCCCGTACATCTGCGCGGTGTCGAGGAAGGTGATGCCGAGGTCGAGGGCGCGCCGGATGGTCGCGATCCCCTCCTCCTGGTCGGTGGATCCGTAGAAGGCGGACATGCCCATGCATCCGAGGCCGATGGCCGATACCTGGAGGTCCCGCAGACTGCGCTTCTGCATGCCGTGTCCCAGCCTTTCTTGCACACTCGTACGACGTTCGGACGGCACCAGGCCCTCATCCCTCTGGCAACGGATTCCGCCGCCCGACATCCTGTGGGCACCGGACGGCGGGGGCCTCGTGCGCCACGGTGTCTCCGACGCTACGACTTGAAGCGCACTCCAAGGCAAGTCGGTCCTTCAGGCGACGGAGGCTTTTGGAGCGAGCACGGTGCTGAACGGGCTACTGGCCAGGGCGGACGCTGCCGGGCTGATCACTTGGGTGGTCAACGTCGATTCCACGATCAGGCGGGCCACCTCATCGATCATGCCTGGAGCCTGGTGAGGTGGTCGGTGTCGAGGCTGACCGCCCCTGGACGGTGGGAGGCATTCATGATCGGCTTGGGACATGAGTTCTTTGATACGCCATGTCACCATCGACGCCGCCGACCCGTTCGTTCTTGCGGGCTTTTGGGCGCAGGCCCTGGACGGCTCGCTGGCTGATGACGACTTTCCCGGGGATCCGGAAGCCGTCGTCACGAGTGCTGCTGCCACCCTGCTGTTCGTCAGGGTCGATGACCGCAGGACGGTGAAGAACCGCGTGCATCTGGATCTCCAACCCCAGGACCGCACCCGGGACGAGGAGGTCGAGCGCCTGCTCTCGCTCGGTGCCACGGTTCAGGGGGACCACCGGAGGCCGGACGGAACAGGGTGGGTGACGTTGTATGACCCCGAGGGCAACGAATTCTGTGTGGAACGCAGCGGGGCGGAGCTGGCGAACGGTTGATGTCCCTGTCGCCTGGCCCGGTTACGCCTGTCAGATTCGGAGCGACGTGCCGGACCTGCTGGACGTGCTGGACGTGCTGGAACAGCCTTGCGGGACATGGCGTTGGTTCGTGGCGCAGGCCAATGCCGGGAAAATCAACGTGCCTTGATGTGAATCGGTCGGATACCGTGCGGGCCATGTCGAGTCCTGAGTCAGACAACCACTGAGCTCGTAGGCCTGTCGTCGTGCCGCATTCTGCGGCCGGGCGAGGGTGCCCTTGGGGCTGGCCGCGGTGACGAGAGGACCTTCTCGTGCTTCTCCTCACCTCGGAGCCACTCGATGCCTCTCCCGCTGTATCTGCTTGCCATGGCGACATCGAGGGACGCCGCAGGCTCACCGAACGTGCCGCAGCACTCCGATCGCCCACACCGCCGGTGCCGACCAGTCGCCCACGCAGCCGCAGCCCGTGTACGCGATGCTGCCGGGCTTCCAGAGGCGGGTGGTGGCCTGCCGTGAGGGCGTGGTCGAGGGCTGCTTTCCGGGCCGATTTCCGGCTAGTTCTTCGGGACCGCATCGCCGGCGGGCGCGTCTCCGCGGCCGTAGTGGTGGGTGGTGAACATGTACAGCAGGCCGACGCCCAGTACGACGGCGCCGCACAGCAGCACGATCCAGTTGTCGTACCAGGGCTCCTGCGGATTGCGGGCCCAACTGATGTTGATGATGGCGAAGATGCCGTACGCCAGTGCCGTGGCGTTCACGGCGATGCCCCAGCGGCCGAGGGTGAACTCTCCTGCGGGGCGCCAGCCCTTGAGCCGAGCGCGCAGTGCGGCCAGGACCACCATCTGGAAGGAGGCGTAGATGCCGAGGATCGCGAAGGAGACGATCTTGGTGAGGGCGTCCTCGGAGACCAGTGAGCCGAAGGCGATGAGCATGGGCACCACGGCGGCCACGAGGAGTGCGTAGCCGGGTACGGCGCGAGCGTGGGAGAACTGGCGCAGCAGCCGGTGCCCGACGATCATCTCGTCGCGGGCGTAGGAGTAGATGAGCCGTCCGGCGGCGGCCTGGAGGCTGATGGTGCACGACAGGAAGGAGATCAGGACGACGGCCATGACCAGCCGGGCTCCGGTCTCGCCCATGGCGTCGTACAGCAGGTGGACCACCGGGTCGGTGTCCTTGCCGGAGATCACCGCGCCGATGTCGGTGACCGACAGGAGCAGCGACATGCAGGTGAAGGTGGCCGCGGCGCCGCCGATGTAGATGGTGCGGCGCATCGCACGGGGGATGACGCGGCCGGGGTGGGCGACCTCCTCGGCGGTGTCGCCGCACGCCTCGAAGCCGTAGTACTGGTAGAAGCCGATGATGGCGGCCGCCAGGAACGCCGGTGCGTAGGAGCCGTTCTCGGAGATGCCGTAGGTGTCGACGATGACGCCGATGCCGTGGGCGCGGTGGGTGGACAGCAGGTAGATGCCGACGACGAGGGCACCGATGAGTTCGCCGCTGAAGCCGATGAGGGCCGCCGCCGAGAGGGCTTTGGTGCCCGCGTAGTTGATGACGACCGCGACGACGATCAGGACTGCCGTGCACAGCACCGTGGTGTGCACGGTGGGGCTGAATCCGAAGAGGATGGCGATGAAGGGGCCGGCGCCGTAGGCGACGGAGGTGATGGTGACCAGCAGCGCCCACATGTACACCCAGCCGGTCATCCACGCCCAGCGCTTGCCCCACAGCCGTCTCGCCCACGGGTAGACGCCGCCGGCGATGGGGTACTGGGCGACGATCTCGCCGAAGACCAGGGCGACGAGGAACTGCCCGCATCCGGCGAGCAGGAACGCCCAGATCATCGGCGGGCCGCCGGTGGCGAGCGCGGTGCCGAAGAGGGTGTAGGTGCTCACCACCGGCGAGAGGTAGGTGAAGCCGAGGGCGAAGTTGGCCCAGGGGCTCATGTCCTTTCGGAACTCCGAAGCCGGCTGGCCTTCGGGGGTGCCGGCAGATGCTGCCGGGGTTTGTGGGCCGGTCATCGGCCGATCTCCCGGGCGGCGGGGCCGGGGCGGCCGGTGAGGAGGTCGGCGGCGCGTTCCGCGGCGAGCAGGACCGTCACCATGGGGTTGATCGTGGGCATCGTCGGGAACACCGACGCGTCCACGATGCGTACGCCGTCGAAGCCGCGGAGTCTCAGCAGCGGGTCGCAGACAGTCGTGGGGTCGTCCGGGACGCCCATGCGGCAGGTGCCCGCCGGGTGGTAGACGGTGTGTGCCGCGCGGCGCCCGTACTCCGACAGGTCGGCGTCGGAGGTGACGTGGGGGCCGGGCGCGACCTCACGGACGAGCCAGCCGCGCAGCGGGTCGGTGGCGGCGACCTCGCGGGCGACCTTCAGGCCCTCCACGATGGCGCGTTCGTCGTGGCCTTCCGGGTCGGTGAAGTACCTGAAGTCCAGGGCGGGTTGTTCGGTGGGGTCGGCGCTGCGCAGCCACATGCGACCGGTGGAGCGGGCACGCGGCACGTTCGGTGTCATGCACACTCCGTGCTCGGGGACGGCGTAGCCCAGACGTTCCGTGTTGACGGTGAACGGCACCTGGTAGAAGTGGAACATCAGGTCGGGTCGCGGCTGGCCGGTGTCGCGGCGCAGGAAGAGGCCCGCGTCGGAGTCCATCGCGGAGTTGGGCGGCAGTGGGCCGGCGGTCTCCCAGAGGATCACGGATTCGGGGTGGTCCAGCAGGTTCTCGCCCACGCCCGGCAGGTCGGCCCGCACCTCGATGCCCAGGGCGCGCAGGTCGTCGGCCGGTCCGATTCCGGAGAGCATCAGCAGGCGCGGGGTGTCGATGGCGCCGGCGCACAGCAGCATTTCGCGTTCGGCACGGACGGTCGCCTCTTGGCCGTCGGCGCTGCGGACGGCGACGCGGGTGAGCCGCCCGGAGGCGTCGGTGAGCAACTGGTGGGCCCAGGTCTCCAGCCGGAGGGTGAGGTTGGGCCGGTCCAGGACGGGGTGGAGGTAGGCGACCGAGGCGGACGAGCGCAGGTTGCCCTCCGGCCGGTAGGCCAGGGAGAAGAAGCCGGTGCCGTCGGCGAACGGTTCGGCGTTGAAGTCGTCGATGACGGGCACGCCGGTGGCGCGTGCGGCCGCGGTGACGAAGTCCCTGGCGATGGGATTGCGGTCGGCCTCGGCCACCGGGACGATCTGCGTGCGCAGCCGGTCGCGGTAGGGCAGGATCGTCGCCGGGTCCCAGCCGGTGCAGCCGTGGGCCACCCAGTCGTCGAGGTCCTGCGGCAGCGGCAGGAAGCTGATCAGCGTGTTGTGGGAGGAGCAGCCGCCGAGCACACGGGCGCGCGAGTGGAGGATGTGGGAGTTGCCGCGCGGCTGCTCGACCGTGGTGTATCCGTAGTCGAATTCCGAGCCGAGCAGGTTGATCCAGTTGCGCAGGCGCAGGATGCGGTCGTCGCCGACATCGCTCGGGCCGCCCTCGATGACACAGACGCGGCAGTCGGGGTCCTCGCTCAGGCGGGCGGCGAGCACGCAGCCGGCGGTACCGCCACCGACGATGACGTAGTCGTAGGCGGACTCGGCGCCGGGCGGGGTGGTCGGTGCCATGCGGGGCCTTTCATCGGTGGCCGTGGGCCTTGGTGCCAGGGGCGGGTGTGCCGGCTTCCGTCAGCCCTTGAACCATCCGGAGGGGGCGGGGGCGAGGTTCTGGTAGATGTGCTTGGCCTCCTGGTACTCGCGCAGCCCGGTGGGTCCCAGCTCGCGCCCGACCCCGGAGTGCCCGAAGCCACCCCACTCGGCCTGCGGCAGATAGGGGTGGAAGTCGTTGATCCACACGGTGCCGTGGCGCAGCCGCTGAGCGACCCGCTGGGCGCGGCTCGCGTCGGACGTCCACACACCGCCGGCCAGGCCGTAGCGGGTGTCATTGGCCAGCTCCACCGCTTCGTCCTCGGTGCGGAAACGCTCGACGGTGACGACGGGTCCGAAGACCTCCTCCTGGACGATCCGCATGGACCGGTCGCAGTCGGCGAACACCGTCGGCAGCAGAAAGAAGCCCTGGTTCAGGGCGGGGTCGTCGGGGCGAGTGCCGCCGGTGACGAGCCGGGCGCCCTCCTCCTGGCCGATGGCGATGTACCGTTCGACCTTCTCGCGGTGCTCGGCGGAGCTGAGCGGGCCGCTCTCGGTGCGCTCCTCCATGCCGCTGCCGAGCCGGATCGTCGCGGCTCGTCGGGCGAGGGCGTCGACGAAGCGGTCGTGCAGCACGTCCTGGACCAGAAGGCGCGAGCCGGCGGAGCAGACCTGCCCGGAGTGCAGGAAGGCGGCGTCCAGCGCGTAGTCCACCGCGGCGGCGAAGTCGGCGTCCTCGAAGACGATGTTGGGATTCTTGCCGCCCAGTTCCAGGGCGATGTTCTTCGGCCCCTCGGCGGCAGCGGCCATGATGGCCCGCCCGGTGCCGAGGCCGCCGGTGAAGGACACCAGGTCCACTTCGGGATGACCGGTCAGAGCGGCGCCTACGGTGGCTCCCGAGCCCAGCACCAGGTTGGCGACCCCGCGCGGTGCACCGGCTTCTTCGATCAGCCGCACCATGGCGATCGTGGTGAGAGGTGTGATCTCGCTGGGCTTGAGGACGAAGGTGTTGCCTGCGGCCAGCGCCGGCGCCACCTTCCAGGAGGCCTGCAGCATTGGGTAGTTCCAGGGTGCGATGAGCGCGCAGACGCCGACCGGCTGGTAGACGACACGGCTGAGGACGTCCGGGCCCACGTCCACGACCCGGCCGCCGTCCTTGCCCGCCAGCTCGGCGAAGTAGCGGAAGGCGTTCGCCACGTCCTCCACATCGATGCGGGCCTCGGTCAGGGTCTTGCCGGTGTCGAGGGTCTCCGTGCGGGCGATCTCCTCCTTGTCACGCAGCAGGAGGTCGCGCACCCGCAGCAGAACGTCGGCCCGGCGACGGGTGGGAGCGTTTGCCCAGTCCTCCTCGTCGAAGGCACGCCGGGCGGCGCGCACCGCGCGGTCCACATCGGTGGCATCGGCCTCGTCGATGACGGCGACGACGGAGGCGTCATACGGATTGATCACCTCTCGGCGCCCGCCGCCCGCCGCCTGTGTCCACTCGCCGTCGATGTACAGCTCACCCACCGCGGGGCCTCCTTCACGTCGGGCCCATGCCGGTCATTGACGGACAGCACACTGGCCTGCCCGGCGAACGGCTACCGCAAGGCTCACCGCCATCAACCCGGTCCACGATCCGCGGTGACCCGAGTGGCCCAAGCCTCGTCCGGCACGCTCGTCCGGCATGGAGGGGGCAGACCTGGCGCCCAGCAAGATCGCCGCTGCGCACGGCAAGTCGAGCCCGCCTGCTGCGCAGCGCCGCGACGCCACCAGTGGGTCCTCGTATCGCCTGCCCGAACGGGTCGGCAGGGCGGCAGGCCTGGCACTGCACTGCACCGCACCGCACCGCGAGCTCGCCCGTCGGGCGTGCGTGCCAGCGTGCTGCGAGTCCTCTCGGACCATGACGACGGGCAAGTTCCGCTTATGGGCTCTCGGGCGGGGCGGCCATCACTAAGCTGGGATGGGGCGGTCGGCGCCCGGGGCGCCACACCCGAAGCGGCGCCACACCCGAAGCACCGACGAAGGCGGTGTGGATATGGGCTCCACGGTCCGCGACCTTCTGGACAGCCTCCATACGACGGCGACCGAGGAAGAGCGCCGGGTGTGGGCGGTTGCCTGCGCGCAGGCCCTGGGCCTTGGCGGGATGGTCTTCCTGTCCCACCCCGGCTCCCGCCTGCACAGTCCCGCGCCCTGCCGATGCGCCTTCGCCAGGACATCATCAGCAGCCTCCTGCTGCTGCACACAGCGGACCGGCCACTGAACGCCAACGACCTCGCCCTCGCCCTCGCCCTCGCCCAGGCGCTCGCCGACGCCGCCACCATCGGCCTGATCCAGGCCCGCAGCATCCGTCAGCAACACGCCGTGAACGAACAACCGCACTCCGCTCTGCAGAGCCGCATCGTCATCGAACAGTCGAAGGGTGTCCTCGTGGCTCGTAGCAACATCTCCCTGGACGAGGCATTCGACGCGCTGCGAGCAAAGCAGCCCGCCCCTTGCAGCCGGGCAGTCGCGCAGCATCCCGTCACCGGCGCGAGCTGCCGCCAAGTGCTCTCAGACGAGGGCCGGCTTGCCGGGGCCGGGAACGTTGCGGAAGCGGAACGGCTCCGGTTCGCGGCCGGCCTGGATGAACCAGCACTCCCCCGTGCCGTCGCCGGTGATGATCCGCAGAATCGTCTCCGCCACGAGTTCGGCCGGGATGACCGGCAGCTCCTGTTCGGAGAGCATGTCGCGCAGGTGGTCGATGATCCGCGACTCGGCGAACCCCGGGCAGACCGCGTTGAAGCGCACGTTGTCCGGCACGAGGGCCGGCCCCAGGGAGCGTGCCAGACCCACCACCGCGTGCTTGTTGGCCGCGTACAGGGGGTCGAGCGGTACGGCCGCCAGGCCGGCCAGGGACGCGGTCGCCACGATCGATCCTCCTCCGCGGGCCCGCAGCGCAGGCAGCACGGCGTGGGTGCCGTAGACGACCCCGTCGAGGTTGGCACCCATCGCCCGGCGGTAACGCGTGGGGTCGAAGTCGTCACCGACGCCGCATCCGGTCGCCACTCCCGCGTTGAGCAACGCGATGTCGACACCGCCGTACTGCTCCTGGGCGAAGTCGACCAGCGCGCGGTTGGCGTCGAGATCGGAGACGTCACAGGCGCGGAAGCGGCCACCGGTCATGTCTGCCACCTCCCTGCCACCCTGCGCGTCGAGGTCCGCGACGACCACTCGGGCTCCCGCCTTCGCGAGGGCCAGCGCGGTGGCCCGGCCCAGTCCGCTGGCACCGCCGGTGACGATCGCCACCTTGTCCTGCAGCGCGGCCCCGTTCGTCTGTGCTCCTCGCGGGGCGGCGGCCCCGCTCTCGGCGGCGGTCACGCCAGCTCCAGCACGAGCTTGCCGACGTTCTCACCGCGAAAGAGCATCTGCAGCGTCTCGGGGAAGTCGTCCACGTCGCCTCTCACCACATGTTCCTTGACCTTGATGCGGCCGGCGCCGATCCAGTCGGCGATCTCCTGCGTGGCCTCGGCGTAGCGCTTGGCGTAGTCGAAGACGACGAGGCCCTCCATACGGGCGCGGCGTACCAGCAGGGAGAGGTAGTTGGAGGGTCCCTTGACCGGACTGGCGTTGTTGTACTGACTGATCGCACCGCAGATGACGACGCGCGCGTGCATCGCCAGCCGGGTCAGGGCTGCGTCGAGGATGTCCCCTCCGACGTTGTCGAAGTAGACGTCGATCCCGTCGGGGGCCTGCCGGCGCAGCGCCTTCTTGACGTCGTCGGCGCGGTAGTCGATCGCGGCGTCGAATCCCAGCTCGTCGGTGAGCAGCGCGCACTTCTCGGGGCCTCCGGCGATGCCCACGACCCGGCAGCCCTTGGCCTTCGCGATCTGCCCGACCATGGTGCCGACCGCGCCGGCCGCCCCCGACACCACGACGGTTTCGCCGTCCTTGAGCGCCCCGACCTCCAGCAGGCCGAAGTAGGCGGTCATGCCGGGCATGCCCAGCGCCCCCAGATACGTCGCGGGCGGCGCGAGGGCGGTGTCGATCTTCAGGGCGCCCCGGCCGTCGGAGACGACGTGTTCCTGGACGCCGAACATGCCGACCACGTGATCACCGGGCTGGAAGTCGGGATGGTTCGATGCGGTGACCTCGATGACCGACCCGGCGCGCATCACCTCGCCCATGCCCACGGGCGGCAGGTAGGAGGGGCGGTCGTCCAGCCAGCCACGCATGGCCGGGTCCAGGGAGATGACGCGTGTCCGGCCCGCGAACCGGCCCGGGCCCGGTTCCTCGGCGGGTGCGGAACAGTGCTCCCAGTCGTCCGGTTTCGCCTCACCCACAGGGCGGGCAGCCAGACGTATCTGGCGGTTGGTCGCAGGCATCGCGGCTCCTGTCGTTCGTGGCTCCCAGCGACCATACCGACCAGTTGGTACGCGAGTGGAGTGAGGTTCGCCACATGCTGGCACTCGCCCCGATCATCCGAGCCACGCCCATGAACGCCGCACCGCCCGCCATGACCGGCCGGCAGAGCCGGCGCCGACACCGTGCCGCCGCATCGAGCGTCACGTGGCCGCCGCGTCGAGTGTCGTCACGTGCGTTTGGGTGGTTGGACCCAGCCCACGGACCGCTCGACGGCGCGCTGCCAGCACTCGTACTCCCACGCTCGTCTTTCGGGATCCATGTCGGGCAGCCATTGGGCGGCCCGGTGCCAGTTCCGCCGCAGGACCGCCAGATCCGGCCAGTAGCCTGCCGCGAGGCCCGCGGCGTAGGCCGCGCCGAGCGACACCGTCTCGGCGACCATGGGCCGTACGACGGGAACGTCCAGCACGTCGGCCAGCAGCTGCATGAGCAGGTTGTCGGATGTCATGCCTCCGTCGACCTTCAGCTGTTTGAGGGCCAGACCGGAGTCGGCGTTCATGGCGTCGACGACTTCCCGTGTCTGCCACCCGGTGGCCTCCAACGCGGCTCGGGCCAGGTGGCCCTTGGTGATGTACGAGGTGAGGCCGACGATCACACCGCGGGCGTCGCTGCGCCAGTGGGGGGCGAAGAGGCCGGAGAACGCGGGGACGATGTAGCAGCCGCCGTTGTCCTCGACGGTGCGGGCCAGGGTTTCGATCTCGGGTGCGCTGTGGATCAGGCCCAGCCGGTCGCGGAACCACTGGACCAGCGAGCCGGTGACCGCGATCGGGCCTTCGAGGGCGTAGACCGGCGGCTGGTCCGCGATCTTGTACGCGACGGTGGTGAGGAGTCCGTGGCGGGATCGCACCATGTCGGGACCGGTGTTCATCAGCAGGAAGCTGCCGGTCCCGTAGGTGCATTTCGCCTCTCCGGGCGAGAAGCAGGTCTGTCCGAACAGGGCCGCCTGCTGGTCCCCGAGGGCGGCCGTGATGCGGACGCCGGGGAGCACCGTGCGAGCTTCCCCGTAGCTCTCGGCGGAGGAACGGATCTCCGGCAGCATCGGGCGTGGTACGCCGAAGAACTCCATCAGCTCACGGTCCCAGGTCAGCGTCCGGATGTTGATCAGCATGGTGCGGCTGGCGTTGGTGACGTCGGTGATGTGCAGGCCGCCCTCCGTGCCGCCGGTGAGGTTCCAGACCAGCCAGCTCTCCATGGTGCCGAACAGCACGTCGCCGTCCTGGGCACGCTTGTCCAACCCGTCGACATGGTCGAACAGCCAACGGATGCGGGGCGCGGAGAAATAGGTCGACGGCGGAAGACCGCAGCGGTCGAGGAAGAAGTCGTCCCCGGGCTGCTGCCTCAGCTCGTCGACGAGCTCAGCCGTGCGCGTGTCCTGCCAGACGATCGCCCTGCCCAGCGGGACACCGGTCCGCCGGTCCCAGAGCACCGTCGTCTCCCGCTGGTTGGCGATCCCCACGGCGGCGATCTGTCCGGCGTCTATGCCGGCGTTGGACAGCGCCTCGGGCACCACGCGCTGCAGGTTGCGCCAGATCTCGACCGCGTCGTGCTCGACCCAGCCGGGGCGGGGGAAATGCTGCTGATGTTCCCGCTGGGCGACCGACACCAACCGCCCGCCGTGGTCGAACAGGATGCACCGAGTGGACGTGGTGCCCTGGTCGATGGACATCACATACCGTTCAACCATGATCGGGCCTGCCTTCCGATGCGTCGCGAAGGTACGGGGACCTACCAGCGTCCCGCGCCCAGGTCTCTGGAAATCGCACGGGCGGCCTCCCGGAGCAAGGTGATCGGGGTCGGCCGCGGACGGCCCCTGGTGTCGCAGAGCCGCTCCAACGGGCCGGATACGCCGATCGCACCCACCACCAGGCCGCCGTGCCCCCGGATGGGCATGGCGATACCGGCCTCGCCCATGCTCATTTCCTGCACCTCGGCGCCCCAGCCCAGCTCCCGGATCTCGCCGAGCGCCCGGTTGAGGGCCTCCGGGAAGACCAGGGTGTGCCGGGTGTACGCCTCCAGTCCCGCCTCCAGCAACGGATCGACGGGCGCCGCCCCGAAGGCCAGGAGAACCTTGCCGAGGGAAGACGCGTGCAGCGGCAGGAGCGCGCCCACGTCCAGGGTCTGGAGGGTGTCGTCCGGCCGGAAGACGTGGTGCACGATGAGCACCTTGCCCTCCAGGGGCGTGCCCAGGCGGACGGCCTCTCCGCTGCGGGCGGCCAGGGCGTCGGCCCAATTCAGGGAGCGCGACCGCAGTTCGTTCACGTCGAGGTAGCTCGTGCCGAGGTGCAGCAGCGCCGCCCCGAGCTGGTATTTTCCGGTCGCCTCGTCCTGTTCCACGAAGTCCACGTGTTGCAGGGTGCGCAGAATGCCGTGCACGGTGCCCTTGGCCAGCCCGAGCGACGACGCCACTTCGCCCAGTCCGAGCCGTCGGGGACCGCCGGCCAGCAGGCGCAGGATCGCCGCCGCCCGTTCTATGGACTGGACTGGCCCGGCCATACGGCGATCGTAGCCGCGTTTGCCTCCGTCGGGGACTGCCGTTCGGTAATGCCGACCGATGTTCATTGACCGATCGCACATCCCTCCATAGCGTCACATGACGCCCGGCCTCCAGCCGGCAGCAGCACCTTCCTCGGAGGAGATCGGCACATGACTGCAGCGCCGCCCAGCGCCGCGCTTCGCTGGGAAGTCGAACACGTCTTTCCGCTCCAGCACGCCGCCAGGGCCGTCTCGGCTGTGCGCCAGCGCGTAGCCGCAGTCCTCAACGGCTGGAACCTGTCCGCCGAGGGCACCGACGACGTCCTCCTGGTGGTCTCGGAGCTGCTCACGAACGCGGTCGTCCATGCCCTGCCCCCGGCGACGTTGCGCGTGTCGCGGGCCGCGGCCGACGGATGCCGTGCCGTCCGCGTCGAAGTGAACGACACCGGCCCCGTAGCACCGGCCGGGCCGTCCACGTCCATGTCCGACCCGGATGAGCACGGGCGGGGCCTCGACATCGTCACCGCCCTGTCCGCCCGATGCGGAGTCCAGGTGCACTCCGGCGGAACCTGCCGTTGGGCAGAGGTGCCCGTGGGTTGAGGGCAGAGAGACTACCTGGGTGATGCCGCCTACGACGCCCTCACCGACGACTGGTTCGCGGCCGCGCTCGCCGAACCGGGCAAGCCGGTCAACGGCCTTTCTCACCCCTGCGCCGGATCCGGCCGCGTGCGGGGCGGCGGGCGCGCGCTCCAGAGGGCGGGCCGGGATACCCTGTGTATTCCGCGGCGTCACCGGGCCTGACGAGTACAGCGCGATCGCCGACGACAACGCCTACACCAATGTGATGGCCCAGCAGAATCTGCCCGCGGCCGCCGACCCAGCCGAGCGCCACCCCGACCTGGCCGCCTCGCTCGGCGTGGACGACGAGGAGACCGCGGCCTGGCGCGATGCCGCCCGACGGATCGTGTTGCCGTTCAACAAGGAGCTCGGCGTGCACGAGCAGTCCGCGGGCTTCACCTCCCACCAGGTGTGGGACTTCGCCGGCGGACCGCTACGCGCTGCTGCTGCGTTTCCCGTATTTCGACCTGTACCGCAAACAGGTGATCAAACAGGCCGACCTGGTCCTGGCCATGCACTTGCGCGGCGACGCGTTCACCAGGGAGGAGAAAGACCGCAACTTCACCTACTACGTACCGCTCACGGTCCGGGACTCCTCGCTGTCCGCCGGCAGTCAAGCCGTGATGGCCGCCGAGGTCGGCCAGCTGCGCCTGGCCTACGACTACCTCGGCGAGGCCGCGATGATGGATCTGGCCAACCTGGAGCGCAACACGCGCGACGGCCTGCATATCGCCTCACTGGCCGGGACCTGGACCGCGCTCGTAGCAGGATTTGAGGTTCCCCCGCTGCGCGGGAGTGACTGACTAGCGGGTCAGGGCGGGTTGAGTGTTTTCAGGTTCACTGGTTCGGCCGCTGCCTGGTCGGCGTAGTGCTTCTCTTCGAACTCGATGGGACTGAGGTAGCCGAGCCGCTTTTGGATGCGGCGGGGGTTATGGAAGCCGTCGATGTACTCGAAGAGCGCGAGATTCGCCTCGGCCCTGGTGTCGAAGGTCCGTCCGCGGATGCACTCGGTCTTGACCAGCATCCACAGGCTCTCCGCCAGGGCATTGTCGAAGGAGTCGCCGACCGAGCCCATGCACGCTTGAACTCCTGCTCTGAGCAGGCGTGTTGTGAGCTTGATAGACGTGTATTGCCGTGCCGTGATCGGCATGGTGGACGAGTTCGCCGGGGGTGACCTCGCGGCTGGCCGGCGCGTACTCGAGGGAAGTGAGGACCAGGGCGGCGTCCGCGCGGGCGGAGGTCTTCCAGGCCATCTTCGGCATGAACGGGTCGATCGCCTTCGGCCGACTCACCGGACCGCTCGTGGGACGACCCGCGTCCCTCATTCGTGCGTACCGGCGCACGGTCTTCGGATCGACCCCCGCCGGCGCAGCCGCCGAATGCGCTCACTCGGTGGCGTCGAGAGCCTCGAAGCTTTCCATGATCTCCCTGTCAGACTTCTTCACGATCCCTCCGGAGGATGAGTTGGTTCGCTGCCAGGCAGCACCGAGCCAACCCCCGGAGGGATCACCTGTTCGGAATTGACACGAATGGGTCCACGAAAAGGAGAACAACTGTCCGCAGCAGGACCTGACTTGTTCGCCTACAAGGATCTTGCGCTGTCCGCTCTCAACTCCTACGATCTACGCCGTCCGAAGGCTCGGTCCATGTTCGCAGTGTCGAACACGTCCCGGCCGAAGCGGCTTGCGCATGGCACACATGCCAGGCATGACAGCACCCGCATCATCCGTACCAGTAAGGCTCTCCCCCACACGCCAAGTGCCGGACTTGGAAGGGCGCACCTGGCATTCGTGCGGCGAACCCCGATCGCCTCCTGGAGCTTCGTGTGACGTCATCCGCACCATGCCCGCGCCCGCGCCTGTGCCGCGCGGCCGTGGTCCTCGTGTTAGGCCTGGCGCGGCTGGCCCGTCGTCCAACTCGTAGGCGGTGCCTGGGGCACGTCGTATCCCAGCCCCGTCCTGCCGCCCCCCACCCCGTCAGGTCACCCCACTGGCCGGCGTCGACACCTTCGACGGAACGACCGTGAAACCGAAGTGGGAAATGGAACCACAATCCGGACAACGGCAAGTGGTCCGTCAACAACGGCCTGGCCCTGCGCACCGCGACGTCACCAACGACCTGTACTGGGCCCGCAATACCCTCACCCACCTGATTCAGGGACCCACCTCCACCGCGACCATCCAGCTGGACTACGCGACGATGCGCGACGGCGACCGGGCCGGACTCGCCCTGCTGCGCGACTCCTCCGCGTGGATCGGCATCAAACAAGACGGCGGCACAACACGGCTAGTGATGGTCAACGGCTTGACCATGGACAGCAACTGGAACACCACCGGCACCGAAGTCGCAAGCGCCAACGTCACGGGTGGTCGCATCCGGCTGCGCGCGGCCGCCGACATCCGCCCCGGCGCCTCCCGTCCGGGAACCTTCTCCCACAGCACCGACGGCACCAACTTCACCCGCCTGGGGCCCGCGTTCACCATGGGCAACACCTGGCAGTTCTTCATGGGCTACCGCTTCGCCCTTACCAACTACGCCACGCAGACACTCGGCGGCTCCGTCGGCATCGCACGGTTCGCACTGACCACACCCCGAGCACAGCAACGTCCCTCCCCCGCATCTGACCAGCTGCTCAGTCCCCGACCCGCAACACCAGGAAGGACCACACCATGGCCAGTACCGCCGTCCACAGGCCAACGGCTCACCCGACCGCAGTGAGATCACCCGCCACCGGTACGAGACTCGCCCGGGCAATCTGGGGGCTGATCCTCATATTGGCGTTCGCCGTCCTTCCCGCCGCGGTGCATCCCACGGCGGCCAGGGCCGACAACCCGATCGTGCAGCACGTCTACACCGCCGACCCGGCCCCGCTGGTGTACAACGGACGGGTCTACCTCTACACCGGGCACGACGAGGACGGCTCCACCTCCTTCGTGATGAAGGACTGGCGGGTGTGGTCCTCCGCCGACATGGTCAACTGGACCGACCACGGCTCACCGCTCAGCCTGGACACCTTCAGCTGGGCGGGCGCCAACGCGTGGGCGGGCCAGGCCGTCGAACGGGGCGGCAAGTTCTACTGGTACGTGCCGGTGTCGGTCCGGGCGACCGGCCAGTTCGCCATCGGCGTGGCGGTGGCGGACAGCCCCACCGGCCCGTTCCGGGACGCCCTCGGCCATCCGCTGGTGGAGAACAGTGAGATCGACCCGACCGTCTTCATCGACGACGACGGTCAGGCCTACCTGTACTGGGGCAACCCCAACCTGTGGTACGTCAAGCTGAACGCCGACATGACGTCCTATTCAGGCAGCCCCACCAGGATCCCGCTCACCACCGCGGGATTCGGCACCCGCACCGACAACCCCGACCGTCCCACGCTGTACGAAGAAGGACCCTGGGTCTACAAACGGGGCGGTCTGTACTACATCGTGTATGCGGCCAAGTGCTGCCAGGAGTTCATCGCCTACTCCACGGCACCCAGCCCGACCGGGCCGTGGACCTACCGGGGAACCGTCATGCCCGCCCAGGGCGGCAGCTTCACCAACCACCCGGGGATCGTGGACTTCAAGGGCAACTCGTACTTCTTCTATCACAACGGCGCGCTCGCGGGCGGCGGCGGCTTCACCCGCTCGGTCGCGGTGGAGAAGTTCTCCTACAACCCTGACGGAACGATCCCGACGATCAACATGACGAGCACGGGTGCTCCGCAGGCCGGCCCGCTCGATCCGTACGTACGCCAGGAGGCCGAGACGATCGCCTGGGGTTCCGGGATTGAGACCGAATGGACCAGTGACGGCGGAATGGACGTTGGCTGGATCGAAAACGGCGACTACACCAAGGTCAAGGGAGTGGCCTTCGGGGCCGGCGCCTCCTCCCTCGCCGCACGCGTCGCCTCGGCCACCAGCGGCGGCACCCTCGAAGTGCGCCTGGACAGTCCGAGCGGGTCGATCGTGGGCCGGTGCGGTGTGCCGAACACCGGTGGCTGGCAGGCCTGGACCACGGTGACCTGCCCAGTGAGCGGCGTGACGGGAACCCATGACCTCTACCTGACGTTCAGCGGCGGCAGCGGCTACTTGTTCAATGTCAACTGGTGGCAGTTCACCCGCGCCGCCGTAACCGCACAGCGTTGACTTGCTCCTCGGGCTGAAGCCCGAGGATTCTGGCCTTCCTGTCCGAAGACCGTGCCGCGTAGCGGCACGGTCTTCGGACAGGAAGCCGTGGCTACGTGCTTCGTCGCGCTGTGCCGGGACGAGTCCTGGTCTGACCTGAGCTCCACAGGCTGTCACCGCCAGTCCGGCGGCCGTTTTCACGTTCTTCGCGGCGTTGTGGTCCCGGTCGTGGACCGCACCGCAGGCGGCACAGGTCCATTCCCGGATATGCAGGGGCTTGGCGCCGTCCTTGGCCCCACACTCCGAGCAGACCTGGCTGGTCGGAGTGAACCGGCCGATCCTGACCACGGTCCGGCCGTACCTGCCGCTTTGTAATCCAGCATGTGCACGAACTGCGCCCAGCCCGCGTCATGCACACCTTTCACCAGTCTGGTGCGCGCCAGTCCGTTGACCGCCAGGTCCTCCACACCGATCGCTTGGTTGTCGCGGTGAGGTTCCCCCGAGACGCGGGGAAAAGTGACAGCAGGTCAGATGGGTCTCATGAGAGGAGCCCTGTCCTTCGCCCCGCGACTGCCCGAGCACATCAGTCGGGTGGCTTTCGCCATGCAGGTCCGCCAGCGTTGCGTGCGCGTGGACATCTCCCACCAGCAGGCCAGATACACCTTGCTGGCGGGCATGGAGCTTGGGATCCACCACCATGGCAGCCCGTTGAAGGTGACCAAGGACGTCCCCTGCAGCGGGCCGCTACCCGCTGTCCCCGATCTGCCGGAGCCACAGCAGCCCCCCGGCCGTGGTCCGGCTCACCGCAGATGGGCGGATCGCGACTGAGTCCACATCCGAGCAGCCTCATAGCCAGGGCATCCGTGACAGCGCCCGGAGCAAGGGAGTCACCTGCGCTCCTCCCAGAACCCCGAGATCTCCACGGAGTTCGTCGCACCCGCACCCGCCGCAGCCAGGCGGCGGACTGTGGACGTGGTCATTTCGTTGACACATCGGGAGGGGCGCCGCGAGAGTCTGCCGGTACGACAACGACGGGCAGGTGAGCGTGGTGCACGACCTCGGTGCTGGTCGATCCGAGGGGGAGGCGCCCCCAAGCGCCCGAACCGCGGGTGCCGACCACCAGCAGAGAGGCGTCCTTGCTCGCGTCCAGCAGAACCTGTGCCGGGCGGCCCGCCTCGGCGAGGATCTCCACCTCCACGTGGGGCCCGCCGAGCTGCTGCCGTAGTTCGTGGACCGTGTCGGTCACCGCCTGCCGGGCGACATCGTGGAGCTGTTCGTACAGGCCGCCGTCGCCCTCCGGCACCGCCATCCATCCGTAGCCCGTGTAACGAGCAGGGGTGTAGTCGTAGGCACAGACCGCCCGCAGACCGGTGCCGCGCAGCTGTGCCTCGCGCAGAGCGAAGAGCACGGCGTGCCGGGCGTGCGGGGAGCCGTCCGTGCCGACCACGATCGGACCAGCGGGAGCGGGCACGGCACTGTCGTTCATCGGGAATCCTCCATGGGCAGGCGGAGCGCTGTCAGGCCCGTGAGAGGGGCAGCCGGACCTGCTCTCGGGGGTGTTGTGAAGTTGCGGATTGCGCGGTCCGGAGCCACTGCTCGTCGATGGCTCTCTATTCAACGGGCTCACGATCGGCACCAAGCAAGATCGACGTCCTCCGGACGGGCACC
Organism: Streptomyces sp. NBC_00461; assembly: GCF_036013935.1. Lineage (NCBI taxonomy): Bacteria > Bacillati > Actinomycetota > Actinomycetes > Kitasatosporales > Streptomycetaceae > Streptomyces > Streptomyces sp. NBC_00461. The sequence goes on from NZ_CP107902.1 coordinate 513,386, forward strand.
ACCACCCCGATTTTCCCGGCCTCGGGCGGGACCGGAAGGGCCCGGGACGACTATTCAGCGTTGTGCAGGAGCGATTCGATGGGCACCTGTGGGTCGGCGAGTTTGCTGGTGTCAACCTGTTGGCCGGAACGTACGAGGGCCTGGATCGGTTCGGTGACGTCCCAGATATTGACATTCATGCCCGCCAGCACCCGGCCGCGTGCGAGCCAGAACGCGACGAACTCACGTGCGTCGACATCGCCGCGGAAGACGACCTGGTCGTATCCGCCGGGCTCGGCGTATCCGGCGTACTCCATGCCCAGGTCGTACTGGTCGGAGAAGAAGTACGGCACCCGGCCGTAGGCCGCTTCACGGCCGAGCATCGCCTTGGCGGCAGTCTCTGGCTGGTGCAGCGCGTTGGCCCAGTGCTCCACGCGGATGCGCCGGTCCAGCAGGGGGTGGAAGGCGTTGGCGACGTCGCCCGCGGCAAAGATGCCGGGCACGGAGGCGCGCAGCCGCTCGTCGGTGAGAATGCCGTTGTCGACCTTAAGGCCCGCGGCCTGGGCGAGGCCGATGTTGGGCATGATGCCGATGCCGACGATGACCGCGTCCGCGTCGATGCGGGTGCCGTCGGACAGCAGCACGCCGTCGACGGTACCCGCGCTGCCGGTGAGCTCGGTGACCTGCACTCCGAAACGCAGGTCCACCCCGTGGTCACGGTGCAGGTCCGTGAAGACCTGGGCGACCTCGCGGCCAAGAACATGCAGCAACGGCAGCTCGGCCCTCTCCAGCACGGTGACCTCCACACCGGCGGCGCGGGCCGCGGCAGCACTCTCAAGGCCGATCCAGCCCGCCCCGACGACCGCCACCCGTGAGGCGGAGGAGAAGGCCTCCTTGATCCGGTCGCTGTCCTGGACCGTGCGTAGGTACAGCACCCCGTCCAGTTCCGCGCCCGGCACCGACAGGCGGCGCGGCGCGGAGCCCGTGGCCAGCAACAGCTCGGCGTACCCGAGGCGGCTGCCGTCCGCGAGCGTCACCTCGTGCGGCGCTGGGTCGAGCGCGGTGACCGCCGTGCCCAGGCGCAGGTCGATGTCGTGCTCGGCGTACCACTGGGGCGGGTGGACGTAGATCTGCTCCCGGGCGTCCTCGCCCATCAGATAGCCCTTCGACAGCGGCGGCCGCTCGTAGGGCCGCTCGCTCTCCTCGCCGATCAGGATCAACGTGCCGTCGAATCCCTCCTCGCGCAGCGCCTGCGCGGCCTTGGCCCCGGCCAGACTGGCTCCGACGATCACATACGCGCTGTTGTCAGTCATGATCAGCCCCCGGTCCGCGCCGGGCGCACGATGCTGAGAGTTTCGGCGAGCTGCCGGGAGAGCTGCTCCCAACTGGCGTCGAACTTCGACACGCCCTCGTCCTCAAGGGTCTGCACGAGGTCGACGTAATCCACGCCGACTGCCCGCAACTCACGGAATACCCGCTCAGCGTCGTCGAAGTGGCCGCGTACCGAGTCGGCCGGCACCTCGCCGTGGTCGGCGACCGCGCGCAAGGTGCCCTCGGGCATGGTGTTCACCACGCCGGGCGCGACCAGTTCGGTCACGTACCGCGTGTCGGGGTAGCTGGGATCCTTGACGGACGTCGAAGCCCACAGCGGACGCTGCGGGTGGGCCCCCACCTTCTCCAGAGCCTGCCAGCGGTGCGAGGAGATCACCCGCTCGTAGTGCTGGTACGCCAGCCGCGCGTTGGCGATCGCCACCCGGCCGCGCAGCCCGGCCGCCTGTGCGGTGCCGGTCTTGTCCAGGCGTGCGTCTGCCTCGGCGTCGACACGGGAGACGAAGAACGAAGCCACCGAGCCGATCCCGGACAGCTCCCGGCCCGCATCGCGGGCGCCTTCCATCCCGTCGAGGAAGGCATCCATGACCTCGTCGTAGCGGGCCAGGGAGAAGATCAACGTGACATTGATGCTGACGCCCTCGGCCAGACACGCGGCGATCGCCGGCAGGCCCTGCCGCGCGGCCGGGATCTTCACGAACAGGTTGGGCCGGTCGACCAGCCACCACAGCGCCCGCGCCTCCGCGATCGTCGCCGCGGTGTCGTGCGCGAGCCGGGGATCGACCTCGATGGAGACGCGCCCGTCGACGCCGTCCGTCGCGTCGTAGACCGGACGCAGCACGTCGCACGCCCACCGGACGTCGGTTGCGGTCAGCGCCCGCAGCGCCTCACCGACCCCAACTCCGCGGGCCGTCAGATCACGGATCTGTTCGTCGTACGCATCGCCGCTCGTGATCGCCTTGGCGAAGATCGTCGGATTGGTGGTCACCCCCACCACCCGGTCCCGCGCGACCAGGTCCGCCAGGCTCCCGGACACCAGCCGCTCCCGGCTGAGATCGTCCAGCCAGATCGACACTCCGGCATCACTCAGTGTGTTCAAGGGATCCATGACGCTGCCGCTCCTCCCGCGCGCCGGGCGGAGCGACCAGCTCAAGTTTTCTTGCTGCTCGTCCGCGACCCGCACCAGAGCTTGCCTGTCGCTCCATCGTCCCTGGAAGGCCACTGGCCCGCAATCCGCACACCGAGCGGGGCCAACGGCGTGTCCGGCCTGCACGGTTCGTCCGCCGCCGATTACGCTCCGCATTCCTGACGTCTCGCTGTTGACCGGCTGCCTCGACGAGCACCTCGCGCAGCATGGCCGGAGTGAGTCGGCTGGTGAAGACGTCGAACTCCACCCAGCCGGCTCCGACTGCGCCGCCTGGGTCACGGCCTCGGTCCGGCCGTTCTGGAGGGCGGCAGCGCCCGGATCGTCTCCGACATCCGCGCCGACATCCGCCGGATCGAACAGGGTCCCCGTCCCACTTGGCCCGGCTCTGCAGGTGCGGCATGCCGTCTGGGGTCCTCGCGCCAGCTCACTCGGCGATGGTCCAGCGGTTCTTGCGCGGCCACCGGCAGCAGCCGAGTGCCAACTTCCGCATTCGGCGGCAAAGTGCGATTCGCGCGAACCGGCCGCTGTCCGTCCCGTCCGAATCTCGAACGCCTCCGGCCAACGGGCAGGGTGGCCGCACCTGTCTCCCACTGGTCAGGCCGGCCGGCGGCGCCGATACACAGCGGCTGCCGTACACAGCCTCAAAGTGCTGACGATGCAACTCCCGCCCCCGGACTGACCAGTTGGAGCCGGTCCGTGATACGCGCGCAGCTGGCTACGACGGGCGGGGGATGGTGAGCAGGATGCGGCCGTGGCCACCGCCGGCGTCGACGTGGTCGTGGGCCTTGGCGATGTCGTCCAGCGGGTGACGGTCGCCGACGGCGACGGTGAGGGCGCCGACGGCGGCGGCGGAGGTGAGGTCGCGGGCGGCCTGGCGCTTGGCCTCGGCGGGGAAGTCGTCGCTGCCGAGCAGCCGCAGGGTGACGTTGTTGAACAGCAGCGGCCAGAAAGGGATTTCGGTGCGGTCCGAGCGGGTGGCATAGGCGGCGATGACGGCGTTGTTGGCGGCGACGGCGTTGTCGAGATCGGCGTTGTCGGACAGCGCGACCTCGATGATCCGGTCGACGCCCCGCGGCGCGTACGAGCGAATGGCCGCGGCGGGGTCGCCGGTGTCCAGGGCGACGGCGTGGGAGACGACGGCCGGGTCGACGCGGTCGAGGTCCGCGGTGCGGCGGACGGTGGCGATCACAGTCGCGCCGGCCCAGTGGGCGAGCTGGGCGGCCAGGGAGCCGACGCCGCCGAGAACTCCGTGGACCAGGACCAGTCGGCCGTCGACCGGGCCATCGGCGAAGACGGCGCGGTGGGCGGTGATGCCGGGGATGCCGAGGCTCGCGCCCAGCTCGTCACTGAGGTGGCCGGGCAGGGGTGCGGCCTGGTGGTCGGGTACGACGGTGTACTGGGCGGCGGTGCCGAAGGGGCGGTAGGACTGGGCGCCGTATACCCAGACCCGCTGTCCGACGCGGTGGACGTCGGCTTGGGCGCCCACGGCGTCGATGACTCCGGCGCCGTCGCTGTGCGGGACCACCCGCGGGAAGGGCATGGACGAGCCGAGCCAGCCGCGCCGTTTCTTGGTGTCGCCGGGGTTGACGCCCGAGACGGTGACGCGGACGCGGACCTCGCCGGGGCCGGGGACGGGATCAGGGAGTTCGCCGACGTGCAGGACATCGGCGGCGGGTCCCTGGGCGTCGTACCAGGAAGCAAGCATGGGGTACCTCCGTGGACAGTCAGCCCGCGGGAGCGGCGGGCGCATGTGGATCGCTGTCGGTGCATGCGGTGTCGAATGCGGGCGGTTCCTCGCCGAGGGTCTCGCGCAGCCAGGTCCGTTCGGCGCGGCTGGTGGCGCGGGCGGTGAGCAGCATGCCCCGCCGGTAGGGGTCGGCGATCTCCTCGGCACGCAGGGGCCGCTCGTTGTCGTAGAAGAAGCTCGCCGGTTCTTCGAGGAACTCCAGCCGTCTGCGCAGCACCGCGTGCTGTTCGGCCACGTCGGGCAGGTGGGAGAGGAAGGCCAGGACGACGTAGAACCGGGTGAAGTCGGTGATCTCGTGGTCGGCGGGCTTGCGCAGGCGCTGAAGCATGTCGGCCCGTCCGGCCGCGGTCAGGCTGAGCACGTACCGGGCCGCCCCCGCGGCCGGGTCGGCGCGCCGCTCCATCAAGCCCGCCCTGGTCAGGCGATTGATCGCCGGATAGAGGCTGCCGTCGCTGACCGGCCGCGTATAGCCGGTCAGCTGGGAGACGCGGCGGCGCAGCTCGTGTCCAGCCAGGGGTCCCTCGGCGAGGAAGCCGAGTATCGCGAGTTCCAGCATGAGTCCATCTTCCCACGCGAACATCGAATCGATGTGAACATCGATTCGATGTTACGCTCGCGGGTACCCGCCCAAACGTCTCTGGAGAGGCACAGCACGATGCCATCGCAGTCCACCGAGTCAGTGATGAACCGTTTCGTCGAGTTCATCAACACGGGCAACGAGGATCTCGCCCGCGAGGTTATTTCTCCGGACGCGGTGTTCCACGCGCCAAGCCACCCGCAACCACTGCGGGGGCCCGATGGGTACTTGGAAGTCATCGGGATGATGCGCAGCGCCTTCCCCGACGTCCAGTGGACGCTGGAGGAGACGGTCACCGAAGGCGACACCGTGGCCGCGCGGTTCACCATGCGGGGAACCCACGACGGTGAATTCTTCGGGGTCCCGGCGAGCGGCAACAAGATCTCGGTGCAGGCCATGAACTTCTACTACCTGGCCGACGGCCGGATCGTCGGCGAACGGGGCCAGCCCGATCTCCTCGGGGTGATGCAGCAGATCGGTGCCGTACCGGCGCCGTGAACCTCGTAGCGCCGGGTGAGCCTTCTGCCGCGAGGGATTGCCGCTGCGGGGAGGGGGGCCGTATGGCGCGGTGGCAGGGGGCTGGCTTCGAACGAGTCTGTTGGCCCCACGGGAACGAGTTCTCCGGCCCCAGACAGCGATCTTCGGGCCATGATCTGAACGAGTATTTTGGCCCCACCCTCGCAGCGGATCGTGGATGCGATCCACGAGGGCGATGCCACGGGTGCGCCCGAACACTATCCGCACTGAGCGACCCGCGGCCTGGCATGCATGTGCCGGGCCGTCGGGTCCGGGAAGTCTTGGGGTGTGACCGAGGTACGCGCCAAAGGGGCAACGAGATGATCTTGAAGCCCTGAGGGCTCGGCCCCCCATTTCAGAGGGACACGCGCGCTGTTCTGCCAGCGGCAGAACAGCGGCCGGGCCGGGCTCGACGATCACTACAGTCCAGTCTCATGACGGCGATTACGACGCGTACGGTCGAGTATCCGGCGGACGGTTTGACGATGATCGGGCACCTCGCGCTCCCGGCCGGTGTCGACCGCCGGCCTGCGGTGCTGCTCGGACCAGAGGGCATGGGGCTCAGCGACATCGAGCGCCGCCGGGCCGATGCTCTCGCCGAGCTGGGATACGTAGCGCTGGCCTTCGACCTTCACGGCGGGCGCTATTTGCGCGACCCCGAGGAGATGCTGGCCCGTTGCCTGCCGCTGCTCGCTGATCCCGACCGGATGCGGGGCATTGGCCATGCAGCGCTCGACGTGTTGCGCGCCGAACCGCGAACTGACCCCGACCGGATCGCCGCCGTCGGCTACGGCACCGGGGGCGCCGTCGGGCTGGAACTCGGGCGCGACGGCGTCAACCTGCGCGCGATCGGCACAGTCAACGCACTGACCACGGGCCGACCGGGCGAGGCGGCTCGCATTCGCTGCCCGGTGTGGGCCGGGGTCGGGTCGGAAGACCCGATCATGCCGCCCGCGCAACGCAAGGCGTTCACCGCTGAGATGCAGGCCGCGGGCATCGACTGGCGCCTCGCGGTCTACGGCGGCGCCTTGCACGCCTTCCACCACCCGCCGGTCGACCACCCCGTGGTCCCCGGCGTCGGCTACCACCCACAGCACGCGCAGCGAGCCTGGCGCGACGTCGTCGACCTGCTCGCCGAGTGCCTGCCCGTGACGGAGGATCTGGGAGCATGACCCCGGCAAACAGCCTGGCGCCAGGCCTGGTCCGCGTCGTGCACTGACAGTCCCCTCCCCTCAAGTCCGCACAGCAGAACCACATTCGAGGGGATGCTCGATCACGGAGAAGCGTTCGCAACTGCCGCAGTAAATAGCGGATTTACTGCGACGGAGCCCCTGCCGTGATCGTTGCGATCTGCGGCGGTCCGTTCCGGCCGCCAGGGCGAGGTGTACGCATTTACTGCGGCTTCACTGTGCTGACCACGTGCGAAGTCGCATCAAGATCAACTCATCGCCCCTTTGGTGCGCCGGTAACTCCCGAATGGAACGGGAGTCCTTGGGCTTTCCCCTGAGCTCCGCCCCACGCCGTTACCGGCATCGCACGTCAAGGGCGGGGACGGGTCATACGGACACGGACCGGCGGCACTCCGCTGTCGGCTGCATCCGCCATCCGCCCTGTGAGCCACTCGGTGTCGCACGTCTCAGGGCTCTCAAGGCCGGATGGCGGCAGTGACATTCCCGAAGGTCGAACACCACGGCGTGAGTGAATAGGGGACATGCTCTTCGACTTCACGCACGCCCACGACGGTGAACGGCTCAGTGGTGTGTACGGCGGTGAACTGTTCGGGGCCACCACTGTGGTGTTGCACGGAGCCGGCACCAGCAGCAAGGAGCGACTGCTTCCGCTGGTGCGGGAGTTCGTGGCCCACGGCTGTCGAGGGATCGCCTTCGACTTCTCTGGGCACGGCGAAAGCAACGGGAAACTCAGCGAGTTGAGCCTGCGGCGACGGTTCGAGCAGGCCGTAGCCGTGATCGATGCGTACGCGGGGGTGGACGGGCCGCTGGTCCTGGTGGGATTCAGCATGAGCGGGCAGACGGTGGCCGATCTTGTCCGGCACTACGGGGATCGCGTGTCGGCGCTGGGGCTGTGCGCACCCGCCGTGTACACCGCCAAGGCGTGGGACGTGCCCTTCGGGGACGGGAACGGCCCGTTCAGCAGCATGATCCGGCGGCCGGACAGCTGGCGGGAGGCGTCGGCGCTCAAGGTACTGCGGACGTACGAAGGCCGGGCCGTGCTCGCCGTTCCGGGCACGGACACGGTGGTCCCGCCCGCGGTGACGGAGGCGGTACAGGACGCGCTGGCAGCGCGCGCCCAGTACACGCGGTTCGACGTTCCGGACGCGCAGCACCAGCTGGGGCTGTGGTTCCGCGATCACGGCGACGACCGGCGGGAGTTCGTGGAGGCGGTGCTGACCGGCCTCGACAACCGTGGCTGGTCAGCCACGCACGCATGGGTGGCCAAACAGCTTCCCCACGGCCGCTCGGTCGCCGACTCACGCCTCCTGTCCGGTGGTTGGAGCTCCCAGATGCGCCGACTCACGCTTGACGACGGCGCGGCCCTGGTTCAGCGGGCCTTCGTGAAGCCGTTCTTCCGCCGCCACGGGCCCGGGCTGCTGGCCCGCGAGGCGTCCGTCCTGGCGCTGCTCGCCGGGCAGGAGAGCATCCCGGCGCCCGGACTCGTCGCCGTGGACGCCACGGCCGAACACTGCGACCATCCGACCCTGTTGATGTCGGCGCTGCCGGGCCGTGTCCGCGTGGACGAGGACGACCTCGACCGGCGCCTGGACCTGCTCGCGGCCCAGCTCGTCCGCGTCCACGGCGTCGTACCGGCCGAAAAACCGCGCCCCTACCAGGCGTGGACGTCCCCAGAGCACGTCCGCACCCCGGACGGTCCCCTGTGGGAGCGGGCCGTGGACATGATCCGGCGCGACCCGCCGCCGTACGAAAGCTGCTTTCTGCACCGCGATTTCCACCCCGGGAACGTGCTTTTCACGGGAGTCGGGCCAAAGCTGCGGATCACCGGTGTCGTGGACTGGGTCGAGACCTCGTGGGGACCTCCAGATCTCGACGTTGCGCACTGCTCGACCGCGCTCGCGCTGCTGCACGGGCCCGCGTACGGGCTGGACTTCCGCGAGCGGTACGAGGCACACGGCGGCCGCGACCTCGCCGACGGCCACGACCACCTGTACTGGCGGCTGCTCGACGCCCTGCACTACTGCCCCGACGCGGCCAAGCTGGCCGGGCCGTGGCGTGAACTGGGGCGGGTCGATCTGACGTCCGAGGTGCTGGGAGAACGGTTGAAGGCGTATGTGGACGGACTGCTGCAGCGATACAGGTGACGGGGCCCTGGATCACTCGTCCGACACCGACAGCGACGCCGCGGGAGCCGAGGTCGTGGTTCTCGACCTCCGCCGGGGCTCATTGCCCGCCGGCAGAGCCGCGGTCCGGGCTGTCGTCGACTCGCTGTCGGAGCCTGTGCACCGTCCAGCCGGTGACCGCGGTGCCGTCTCCGCTACGTCGTCGCGCTACGAGCTCGTAGGAAATGGTTTGAGCGAGGCGGCGTGCCGCTGCTACTTTCGCGATGGACCGTGAAGTCGTCGTATGGAGGTGAGCCCCGTGAACACAGTTACCCGTGGGTGCTCCCTCAACCCGTCACGGTCCGGCGGCTGACGTTCGGTGTCGCCAGGAGCGCCTGAGATCGAGGCACTCCTGGAAGGACACTCCGATGGATACAAAATCTTTCGCATCTGGCCTGAGCGATAACGCGGTGATGATCACGCGCGTCGCGGACAGGCAATGGCATGCGCTGGACGACGACCTGGTGGTCGGCCGCGGGCATGCGCAACACCGGCCCGACGGACGCTTGTTCGTCAGCATCGACGCCTGGCACGACGCCACCTTCGACCGGCTCGCCGAGGCGATGCTGGCGGAACTGCCGGAGCCGCTGTACACGGTGGTCGACGAAGCCGATGTCGAGTTGACGGACCGTTGGCGGCGGGCCGGTTTCACGATCCGGCGCCGCGAGTGGGAGTACGTCGTGCCGACCGACCCGCGGGTCACGGGGCTCGCCGAAGTCCTGCCGCCTTCAGGCGTGGCGATCGTGCCTGCCGGTCAGGTGGACGTGAGTCTGCTGCGGGCGGTGGACCGCGCGATCCGTGACGAAGTCGAGGCGACCGTCGGGTGGCAGTCGATGCCCGCGGAGGTGATCCCTCGCCCCGAGGGCGACACCATCGTCGACCCGTCGAAGTACGCGGTGGCCGCGGCGCCGGATCGCTATCTGGGTCTGATCCGGGTGGTGACGGTGAACCGGCCGCGCATCGGGCTGGTCGCGGTCCGGGCCGGTGAGCAGCGCCGCGGCATCGCGCGGGCGCTGCTGGCCCACGCGTTGGGGACGCTGGACCGCTCCGGGTTCGCCACGGCCTGGACGGAAGTCCAGGAGTCCAACCAAGCGGCCTCGGCTCTCTTCGAGGGCATCGGCGCCCGGCCGATGAGCAGCAACCTGGAGCTGGTGCGATGACGAAGAACAGGAACGTCATCGAGGTCGAGGGCAAGGTCGTCGAGTGCCTGCGCAGCGCCATGTTCACCGTGGAGCTCGAGAACGGCCACCAGGTGCTCGCGCACATCAGCGGGAAGATCCGCAAGAACTACATCAAGATCGTGCTGGAGGACCGGGTGCTGGTGGAGCTCCCGCCGTACGACCTGACGCGCGGCCGGATCGTGTTCCGGTACCGGAACTAGCAGCGGTACCAGCGGCGGTCGGCGCCTTCCGCGACAGCCCTGATCCTGAGCCCCGGTCACGACGTTTCCGTGACCGGGGCGCTGATGGTGTCTCGCATGGCTGCGGCAGGCCATTGTCCTCGTCACCGTCGTCCTGCGTCCGTCTCCGGGCTGCGTGTGGACCGGCGAGGGGCCAGCTCCGGCTGCACGATACGGCGCCGGTCCACACCGCCGCGGGCGTTGATGACGGCGATCAGCAGGTCGACCGCCGCGTCCGCCACCCGGTCCGGGCGCAGGCTGAGCGTGGTGACGGGCGGGGTGGTCGTCGCGTAGTCCGGATCCTCGCTGATACACGCGACCAGGAGATCCCGCGGCACCCGAAGTCCTCGGTGACGAGCGGCGGCAAGGATGTTGTGACCGGAGTCGGAGTAGACGCCGATGACAGCGTCCGGTCGCGGATCGTGGTCGAGCAGCCGGGCGACCGCGTCCTGTTCGGCCGTGAAGTAGTCGGGCAGCGAGTCGTACTCCTCCACCAGGGCGGGCATGCGGTGTTCGTCGCACCAGGACCGGTAGGCGTCTGCAACCAGGTGCGGGTAGGCGTCGTCGTGCAAGGGCAGGGTGAGCCCTATCCGCCGGGCGCCGGACTCCGCGAGGTGGCCGAGCAGGAGACGCAGGCATGCGTCGTAGTCCGTGTCGACCCACGCGTCGCACCAGTGCGGCTGGGGTGGGCGGCCTCCGCAGACCATCGGTATGCCACGCTCGCGCAGGATGGAGCGCACCGGGTCGTCCGCGCGCGGTTCGACGTGAATGACGCCGTCCATCGGTGTGTTCAGCCACATCCACGGCGACATCGAACTCGGCATCACCTGGAGCAGGTAGCCGCGCTTGTGCGCCGCCGCCATGGCACCCAGCACCAGCTGTGCGTAGTACGGGATCTCGGTGTAGGGGACGGGCAGGTCGCCGTAGGTCGTCAGGGTCAGGCTGAGCACTCCGGTGCCACCGCGGGCCAGGGCCCGGGCCGTGCCGGCCGGGGCGTAGCCGAGTTCGGCCGCCGCGGCCAGTACACGCTGCCTGGTCGCCTCGGACAGCCGCCCGGTGCCGTTGAGCGCGTTCGACACCGTGGCCGTGGACACCCCGGCATGTGCGGCCACGGCATCCAGCGTGGGACGCCGCCAGACACGCGAGATCGTCATCGCTACCTCGTGTTGTTCAACTGCCCTGGTACGGCTTGTGGTTAAAGCCTTAATCAATCAGCCTTCCCGGCGACGGCAGCCGAGGACAGCCGCCGGGTGAGGAGTTAATCAGATGCCAGATGCCTACGACGGCACCTCCGCGTCCGCCGCGGGCGGCCCGCTGCAGCGGCGGACGTTCCTGGCCGCGGCCGGGGCAGGCGCCCTCGCGGTCGCCGGTGCCGGAACGGCCACACAGGCGGCGACCGGACGGCATCCGGTGCGGGTGTCCACCGTGCTGCTGAACGGGCGCGTGTGCACCGCAACCCACGGCCGCGCGCCGGCACAGGCGGTGGCTGTCGGCAGCGACGGCTCGGGGATGGTCCGGCCTGGCCAACGGGCCGACCTGATCGTCCTCGACCGGGACATCAGCAAGGTGCCGGTGAAGGACATCCGCGCCACCAAGGTCCGGTACACCCTGGTCTCCGGACGGGTGGTCCACGACGCGGCGTCACAGACGGGACACGCCGGCCGGTGCCGAGGCGGCGCAGCGCATGGGTGTGCTGGGCGCCGGCCGGACGCGCGGCGGTTCCTGCTGCCAGGGGCGCTGACCCGCGCAGACAGACCCGCCGGGCAGCAAGCAGAACGGTCATGAACAAGAACCCGCGTCACATGAACAAGAAGAGGAAGCAGTGGAAGCGACACATACCCAGGTGCCCCGAGGCGCCATCTCTCCGGTCGTCGCGGCGCGGTGGGCGCTGTGGACGTTTGTCGTCGTCAATCTGGTGATCGTCGAGGTCCTGTCCCTCACCGCCGGGACCGGCCAGAACGGGGTGCTCACGGTCGCCAAGTTCTTCGGCCTGCACGCCGCCGTGCTGATGCTGTTCCAACTGCTGCTGGTGGCCCGACTGCCCTGGCTCGACCGCCGTATCGGCATGGACCGGCTGACGGTGTGGCACCGGTGGCTCGGCTTCACTCTGCTGTGGACCATCCTCACCCACGCCACGCTGGTGGTGCTGGGCTTCGCGAGGCTCGGCGACACGTCGATGACGAAGGCGTTCCTCTCGCTGGCCGACGTGCCGGCCTCCCTGCTCGGGATGGGGGCCGCGGCGATCGTCGTGGTGGTCGCCGCGGTCTCTGCCCGCTTTGCGAGACAGCGGCTGCGGTACGAGATCTGGCACGGCCTCCACCTGCTGCTGTACGTGGCGTTGGGGCTGTCGTTCGTCCACCAGTTGCAGGAGACCACGACCTTCACCTCTTCCGCGCTCGCCGAAATCTACTGGTGGGCCCTGTGGTTGTTTGCGTTCGGTGCCCTGGTCACGGGCCGGATCGTCATGCCTCTGTGGCGCAACGCCTACCACCGATTTGAAGTCACCGCGGTGGTCCCGGAGTCGGACAACGTGGTGTCGGTGCACGTCACCGGCCGCCACCTCGACAGGCTGCCAACCCGGGCCGGCCAGTTCTGCATCTGGCGCTTTCCCGGGCACAACCACTGGTGGCTGGCGAATCCGTTCTCGCTGTCGGCGGCACCGGACGGCCGCACGTTGCGTCTGACCGCCAAGGCGGTCGGCAGCACCAGCGCCGGCCTGCGGCACATTCGGGTCGGCAGTCGCGCGTTCGTGGAAGGCCCGTACGGGGCGTTCACCTCGTTGCACCGAACGCAGCCCGGCACCCTGCTGATCGCCGGAGGAGTCGGCATCACACCGATCCGAGCCCTGCTGGAGGAGGAACCGGCCGGCGACATCGTCGTCCTCTACCGGGTGCGCAGCGAGAACGACGCCGTGCTGGTCGACGAGGTACGAGACCTCGTCGCCGACCGTGGCGGGCGGCTGCACCTGCTCACCGGCCACAGGGGCGAGGGGGCAGCGCCGTTCGAGCCGGACAGTCTCCGTGCTCTGGTTCCCGACATCACCGAACGCGACGTGTACGTCTGTGGCCCGCCCACGATGACCTCGGCCGTGCTCGGCTCCCTGCGCAGGCTGGAGGTTCCTCACCAACAGGTCCACGCCGAGCGGTTCGGCCTGGCCTGACCGCGGGGCCAGGACGGCACGGTGCCGTCCTGGCCTCGTGTGTCAGTTCAGGCGCCAGTGCTGGTTCGCACCGCCCGAGCAGCCCCACAACTGGACCTTCGTCCCGTTTCCGGTGCCCTGGCCGCTCGCGTCCAGGCAGAGACCGGACTGCGCTGCGGTGATCGTGCCGTCGGGATTGACGTTCCACTGCTGGTCCGCCTGCCCGCCGCAGTCCCCGATCGCCGCCGGGGTGCCGTTGCCCGCGGACTGGCCGACGCCCAGGCACTTGTTGCCGTAGACGACCAGTTGCTTGCCGGTGGAGTAGGTCCACCGTTGGTTGGAGCCGCCGTTGCAGTCCCACAGTTGTGCCTGCGTGCCGTTGGTGGTCGTGGAGTTGTTGATGTCGAGGCAGCGCCCCGACTGCTGGCCGATGATCTCCTGGTTGCCGGAGGGAGGCGGCTGCTGGTTCGAGCCGAACTGGGTGAAGAACTGCCACACCGCTGCCGACGTCCAGGTGCGCCAGCCGTCACCGGTGGAACCGTCTATCGGGCCGGGGTCGTGGCCCGCTCCGTCGAACGCGGCCCATACGACGGGGTATCCGGACTTGCATCCGGAGTAGGTGGTGATGATGTGCGTCAGGCTTCCGTTGGCCGGCTCGGGCGGGTTCTGCGGGGTGCAGCCGTTGGCGCGGACGAACGTGTCGCGCAGTTCCCGTCCCGACGCGATGGGCAGCACGTTGTCCCTGAGGCCGTGCAGACCCATGTAGGCGATGGGCTGGTTGCCGCCGCTGCAGCCGCTGAGGTTCGCGCCGGAGTAGACCGCGACCGCGCGGAAGACCGTCGCCCGTGAGCAGGCGAGGGCGTACGACATTCCGCCGCCGTAGCTGAAGCCGCCGGCGAACAACTGGGTGGTGTCGACGCACAGACCTGCTTCGATCTGGTTGACCATGGCGTCGACGAAGGCCACGTCCTGGCCGCCGGGGTTGGCCCAGCCGTTGCCGTTGCCCTGGGGGGCGACGAAGATCGTGCTGTTGTTCGCGTTGTCCGCCAGGCGCCTCAGACCGTAGTAGGACCAGTTGTATCCGTCCGTTCCGCCCGAGTCGACGTCGTTGGCCGTGCCGCCACGCCAGTGGAAGCCGAAGACCAGCCGGTAGGGGTGGTTGTTGTCGTAGCCGGCGGGGACCCTCAGGATGTAACTGCGGTTCTGGCCGCCGCTCTGGATCGTGTGGGTGCCACTCGTCAGGGCCGGGGCCTTGCCACAGCCGGCGGTCGCCGCGGCGGCTGCGGTGGTGGCCGAGGCGGGCGCGCCGAGACCGCGGCCTAACGAGGTGCCCGCAGCGGACAGGACGAGAAGTATCGCCGCCGCGATGGACAGAAAGAGCGGTGTGCGTTTCATGCACTCCTGCTTCCGTGGTCGGGGGATGGAGGGGGGTGTCGGTCGATCGCCGCGGCGCTTCACACGCCGGTGATGGTCCATTCGTTGTTGGTGCTCGAGTTCGGCGTCCACAGCACGGCCGTCGAGCCCACCGCGGTGCTGCCGCTGCCGTCGAGGGCGGTGCCGGTGCCCCGGTTGACGATCTGGTAGCGGTTGCCGCCCAGGCTGCCCAGCGACCACTGCTGGTTGTTGCCGCCGTTCCACGCCTCCTGCCGGGCGGGAGCGCCGTTGGCGGAGTTGCCCCAGCTGTCGGCGGCCATACCGTTGGCGCGGTTCATGATGCGGAGGTAGCCGTTGCCCAGGTCGATGAGCTGCCACTGCAGGTTGGCACTGCCGTCGTAGCTCCATTGCTTGAGGTTGGAGCCGGAGGCGACGTTGCCCCCGCTGTCCAGCGCCAGCCCGCTGGTCACGTTGGCGATCTTCACCCAGGTCGTGGAGCCGCCCGGTGCGCCCAGGACGGGAATCTCACCGGAGAAGGTGAGCTTGACCGTGTAGGCCAGGGCGCTGAACGGCGGGTTCGACGAAGGCATGGCCAGGTGCAGGCCGGAGGCGTCCTGGGTCGGGGTGGGCAGGTTGGTGTAGGTGCCGGCGGCGTTGTTCAGCAGTTGGGCGTCGGTCAGGGTGCTGAGGTTGATCTGGTTCGAGTTCAGCGTGGTGACGGTCATGGTGCCGCCCTGCCAGCCCAGCGCCGTGACGTAGAGGACCTTGTTGTCCTGGCTGCGGGTGAACCGGACGTCCTGGGGTTTTCCGGCCACCGGTCCGCTGAACGAGCCTCCGCCCATCTTGGTGGGGCCCTCGCCGTAACTGGCCCAGGAGCGGGTGCCGTAGACGGCCTCTCCGAAGCGGCCGAGCCAGTCCCCCATGGCGAGCAGGATCGACTGCTGCCCGGCGGGGATGGTGCCGTCGGCCATCGGGGCGATGTTCAGCAGCATGGTGCCGCCCTTGCTGACCCGGTCGATCAGCGAGTGCAGCAGTGCCTGCGTCGAGTAGTAGCCGATGCCCACCGTGTAGCACCAGCTGGACGAGGAGATGCTGTCGTCGGTCAGCCAGTAGGGGGTGAGCAGCCCGGCCGGGCCGCCGCGCTCGAAGTCGAAGACCTCGCCCTTGTTGTTGAGCCCGTCCTTGTAGGTCGCGGCCACGTCCTTGTTCCAGGAGACCGCCTGGTTGTAGTAGTGCGCGAGGAACTGGAGCCGGTAGGACTCCTGCACCAGGTTGAGGTCGAAGTCCTGCCAGAGCAGGTCCGGCTGGTAGCAGTCGATGACCTCGGCCAGCTTGTCGTACCAGAGCTTGTTCTCCGTGTCCGAGCCCTGCTGCCCGTAGAGAACGCGGAGCGCCGGATCCGACTGGGACGGCACGTGGTCGTAGAAGCCGTTGAAGTGGTAGGCGTGGTGCAGGGAGGCCATGAACTTCAGCCCCTGCCCGCGGATGGCCTGCGCGTGCAGCCCCACGAGGTCGAGCCGGGGACCGTGCCGGACGGAGTTCCACGGGTTGGCGCGGCTGTTCCACATGGAGAAGCCGTCGTGGTGTTCGGCGACCGGGCCGGCGAATCTGGCGCCCGCGGACTTGAACAGCCGGGCCCAGGCGTCCGGGTCCCAATTGCCGCCCTGGGAGGCCGGTTTGGGGGCGAACTGCACGAAGTTGCCCGCCTTGTCGCGGGCTCCGTCGATGAAGTTGTTGTACGGCCACACCGAGGGGTCGCCGTAGGTGGCGATGTGGTGATTGTTCTCGGCCGATCCGCCGATGTACATGTTGCGCGGATACCACTCGTTGCCGAACGCGGGGACGCTGAAGGCGCCCCAGTGGTAGTAGATGCCGAACTTGGCGTCCTTGAACCAGGCCGGGGCCGGGGGGTGCTGGTCGACGGAGGACCAGCTCGCGGTGTAACTCGCGGGGCCGTCGGTGGCGGCGGCCTCGGGGGCGAACCGCAGCAGGCCGTAGATCGTGGCCGCGCCGGTCGCCGCCAGCAGCCGGCGTCGGCTGATGGGGAGGGGGGAGGAAGTCATGCGGGACCTCTCACGTCATTGACGGGATGGGGTGACGGCGGCCGGCGCCGGATCACTCGCGTGCCCACTTCTGGTTGTCGGCCCCGCTGCAGGTCCACAGCTCCAGCAGGGTGCCGTTGGCTGTTCCCGCACCGGTGGCGTCCAGGCACAGGCCGGACTGGGCGCCGGTGATCGTGCCGTCGGCGTTGAGCGTCCACTTCTGGTTGCCGCCGCCCTCGCAGGTCCGGATGTCGACCTTGGTGCCGGGGCTGGTGCCGCTCCCCGAGGCGTCCAGGCAGACGCTGCCGTAGACGCGCAGTTCACCGGCCGAGGTGCTCGTCCACTGCTGGTTGCTGCCGCCGTTGCAGTCCCACAGCTCCACCTGGGTGCCGGACGTCTGGGACTGGTTCGGTACGTCCACGCACCGGCCGGAGCCGGCCCCGACGATCGGGGCGGTCGTGCCGCCGCCGGATCCGCCGCTGCCGGGGGTGAGAGAGAGGTTGTCGAACTGTGCCGTCTCACCCTGGCTGGTCGCGTAGCCGACCTGTCCGCCGGCCCAGGTGCGGTCGTTGGCGGAACCGGCCGTGGCACCGTCGATGACGGCGGTGACGGAGGTTCCGGAGAAGGTGAGCGCGAGAGTGTGCCACCGGTTGGTGCCCAGGGCCGCGGTCGTGCCATGGGCGAGGGTGGAGACGGTGCCGTTGGTGCCGGAGTTCAGGATCGACCAGGCTCCGGTGTCGCTGACCCTCAGGTGGTAGGCGTTCAGTCCGCCGGTGCTGCTGTAGTCCTGCCCGTTCGCGCGTCCTATCAGCTCGGCGTATCCCGGCTGTTCTAGCAGCACGTCGGACGAGACGGTGTAGTTGCTCCAGCTCACGTCACCGAGCAGGGCGTGCGGATCGGACAGGGCGTCCCAGGTGATCGGTTTCTGGGGGCTCATCTGGCGCACGCACTTGCCGCCGCGTCCTCCGCCGCAGCCCGCGACCTCGAAGGCGCCCTGCCAGTCCATGAGGTACTTCGCCTCGGTGCCGGTGGCGTTGCCGTCGAAGGAGTCGCTGTACGGCAAGCTCATGGCGCCCTGGGCGGGAGCGGTCGCGGTGCCCTTGCCCTGACCGGTCGTGGTGGTCAGGGTGTAGAGGCGATGGGGCTGCAGGGTCAGGCTGAGGCCGCCGCCGGACGGGGTGATGTCCGTGGTGTGCACGAAGTAGTCGGCGGGATTGGCGGAGTTGACGTCGGTCGACCAGACGTGGACGGTGGCGTTGGACAGGCCTCCGGTGACGTTGAGGTTCAGGGTCTGGGCGCTGCCGGCGTCCATCGTCTCGATGACGGTGGACCAGTCGGCGTTGTTGGTGGACTTCAGCGAGACATAGCTGCCGTTGTTGCGGTTGCCGCCGATGTAGCCGCTGGAGGAGTCGAGGTACTTCCAGCCCGGGGCGGTGAACTGGCTGGTGTGCGCCATCACCCAGGTGTTCTTGCCGATAGCGTAGTGGCCGGACCACGGCTGCGAGGCGAGCGTGAGACCCATGGTGGGGTACGGCAGGTTCGGTGTGATCGCCGCGACCACCGGCCAGTTGAGGTACGCGGTCATCCGGCCGTCGATGTATCCACGGTTGATGCCGCGGGCCATGGCCGGTGCTCCCCCGTTGTAGTCGTCCGAGCCGTTCTCGCTGGCCCACAGCGGCTTGCCGGACGATGTGGCGGCCGACGGCACCGAGCAGTTGGACTGGGAGGAGCGGTAACCGCAGGGGTAGTGCGTGCCGATGACGCTCACCGCTGCGGCGAACGCCTGGTTGGAGTTGACGTCGTTCGCCACGGACCAGTCCGAGTCGGCTGCGACGATCTTGACGCCGGTGTAGCCGTTGGCGTTGAGCGCACTGCGCAGTTGCTCGTACCAGGAGACGTTGTAGCCTCTCTCGTTCCAACCGCCGAGGTAGTCGATACCGAGCCCGTGCTGTTTGGCGCAGCCCAGCCACGAGACCAGGTAGTTGATCATGTCGGTGGACCAGAAGTTGCCGCCCCCGATCCAGCCGGGGGCGCCCCAGGCCAGTCCGTACAGCTTGATGTTCGGGTTGCGGGCCTTGGCCTGCTCCATGAGCCACCATTCGTAGCCCCGGTCGCAGTTCAGGTCGGAACGGGTGTGCTGGTGGCTCGGCTCGGCTCCCGAGGTGGAGTTGGTGTCCCCGCCGATCTCGGCCTTGAGCATCTGCAGGGAGGCCCCGTAGCCGGGCCGGAAGAGGTAGTCGAGGATCTGGCTGCGCTGGGGCTCGGGATAGTCGGTCAGAAGTCTGCTGTTGCCGCCACCGCCGCTGATCGCGCCGACGCCGTCGAAGGTCCGTCCGACGGAGGCGCCGTTGATGGTGACGGAGGTCGCGGCGTGAGCCGGCGCGGCGACCGTGCCGACGAGGCCGCCGGCGGCCAGGACGAGGCCCGTGAGCACGGCCGTCGAGGCGCGCAGGCGCCGCAGCAGCCGTCTGAGTGCTGACACGGTGGGGGTTCCTTTCGCAGGTCGGTGGGGTCCGCGCCGGGTGCGGGATCAGCGGACGGCGAAGTCCTGGTTGGTGCCCGGCGCGTTCTTGCACTGCCATTGGTCCAGTTGCTGTCCCGCGTTGCTGCCGGCGCCGTACACGTCCAGGCACAGACCGCTGTTGCGGTTCTGGAAGGCGTACGTGCCGTCGGACTGCCGTACGGGCAGCCACAGGGCGCCCGCCGCCGTGCCGGGGGCCTGCTGGACGATGTCCGGGGTGCCCGCCGCCGTGGAGCTGCCGGCGACCGCCACGTCCTGGCCGGAGTTCTGGGCGCGCAGTTCGCCGTAGCCGTCCGAGGCCGGCATGAACCGGAACTGCTGGTTGCCCTGCCCGTTGCAGGTCCACTGGTCGATCACGGTGCCCGCCGTTGTGGAGTTGCCGTACACGTCCAGGCACAAGTCGTCGTTGGCGACCACGAGTTGGTGGTAGCCGTCCGGGAAGCCTCCGCCGCCGGACGACGCCGGAGTCAGGTACACGGCGAAGGCGTCGTGCGCGCCCTGGAACGTGAACGGCACGGTGACCGAGCCGCCGGAAGCGCTCACGTTCTGGTCGTACACGGTCTGCGGCGCACCCAGCGGTGCCTGGTCCGGGATGCGGTGCACGGTGACGTGCACACTGCCGGCGTTGGTGAGCCAGGGCACGGACGCGAGCCCGTTGAAGGTCACCGACGCGGCGCCGGTGTAGCCGTTGGAGTCGCCGATGACGGCCACCGCGCGTTTGGCGGCGGCGTCCTCGGCGGCGGCGATGGCCGTCGAGCCGACCTGGCCGGAGGTGTCGACGAGGGTTCCGGTCAGGTCGGCGTAGTCCCGAAGCGCCCACCAGTTGCCGGTCGGCTGCCAGGTCCCCCCGCTCTGGGTGAGCACTCCCGTCAGGTTCGGGGTGACACAGCACACCCAGTTGCCGCGCATCGCGTTGGCGTACCCGGACTGCGCGAACCGCGCCAGGTACCAGGCCGTCACCCCGGCGGTCTGCCGGTCGGCCGGCTGGTACTCGTTCGAGGACAGCGGCAACGGGCCGATGCCCGCCGCGCTCAGGGCGTTGCGGAGGCTCTGGGCGACGGTGACCGGGTCGTCGACGTCGCCCTCGTTGTGGTTGGTGATCATGTCCGGCACCGTCCCGGCCGCCTTCACGTGCGCGAGCCAGGTCCGCCATTCGCCCGGGTTGCCCTGCGGGGTGAACGCGAGGGACGGGCCCACGATCTGCGCCCCCGGGGCGATACGCCGGATCTCCCGGTAGGCGGTGTCCCACATCTGGAAGTACTGGGCGCTGTTGACACCCCGGGTCCAGAAGGCGGAGATGTCCGGCTCGTTCCAGATGTCGTAGGAGAACGTGAGCCCCGAAGCCTGCAGTGCGCCCACCGTGGAGTCGATGAAGCCGATCCAGTTGGAGCAGTCGCCGTTGTCGCAGGGGTACCTCGTTTTCGAGGGCTGGCCGCCGTTCGCGCCGTAGATGTCGCTGACCAGCACCTGGTACTGCGCGTGGTAGGGCGGCCGGGTGAGGCGTTTCGCCTGTGCGACGATCGAGTCGACGTCGGCCCGGGTTGCCGAGGCGTACTGGTAGCCGTCCCTGATCCAGCCGCCGGAGAACCATCCGCCGCCGCGGAACGCGTTGATCCCCAGCGGCTGGAGGAACTGGTCGACAGGCTGGCTGCCGTCCTCGCTGATGCCGTAGAGGAACCCCTCCCCCACGCCGGTCGACGGTCCCCGGGCCGATGCCAGGTCGACGCTCAGCGACGTGCCCGCGGCGGCCCGGCTCGGGGCCGTCGACAACAGCGCCAGGACGAGTGCCAGGACGACACCGCTCACCAGTGCCAGACGGCCGGGTCTCGCTCTCGTCGTCATCAGATCCTCCTGAGATTGGGCGGCGTGCCTCACCGGGTCAGCTCAGCGTCCATTTCTGGTTGGACTGGCCGTTGCAGGTCCACAGCTGCACGGGGGTTCCGTTGGCGGTGGCGGCGCCCGAGACGTCCAGGCACAGCCCGGACAGGGTGCTGGTGACGGTGCCGTTGGTGTTGAGCGTCCACTGCTGGTTGCTCTGGCCGTTGCAGGTCCAGGTGATGACCTTGGTGCCGGGGCTGGTGCCCCGTTCGGAGGCGTCCAGGCACAGACGGCTGCCGGCCAGGGAGACGGTCAGCTCGTGCGAGGAGCTCTGGGACCAGGTCTGGTTCGCCGCGCCGGAGCAGTCCCTGATCTGCGTCTGCGTGCCCGGAGTCGTCGAACTGCCAGGCACCTCAAGGCACTTGCCCGCACCCACCGCGTGCAGCGCACCCGTCGTGCCGCCCCCGCCGCTGCCCGATCCGTAGCCGGCGGCGGTGATGGCGGACTGGACGGCGTTCTCGGTGGCGTCGGAGGGGTAGCCCGCCGTCATCGCGCCTTCGAAGAACTCGCCTTGCCCCGAGACGCTGTTGTCGCCGCCGGTGCCGAGGAGGACGGAGTTGTCGACCTTCATCGGGGAGTATCCGTTGGGCAGGGGGCCGGAGAACGTGGTGGTCAGGCCGCCGCCGGCTCCGTTGCCGTACTTGAGTGTGAAGTTGCTGGTTCCGTTGTTCTTCAGCCACGCGCTGACGAAGGGGTAGTGCACGCCCTGGTTGTTCGGGTCCTTGTTGGAGCCGGTGTTGGTGTGGAACATGCCGTTCTCCAGGTCGGCCTCGACCCACGGGCCGTTGCCGGTGCAGCCGTTGAACCAGCAGGCGTTGCCCCAGTAGATGGCGTTCATGGTGGCGTTGCCGGTGTCGGTGTGGGAGTTCTCGCCGCTGCCGTAGTCGAAGCAGCACCACTGGTTGGTGTAGTTCGACGACGTCACCATGTAGATGCCTTCGGGCTGGGAGCCGGTGGCCACTCCGCTCGCGTGGTCGATGCGGTACCCGACACCTTGGGTACCCTTGACGCCGAAGACCTGGTGGCCGGCCGCGGTCACCGGCAGGGCCATGGCGTCGGCGCCCACGTCCGATCCGTTGGGGCCGGGCCCCTTCCAGTAGCCGCCCCAGGAGATCGGCAGGTCGTTGTGCCGGGTGGTCTGGTCGTAGATCTTCGTGATCGTGCACGATGTCCCCGAGCAGAACGACACCTGGGACGCCGCGTCGGCGTACCCGCCCGCGGCGAGCACCCCGATGTCGCGGTAGCTGTGGTCGGAGGACCGCTGGATCTGGTACAGCGGCCCGTTGTACGCCGCGAAGAGCGCCCTGGTCGTGGCGTGCGCCGTCACGCACGGCGTTCCGCCCGCCGCGTAGAGGTCGCACGGAAGCGACGCGTCCGCCGCGGGCGCGGGCGCCGACGCGTGGCCGACGGCGGGTGTGCCGGTCCGCGCGGAAGTGGCGAACGAGGGTGTCCCCAACGCGGCCAGAGCCATCACCAGGGCGATCAGGAGCACCGCCGGGAATCGCCTGCGCCGGCGATCGGTTGCTGATCCGGGCATGGAGGAGACCTCCTTTGTGGCGGTGCCGCCGTACGGCGGCACCGAAGCTGCCGGTGGCCGGAGAGAGGGGCGAGTCATCGCAGCGCCCATCCCTGGCTGCTGCTGCCGTTGCAGGTCCACAGCTCGGCGAGACTTCCGTCAGCCGTGGCCCCTCCGGTGACGTCCAGGCACAGGCCGGACTGGACGCCGGTGATCGTGCCGTCGGTGTTCAGCGTCCACTGCTGGTTGCTCTGGCCGTTGCAGGTCCAGATCTCCACCTTCGTTCCCGGCGTGGTCCGGTTGTTGTAGGCGTCCAGGCACCTCTGGCCGCTGCCGGAGTAGACGGTGAGCGAGCCAGAGGCGGAATGCGTCCAGGTCTGGTTGGCGCCGCCGTTGCAGCTCCAGATCTCCGCCTGGGTGCCGGCGGTCGTGGTGGAGTTCGGCACGTCCAGGCACTTGTCCGCGCCGGCCGCGTGCAGCTCGCCGGTCACGCTGGTGCCGCCACCTCCGCCGGTGCCGCCCGCGACCCGGTACATCACGGTGCCGTGGGCCGGCACGGAGGCGCTGATCGTGCCGGAGGTGGTCGAGGACGCGCCCGACCACAGGTCGGTGAGGGTGTAGGCGGACGCCCCTGTCTTGCCGATCGCGGCCGCGGTGGTGGTGATGGTCGCCGTGGAGTTCGTCTCGTTGAACAGGGCCACCGACACGTCCCCGTTGGCGAGCGGCTTGGCCAGCACGTCCAGGCCCCCCGAGGAGGACACCATGGTGCCCTGCTTGCCGAGGGGGTCCTGGTCGACCGCGATCACCCGGGAGTTGGTCAGGACGGACAAGGTGGAGGAGCTGGCCGAGGGGATGTCGGTGCCCGCGATCAGCGGTGCGGCCATCTCCGCCCAGAGACTGAACTCGCTGCGGCTCTCGGTGGCCGTCATCGAGCCGTTGCCGACTTCCAGCATGTCCGGGTCGTTCCAGTGGCCCGGGCCGGCGTAGGAGGCCAGTCCGACGTTGCTGTGGAAGATCGACAGCATGCTGGAGAAGCTCGGGCTGATGTCGCCCGTGGTGCGCCAGCTGTTGCCCACGTCCGCGCCCCACGTCCACACGTTGTCCTGGCCCCAGTTGCACAGGCTGTACAGGATCGGCCGGCCGGTGGCCGCCAGGGCGTCCCGCATCGCGGTGTACCGGGTCCGTGCCGGCGCACCGGTGTTGTTGCAGTTGTCGTACTTCAGGTAGTCCACGCCCCACGACGCGAACGACTGCGCGTCCGTGCTCTCGTGGCCGAGGCTGCCCGGGTATCCCGCGCAGGTCGCGGTGCCCGCGTCCTCGTAGATGCCCAGCTTCAGGCCCAGTGAGTGCACGTAGTCGGCGGTGCCCTTGATGCCGTCGGGGAACTTCGCGGGATCCGGCACCAGGTGGCCGCCGGAGTCGCGGTTGTGGGTCATCCAGCAGTCGTCGATGTTGACGTACGAGTAGCCGGCCGCCTGCATGCCGTTGGTGTGCATCGCCTGGGCGGTGGACTTGATCAGCGACTCGGAGACGTTGCAGCCGTACGCGTTCCAGTCGTTGAAGCCCATCTGCGGGGTCGGCGCGAGTCCGTTGCCGAGTGCTGCGGCGGGTGGCGCCGTGCCGAGCGAGAGGAGGGGGGCGGCCGCGACGAGCAGCACGGCCGAGAAGGCGAGCGCCAGGCTTCTGCGCAGGGACAGCAGCGGGGGCAGCGGCCGAACGCTCCTGGCTCTCGCGGTGGTCGTGGGCATACCTCATCGACTCCTGGGACGAGTGGGAGGGGAAGGTGAGAGGGTTCAGCGGTAGCCGGCGGCGGTGATGTCGGCCTGCACCGCGCTGTCGGTCGCGTCGGAGGGGTAGCCGGCGACGACGGCGCCCTCGTAGAAGGTGCCGGCGCTCAGGTTGGCGCCGCCGCCCGGCTTGCAGCAGTCGCCGCCGCTGCCCAGAACGATGGCCCCCTGTTTCTTCATGGGGCTGTATCCGCTGGGAAGGCCGCCGTCCCACAGGGTTGTCAGGCCGCCCGACTGGGCGTTGCCGCCCTTGAGGGCGAATCTCGACGTGCCGTTGTTCTTGAGCATCGCGGTGACGAACTTGTTCGCGAACGCCCGCTGGCCCGGATTCCAGGACTGGCTGCCGCCGGAGTACAGGCCCCATTCGAGATCGGCCTGCACCCAGGGACCGCTGCCGGAGCAGCCGCCGAACCAGCACTGGGTGCCGAAGTTGATCGCGTCCATCGCCCCGGCGGCGTCGGCCTTGCGGTCCGTCTCGCTGTTGCCGTAGTCGAAGCAGCAGCCGCCGTTGACATGGGTGCCGCTGGTCACCATGTACGCCCCCTCGGGTGCGGCACCGGTCGGCACGCCCGTCAGGTGACCGTCCCGCCAGTAGCTGTTGCCGGGGTTGATGTACAGCGAGTAGGCCTTGGTCCCCCCGGCGGTGAGCGACTCGGAGGTCGCCTTCGCGGGGCTGCTCTGACTGGAGCCCGGGACCTGGGCCGAGCCCTGGTACCACAGGTCGTTGCCGTGCCCGGACTGGTCGCGGACGACGGTGATCACGCATGCGGTGCCCGCGCAGAACGAGTCCTGCGCCGCCGCGTCGGCGAAGCCACCGGACGCCAGTACGCCGATGTCCTTGGTCGCGTTGTCCGAGGCGCGCCTGACCTGGTAGAGGGGGCCGTTGTACGAGCCGTAGAGCGCGCGCACCGTGCTGTGCGCGGCCACGCACGGCGTCGCGCCAGCGGCGTAGATGTCGCACGGACCCGACCCGTCCGCCGGAGGCGCCGGCGCGGTCCACTTCTGGTTGCTCTGGCCGTTGCAGGTCCACAGGATGACCGCGGTGCCGTCGGCCGTGCCCGCCCCGCTCACGTCCAGGCAGAATCCGGAGGCGGCACCGGTGACGGTCGAGTCGGGGTTCTGTCGCCACATCTGGGTCACCCGCCCGTCGCACGGCCGGATGACCACCGCGGCTCCGGGAGCGGTCCGGGTGTCGTAGGCGTCCACGCACCGGGTGCCGTTCATCGTCCTCAGCTCACCGGCCGCCGTGAACTCGAACGCCTGGTTGGCCTGGCCGTTGCAGTCCCAGATCTGCATCCCCGTACCGGAGGTGTCGACGTTGCCCTTGACGTCGAGGCACCGCCCCGACGCCGAACTCACCAGGGCTGCCGCGGACGTCGGCGCCGACCATGCCGGTGCGGCGGTCAGGAACATGGCCAGCAAAGCCATCACGCATACGGCGGCATGCGCCGGCAGGCGTGGTGCACGAGCGGCAAGGCTGCGGGGCGGAGCGCATGGAGGCTGCATTCTGTGTCCTCGGATATGCGGGGGAAGGGGACGGAGAGTGCCGTGCCTGTCCGAAAGGGTTCGGAAGGGGTGCCGACCGCTCCCGTCAGCGCGCGCCCTGGAGCACTCACGAGGACACTCATACATCCCATGTCGCATAGTGATCCCACAGGCCCAATACACTGTCAATAGACCTGTCTTCGCGATTTCAGATCTGATCCATCCCATGTTTTTCCTGGTCAGGGCGTTCTGAGGGCGCGCCGAACCCGCGCCCGGCGACGATTGCCGTACCGGGCGCGGGGGTTCGTCAGAGTGCGGGTCCGCGCGCTGGGCGCGGGTCACCTCACCTGAAGCTCCAGTGCTGGTTGGCGCCGCCGTTGGCGTCCCAGATCTGGACGGGGCTCCCGTTGCCGCCCTGCCCTGCCGGAACTTCCAGCGCCCGGCCGGATGCGGCGTTGGTCAGGGTGTAGGAACCGTCGCCGTTCTGGCTCGCCCTCCAGTGCTGGTTGGCGCCGCCGTTGGAGTCCCAGATCGCCATCCGCGTCCCGTTCCCCGTCTGACCGCCCGGCTCGTCCAGAACCCGTCCGCTGGCGACGTTGGTCAGGGTGTAGGAGCCATCGCTGTTCTGGCTGGCCCGCCACTGCTGGTTCGCAGCGCCGCTGGAGTCCCAGACCTGCAGGGGCGTCCCGTTCGCGTTCTGCCCGCTGGGGACGTCCAGCGCCCGGCCCGCAGCGACGTCCACCAGCGAGTACACGGTTCCCGAGACAATGCCACCGGGGTTGCCCGAGCCGCCGCCGAGCGCGGACAGGGCCGCGTCGTAGGCGGGCTTCTTGGTGCCGTTGCGGTCGAACAGCAGGGGGTTGTCCCCGCTGCGCCAGGAGTCGCTGTCGCGGATGCCCCAGACGGTGATGCCGGTGCAGCGCGCGACGTTCATGCACGCCTTGACGGTGTTGGCGTACGCCGTCGGCGACGCCTGGGCGATGTCCAGCTCGGTGATCTGTACGTCGACGCCGAGCGCGGCGAAGTTCGACAGTGTGGTCTGGAAGCTCGACGGCGGGCCGCCGGCGCCGAAGTGGGACTGGAGGCCGACGCAGTCGATGGGCACGCCGCGGGACTTGAAGTCGCGCACCATGTTGTAGACGCCCTGGGTCTTGGCGTCGGACCAGTTCTCGATGTTGTAGTCGTTGTAGCAGAGCTTGGCCGCCGGGTCGGCCGAGCGTGCGGTGCGGAAGGCCTGCTCGATGAAGCCGTTGCCCAGCACGTCCTGGAACACCGAACTGCGGTGCTGGCCACTGCCGTTGTCGGCGAAGGCTTCGTTGACCACGTCCCAGGCGTAGATCTTGCCCTTGTAGTGGTTCATCTCCGTGGTGATGTGGTTGTTCATCACGCTGCGCAGGGTGTTCGCGTCCCTGATGGAGCTGACCCAGCCGGGCAGTTGGGAGTGCCAGACCAGCGTGTGTCCGCGCATCCGCTGCCCGTGCGCGGCGGCGTGGCTGACGATCTGGTCACCGGGCCCGAAGTTGAAGTTGCCGCGGGACGGCTCGATGGTGTCCCACTTCATCTCGTTCTCCGGGGTGATCATGTTGAACTCCCGGTCGAGAAGGGTGGAGTACGTCGAGTCTCCGAGCCTTCCGGCGGCCACGGCCGTGCCGAAGTAGCGGCCGCTGTCGGCCGCGGCCGCGCCCAGCGTGCCGGAGGCGGCGTGGGCGGCGGTGTTCGCCGGCCCGGCCAGCGCCAGTACCGTGCCGGCTGTGAGTCCGACGGCCAGGGCCAGTGTCTTGCGCAGACGGGGCTCTTCGTTGAGCCAGGACATCAGAAATCATTCTCCTTGTGTGTGGGAGTGGGGGGTGAGACACCGACCACGAGTCGGTGCCGCGGTCCTGTCGGGTCAGGGAGCCGAGGTGGTGACCGGCAGCGCGGTCCACTGCTGGTTGGCTCCGCCGTTGCAGTCCCACAGGACCAGTTGTGTGCCGTCGGTGGTGGACGAGCCGGGGTCGTCGAGGCAGCGGCCGGAGGCCGGGTTGCGGTAACCGCCGTTGTACGCCTGCCATTGCTGGTTGCTGCCGCCGTTGCAGTCCCAGATCTGGATCCTGCTGCCGTTGGCGGTGGCGCGGCCGGTCACATCGAGGCACTTGCCGAGCGCACGCAGGGTGTTGTCCGCGTGCGCGGACCACTGCTGCGCGGCGGAGCCGTTGCAGGCCGCGATGTCCGCGGCGCTCCCGTTGGCGCTGTTGCCGCCGCTCACGTCCAGGCACTTCCCCGCGATTCCGGAGCGCACCTGACCGCCCGCCGAAACCGGCGGTTTGATCCAGCCGTCCGCGTCGGCGGCCTGCACCCCGGCGTTGAAGGCGTCCGCCATCTTGCGGAAACCGTTGTCGTTGGGGTGCAGGGCGTCGGACAGGTCCGCACTGGTCAGCGCACTCATGTCCACCAGGCGTACGTGCTTGCCGGCGGCCTGCGCGTCCTGGACGATTCCCGGAAGCCTCGCGTTGAACGCCGGCCGGTTGGCCTCCTCGGTGCCGCTGGTGGAGACGATCACGGTGCCCAGTAGGACGGTCGCGTCGGGGGCGGCGCGCGTGATCTGGTCGATGAGTGCGCGGAGCCGGTCGGGAGCGGTCGGGATCTGGTAGTTGCCGTTGAGGTCGTTGGTGCCGATCTCCAGGGTGATCACGTTCGGGCGGTATCGGGCCAGCACGGAGTCGGCGATCCCGGCTATCTGGTCGATCCGCCACCCGGAGTGGCCTTCGTTGTCCGGGTCGGACAGGGTGCCGTTGCGGCCCGAGCCGACGAAGTCCGGGGCGTGCCCCTCGGCCGACAGCTGGTTCCACAGGTAGCCCCGGTAGCTGTTGCCCGACGGGCTGCCGACGCCCCAGGTGATCGAGTCGCCCAGCGGCATCAGCCGCACGGTGGCGGGCGCCGCGGCGAGGCGTGCGCCGGACGGCGGCGAACCGCTGCCGGCGGCGGCCGTCGCGGGTGACGCGGCGCCGACGCCGAGCGCCGCCGTGAGCGCGGCGGCCAGGAGTGCCGAGTACGTCTTCATCGTCGTTCCTCACTGGTGCGGGACAGTGGGTGGGGTGAACGAGCGCGCGAGCGGTCAGCGGGGGGTGAAGTCCTGGTTGCTGCCCGCCGTGTTCTTGCAGGGCCACTGGTCGAGCTGCTGGCCGAGGTTGCTGCCGGCGCCGTAGACGTCCAGGCACAGGCCGCTGTTCTGGTTCTGGAAGGAGTACGAGCCGTCCGACTGCCGTACCGGCAGCCACAGACCGCCTGCCGCTGTGCTCGGGGCCTGCTGCACGATGTCGGGCGTACCGGCGGTGGTGGAGCCGCCCGACACCGCCACGACCAGCCCGGAGTTCTGCGCCTGCAGCTGCCCGTAACCGCCCGAGGCGGGCAGGAACTGGAACTGCTGGTTGCTCTGTCCGTTGCAGGTCCACTGGCCGATCGCGGCACCCGCGGCGCCGGAGTTGCCGTTCACGTCCAGGCAGAGGCTGTTGCTGCCGATCACCAGCTGGTGGTAGCCGCTGGGGAACCCGCCACCGTCGCCCGGGGACTGGACGCCTGCCTGCTGGATGACCTGCCGGGCGCCCTGCGGCCAGTTGGTTCCGCTGACCTGCACGTTGCCGGTGAGGACGTTGTTGTGCGGAGGTCCGGTGGCCACGTAGGTGTTGCCGCCGTTGTACCAGTTGCCGGAGAAGGTGCTGTCGTCGGTGTGGTTGTTCGCGTTGGCGTTGGTGAGCGCCCAGTTGCCGGCGTCCTGCACCACGTTGTGCGACAGCGTCAGATACCGGGAGCCCTCGTCGAGGTACAGCGCGGTGGTGCGGCCGTTGTCGTACATGTAGTTGTCGGAGATCACCGAGCCGGGGCTTGCGGACAGGTTGTAGATGCTGCCGCCGTCGAACATCGCGTTCTTGGTGTCGTAGATCAGATTGTGCGAGACGGTGTTGTTCTTCAGCGTCGTGGGGGTGCTGTAGACGGGCTGGTAGTTGTACGTGCCCCGGTTGACGTAGTCCTGGCTGCCGCCCGGGTCGTTGGCGCCCCAGCCCCAGCCGATGTCGATCCCGTCGTAGGGCAGGTGGTCGCACTGGTTGTGGCTGATCGTCGCGTTGGTGACGTAGGTGGACAGGATGGCGGCGGTTTCCTTGTAGTCGGTGCCCACCCCGCTGACCTTGTTGTTGCTGATCGTGATGTTCTGGTTGGTCATCTGCGGGTTGCTCGGGTGGTGGGCGTCCGGCTGGATCCCGCCGACCTGGATGCCGCTGCCGGCGATGTCGGTGAAGGTGTTGCCGGTGATGGTGACGCCGCCCGCGCCGAGTCCGGTGCCGGAAGCCGTGGCGACGCCGTCGTTGCCTATGCCGAGGCCCGCCTGGCCGAGTTCGGAGAACGTGTCGCCGGAGAACGTGATGCCGGTGGCCGCGGAGACCTGTACGGCCCCGGGCATCTGCGCCCAGCGGTTGCGGGTGGCCTCGAACTGCGTGCACCCCGACTTGCAGGTGCTCAGCCAGTTGGCGGGCATCGCGTAGGCGCCGGTGATGTGCGCGCCGCTCTGCTGGTCCGCGTAGCCGTCCGGTCCGCTCGGGCCGAGCCAGGAGGTTCCCGTGAACCGGATGCCGGTGAAGCTCAGATTGGCCGCCGGTGCACCGTAGCTGCCGCTGACGCCGAGCAGGCTCTGCAGCCGGGGCAGTTCGACGTCGAGGCCGTTCGGATTCTGGCCCGGCTGGGCCCGGTAGTACAGGTCGCCCGTGGAGGCGTCGAGATACCACTGTCCGGCCTGCTGCAGGAACGCGTAGTTGTTCTCCAGGTACATCGTCCCGCCGGCGAACGGGGCGTTGATGGTGTCGTAGCCCCAGGAGTTGTTGTTCCACGCGGGCTGCTGCATGGTGACGGTCCTGCCGCTGATCGACTGGACCGGCGCGTAGCGGTCGGTGAAGGAGTTGATGCTCTCGACTTCCATGTGGCTCTGGTCCGAGAGGCCGGCCAGGTAGTCGAGGGAGGAGTCGGTGATGGTCAGGCCGGTCTGGGTGAAGGCGAAGCCGGAGCGGGGCACCGGGATCGCCGCCCGCGGCGCCTCCTTGCCGTTCACGTACAGCTGGCGCGTGTTCACGCCGGTGCCGACGTGGACCGACCAGATGTTCTTCAACTGATCATGCACCTGCCAACCAGTGATTTGCTTCGCACCGGACACGACCGGCTGCTGACCGGACCCGGCCTGGTAGGTGATGGTGTGGCCGTTCTGGCCGCCGTCGCCGGAGCCGAAGGTCAGTGGCTTGGTCAACCGGTAGGTGCCACCCGCCAGATGGACGACGATGTCCGAGTCGGCGGAGAGCCGGTGCGCGGGCTGCTGCGCCTGGTCGATGGTGGTGAACGGCTGCCCGGCGGTGCCGTCCCCGCCGGGAGCCGCGTCCGGCGCCACGTACAGGTCGGCGGCCGCCGCCTCACGCTGTGCCGGTGCCGCGTACGCGACCCCGACCGTGGCCTGGCCAGAGGCCAGTAGGGCGAGCAGCGCCATGGGGGTGGCCCACAGGCCACGGAGCGCTCTGGCTCTGGCTCTGGACATGGTCATCCTCCGGTGATGTCACGTGGGGTTCGGCAGTGAGCCTGCCGCGAAGCGGGGCCGTTCAGGTCAGCCGAGGCTCCATCGCTGGTTGGATCCGCCGTTGCACGGCCACAGTTCCGCCAGGGCGCCGTTGGCCGTGGAGGCTCCCGTGACGTCGAGGCAGAGCCCGGACTGACTGCCCGTGACGGTGCCGTCGGAGTTCACCTGCCACTGCTGGTTGGCGCCGCCGTTGCACGGCCAGGTCACCACCTTGGTGCCGGCGGACGTCTGGTTGTCGTAGGCGTCGAGGCACATCTGGCTGTTGCCGCTGTAGACGGTCAACTGGCCCGAGGACGTACGGGTCCAGGTCTGGTTGGCGGCGCCGCTGCAGTCCCAGATCTGCAGTTGCGTGCCGGCCGTGGTGGACGAGTTCGGCACGTCCAGGCACTTGCCCGCGCCCACCGCGTGCAGAGCCCCGGTGCCCGTCCCGCCGGAGGAGTTGCTGTACCCGGCCGCCGTGATGTTGGCCTGGACCGCGTTCTCGGTGGCCTCCGACGGATAGCCGGAGGTCATCACCCCTTCGTAGAAGGTTCCCTGGGCGCCCTTGCTGTTGTCGCCACCGATGCCGAGGATGATGGCGCCCTGCTTGCGCATCGGGTTGTAGCCCGCGACGTTGGGGCGCGGACCGTCGTAGAAGGTCGACAGGCCACCGGACTGCGCGTTGCCGCCACGGATCGCCCAGTGGTTGGCCCCGCCCTTGATGACGGCGGTCGTGTACCGGTGGTTGATGGTCGGATCGTTGGCGTTGTAGTGCTGGTTCACCCCGGAGAACAGACCGTTCTCCAGGTCGGCCATGATCCACGGACCGTTGCCCGAACCGTAGCCCCACACCTTGATGTTGCCGAAGTAGATGGCCTCCATGGTGCCGTTGCCGTCGTCGTTGCTGTCCGTCTCGGCGTTGCCGTAGTCGAAGCAGCAGCCGCCGTTGTAGTGCGTGCCGTCGAGGATCGCGTACATGCCCTCGGGGCTGTCCCCGGTGGCGACGCCGTTGGTGTGGTTGTTTCGGTAGCCGGTGCCGGGCGCCACGAAGACGCCGTAGGCCTTGTGACCGCCCACAGTGGTGGGCGCGGCGGTCGCGTTCGCGAGGTTGTCGGGGCCGCCCGCGGCACCGCCGCCGGGTGCCTGGGTGAGGTTGTTGCCGCGGCCCGACTGGTCGTAGATGACCGTGATCAGGCAGGTCGTGCCCGAGCAGAACGAGTCCTGGGCAGCGGCGTCGGCGTACCCGCCCGCCTCCAGAACACCGACGTTCCGAGTCGCATTGTCCGAGGCACGCCGAACCTGGTAGAGCGGTCCGGTGTACGAGGCATACAGCGCCCGCGTCGTGCTGTGCGCCGCCACGCAAGGGGTGTTGCCGGCCGCGTAGATGTCGCACGGACCGGACGTGGCGGCACGGGCCGTCCCGGCCGTGGCCGTGGCACCGGCCAGGGCTCCGCCGACGAGCGCGGCCGCGGCCGCCGCCCGGGCGAGCGTCCTCCAACGAGACCGTGCTGAACGTGCCGGTGAAGGCACGCCGCCCGACCTGTCACGGTGCTGTGCCACCGCGAACAGTCGCGCGACGCCTCCTCGCCCGGACAGCGGACGGCGTCTTGTACGTGTGGTTCCCATCTGGTCTCCCTACCGTGCCGGCGCAACCCCGTCGGGTTGTGGTGGTGGCGCTCATGCATACCGAGGCGCTTGAACGTGCCGTTGTGCAGTGGGATGCAGAGAGGTTCGGCGGGAGACGGTGCTCCCGGTGCCGCGGTGCTGCCAAGGGTGCACGGGCCTCTGCTGCGCACCTTGTTGCGGAATCGATTCGACTGCTGATTCCCGTGTTGCGCAAGCCGTCAGCACCGTCGAAAAGTTGCGGTCCGAAACGAGTGCACGACGCCGCAACCGCTTGCCGCGCGGGCACTGAGGGAAGGCCCGCAGCGACCGGCGGCAGAGTCCGGACCATCCGTGTGACCCACCATCAGGCCGGTGAACAGCAGTGCAGCCGAGCGGATCGGGCCCGCAAGCGCCGCCGGCATGGAGGGCACTGGCCGAGGCAGCCGAAGCGGCCGAACCCCGATCAGGTGCCGGTGACGCATTCACCTACGGCACGCCATCGACCCGACACGTGGCCGGTCGCACCTTCCCGTCGAAGCGCTTACGTCGAACCGATTCGCTCCATTCCTTCCGGTATTTCGGGAGACCGGAACGTACGCCGTTTCGGACGACTCGGCTCCGCTGAGCCATCGGCTCGGCAGGCTGAGCCGGGTGCGTACGGCGATTCTCGTCACGCCGATTCGCGAACGACCAGTTCCGTACGGAGGATGACGTGGCGCCACGCCACGTACGGCTCCTCGATCTCCTCAAGCAGCAGCCTGATCATGGCTCTTCCGATCTCCTCCAACGGCTGACGCACAGTGGTCAGGCGCGGCTCGGTGCGCTGGGCCAGCGGAAAGTCGTCGAAACCGATCACGGCGACGTCCTGGGGCACGCGCCGTCCCGCTGCCTGCAGTGCCTGCAGCGCCCCGGCGGCCGTGGTGTCCGACGCGGCGAGCACGCCGTCGATCTCCGGGTGCCGTTCGAGGAGCTCCGTCATGGCGCGGCGCCCGCTGTCCTGTGAGAAATCGCCTTCGGCCACCAGGGAGTGCGAATTCTCCAGGCCGGCCAACTCCAGGGCGTTCCGGTAACCCTGCAGCCTTGACTGCGCGACGTACATGTCCAGCGGCCCCGTAATGGTGGCGATCGCTCGACGGCCCTGTTTCAGCAAATAGGAGACGGCACTGCGGGCGCCGCCCGTGTTGTCCGCGTCCACATGGCTGACGTACTCGTCGGCCGAACGACGCCCCAGCAGCACGGTCGGCAACCGTGCCTCGGCGAGCATGTCCGGCAGCCGGTCGTCCGCGTGGACGGACATCAGCAGGACTCCGTCGACCCGGCCGCCGCGTGCGTACTCCAGGAAACGCTGCCGTTCGGACTCCGAGCGGACAAGGGTCAGCATCAGTTGCATGCCGGTGTCCGCCAACCCGTCGCCGATCGAACTGACGATTTCCGAGAAGAACGGCTCCGCGAACTGCCTCCAGTCCGGCTCCGTCAGGACGAGGGCCACGGCGTCGGCCCGCTGCCCGGCCAGGGACCGGGCGGCGAGATTGGGCACGTACCCCAGTTCCTCGATGGCCCGCTGTACGGCCCGGCGCGTCGAATCGGCCACACCGGCCGCGTTGTTGACGACTCGGGAGACCGTGCCTCGCCCCACCCCGGCGTGGGCGGCCACCTCTTCCAGCGTGGGCGCCCCAGGGCGTCGCCTGCCCATGACCACCTCCCCCACGAGATCACCGATCCTACGGCGGAAGGCACCGCGGCGCAGCAACATCGGTGGCTGGCAACTCGATGCCGTGCAGGCAGAGTTGACCACCCGTGGGCAGGGCAGCCCTGGGGAACGAGTCGGCCGTCGAAAGGCGGCCCACCTCGTCCGAGCCCGGGAGTCGGGAAGGGGGTGGGCCGGCCCTTTCACGCGGTGGTGCAGGCCGTACCGTTCAGGCTGAAGCCTGCCGGTTTGGCGAAGGTCCCGCTGTAGGTGCCCTGGAACCCGAAGGACACCTGCCCACCGGGTGCGATGTCCCCGTTGTACTGCTGACCACTGGCGGTCACCGCACCCGATGACGAGGAGACATTGGCGTTCCACACACTCGTTGTCTTCTGCCCCGAAGGCAGTGTGAACGCGAGATTCCAGCCGTTGACGGGAGAGGGACCGGCATTGGTCACGGTGACGTCGGCGGTGAAGCCTCCCTGCCACACGTTCGTACCGTAGGCCACCTTGCACGCCGTTGAGCCGCCCGGGTCGCCCGGGTTGCCCGGGTTGCCTCCGCCGAGGTTCACGGTCGAGGAGAACGACGTCACCGCCAGCCCCGCCCCGTTCTGCCAGGGCTCGAAACCTGCCTGAACACTCGTCAGGTACCAGTTGTCCTGCGCGAGTCCCCGGGAGACGGTCTGACGGACGAAGTCCATCACGTCGAAGTTCCAGCTGCTGATCGCTGACGGCGCGACGAAGGTCAGCACGTCGTTGGTGCCGTTGTTGCCGGCCCACACCTGCCATGACCGGCCGGCCACGCTGGTGGTGCCGGTCTGCGAGCCGACCGGCTGCACGGGCCCCACGCGGTTGAACCAGATCATGATCTCGGTGCGGTTCACCCCGTCGGTGCGGGGTGTCGGGTCCAGCCAGATGTCGTACGCGGCGTCGTAGACCGCGCCGCTGACATAGTTGTAGGAGATGTTCGTGGGCGCGCTCGAGATCGAGCTCAGCCGGGCCGGGAGGTTCGTGCCGGGTGAGCAGTTGGTGTAATGACAGCCGTTGAAGACGGACGGGTAGGACTTCGGGCCGCCATTCGTCGGAACCGAGCCGTCGGCCTGGGCGATCCTGAAGCCGGAGTCCGTGGCGGTGACGCACTGGGTGGCGTTGGTGCCCCAGCGGTTGTTCTGGACGACGTAACGGCCCTGGATGGTGGTCGAACCGAACTGCTCACAGATGGTCGAGTCGGCGTGTGACGGCGGAGCGGCGGTGAGCAGCGTCGTGAGGGTGAAGAGTGCCGTGAGCAGGGTGCCGAGCACGGCTCGTGCTCTGCTCAGGGGGTTGGGGAGTGGGAGTTGCATGCGGATCCTCCGCGGGGTGTGAGGGGAAGCGGGGATGTGAGGGGAAGCGGCGGAGCGCCCTCGATTCGGGAGCGCTCCCACGGGAGTTCTGCGGGATGCCCAACGGAACGTTTCACCGGGAGGGGAAGCAGCGGTCTTGCTCCGGCGAGAACGCCGGGCAGCCCTCTGGGGACTGAGGACCGCCCGGCTGGTGCCCCCGTCAGGCTGGGACGGGGTGTGACGCAGCCTCTGTCAGCGACGCCTCGTGCGCGGCTGTGCTCTTGCGTCCGCGATCCATGGTTCTGGTTCCTCCTTGCGGAGTGCGGCTCGATGGGGGTCAAGGCTTGAACCAGTGGGAGCGCTCCCAATAGTGGGGACAGGTGTGCCCTCGGTCAAGACATCAAGAGGTTGAATCCTTCGATCTGGACCAGTCGAGAAAAGTCGGGCAACACCCCTGTGCTTCCAGCCGTGTTGGCGCTACCGTCCGATGCACCAGTGGGAGCGATTCCATCAGCCGACCCGTCCGTCACGGCGCGCCGAGCTGCGAGGAACCGCTCGGCAGATCGCGTGGGCCGCCCTCGCAGTGCCCGCGAGCGTGATCATGAGCGCGGGAGCATTCGGCATCGCCTACGGCGTGGCGAGCACACCCAGTTGGTGGAGTTCGTTGCTGGTGGTGATGGGTTCCATGATCGCGGTGGGTTGTCTGCTCGGGTTGGTGGGCCTCCTTCTGGCGGTCCTCGGGATGGACGAGCTGAACAGGGACTTCGGGAAGCTCGACATCGTGGCGGCGGTCTGCTTCGTGCTGACCACGTGGGCGTTCTGCTCCGCGCTGCACAACCAGGCACTGCACGACCATGGCCGGGCGGTACGAGCGGTCGTGGTCTCCGTGCACCCGGCCAGGGACGGAACAGGCATGGAGGTGGGTGAAATGGCGGCACTGTCGGACTCCTCGGGCCGTCGCCATCTCGGCCAGATCAGCGCCGGCCGACTCACCGCCGGAGACAAGGTCACAGTCACCGTCGACCCCTCGGGCAAATACGACGTGCAACGCGGCCGCCCACCACAGAATCCCGAAGACTCCTGGGAGTTGGCCATCGCGCTCACTGTCCTCCAGGCTCTGCTCTGCGCCGCGATCGGCTTCTCCTCGGCCAGGTACCGGTAGTCGTTGGTGCCGCGGCATGTCGGGATCGAGGACCTCGAAAAATCCTCAGTCGGCTCCTCAGGGCAGTTGGCCAGAGGCATGAAGCGCGTCAAACACCATCTGGTCCACTGCCGAGACCCGCGCACGATCGCCATAGCCGAACCAGTCCGTCTCTGCGATCTCCCTTGAGGCAACCAGCGGACCGGTGTACTCGGCGGTGTAACAGATCATCCGGAACTCGGTGCGGCCGTCGGAATTGCTCCGTGTCTCGAAGGTACCGACGTGCACCATCGTGGCCGTATCGACCCGGGACCGGAGTTCCTCGGTGATCTCGCGCGCCAAGGTCTCGGCGTCGGACTCACCCGACTCCCGCTTCCCGCCCGGGAAGTAGAAGACATCAACACCACGGTTGCGCGTCAGCAGCACCCGCCCGTCACGCACCAGAACCCAGGCCACTTTCTCCGGAACGACCTCGATCTTCCCCATCCCCGGACCCTACCCACCCACGCCGACACAGCAACGAGACCACAAGGGTCCGGCACCACAGGAGCCACCGAAACGATCAAGGGCCAACGGGGCGATCTCACCCTGACCGTGCCGGGACCGCTGGGCCGCCCGGCCAAAACCCGTGCTCGCGCACCGCGCACCGCGCACCAGTGCTGGATGCTGACCCGACGAACAGGGAGATCCTGGGCAGGGATATTGTCCCGTACAGAACAATCTGGGGGCTCTCATGTCATACGGCTCAATGATGTTGCTCAGCCTGGGCCTTGTCGCCGTCGTCTCGCTGTGCGTGGGCTCGCTGGGCATCTATGCCTTCATCCGCAACCGTGTGCCCAGCCGACTGCTACGCCGCATCGTGCGCAACCCCCGATTGTGGGGGTTGGGCCTCCTGGTCCAGGTCGCGAGCCTGGTCACCTACTCCGGGGACCTCCTGGTCGTGGGCGTGGTCTGCACCGTCTGCGGCCACGCAGTGAAGCCGGGCGGATATGACCGCGGTCCGGGTCGCCCGCGACGTGGCCGATCCGCATCGGGCGGCACGCTCGCGGCAACCCCACCGGATGTGGCACCGACAACCCGCTAGGCGGCTGACCGACGACGAAGAGCGGCCGTACGGCACTGATGCCGTACGGCCGCCCCTGTCGGGAAGCTCCCGAGTCGAACGGGTCAGTTCTTGCCGGAGAGGCGCCAGATCTGGTTCTTCTTGTTGGCCAGGGCGCTTGCGGGGTCGCAGGTCCACTGGTGGATCTTCGCGCCGGGCGTGGTGGAGATGCCGGTGACGTCGACGCACTTGCCGCTGTGGACGGCGACCAGCTGGTAGTCGTGGCTGTTGCCCAGTGCCGTGACGGGGTTGAGGGTGAACTGCTGGTTGGTGGCGCCGTTGCAGGTGTACTGGACGACCGCGGCGTCGTCCGCGGTGGAAGCCCCGGACACGTCAAGGCACTTGCCGCTGAGCTCGTTGACCACGGTGTAGGTGTCGGTCTTGCCGCTCACCGGCTTGAGGTCGAGCATCTGCTGGTAGCCGCCCTCGCAGTTCCACTGCTGGTACTGGGTGCCGTTGGCGGTACTGAGGTTGGTGTCGTCCAGGCACTGGCCGCTGTTCTCGCTGACCGCGACCGTGGAGATGGTGGTGTTGGACGGCGGGAGCAGGGTGACGGTGTAGCCGTCCTTGGAGTTGCTCCAGGGCAGGCTCACCGAGGCCGCGTTGTTGCTGACCGTCAGGGTGGAGTCGGAGATCGTCTCCGGGCCTGTCACCGCGGCGCCGTTGTTGTACGGGACGCGCTGGACGACCGCACGGACCTTGCCGCTCTCCACCACCGAGGTGGTGCCCAGGCCGGTGAGGTTGACGGTGACGTTGCCGGTGTTGCCGTTGCTGCCGAGCAGCACCTTGGCGTTCTTCGCGGAGTTGTCCTTGGTGGCGAGGCCGTCAGTGCCGGAGCCGGGGACGAGGTTGACGATGTTGCCGGTCTGGGAGCCGTAGTAGCGGTACATGAACCACTCGCCCAGCGGCAGGTACTGGCCCGCGCTGTTCTTGGTGAGCAGGTTCGCCTCGTTGTCGTGCAAGGCGGTGCCGGAGGCCCAGTTGCCGCGCAGGCCGTCGGCGCCGGCCCGCTCCAGGCGGCCGATGAACCAGGCGCCGCCGCCGGGGTTCTGCTGGGAGAGCGCGGCATACTCGTTGATCTGGTACGGGCGGGTGTTGGTCAGCCCCGCGGCGGCGAGGGTGGAGTTGGCGCTGGCGACGCCCGGGACCGGGTCGGCGGGTTCGTCGTGCCAGCTGTAGATGTCGGGGGCGACGTTGTTGGCCTTGACGTAGTTGAGATACGTGGTCCACCAGCTGTTGGAGGAGGTGGGCTGGTTGGCGATGCTGGGGCCGACGATGAGCTGGCCCGGGAACGCCGCCCGGACGCGGGCGTAGAACCGCGACCACATCTGCAGGTACTGCGCCTGCGAGGCGCCCCAGAAGTTGCTGCCGTCGGGCTCGTTCCACAGGTCCCACTGGACCGTCATGTTGTTGGCTTTGACGTCGCCGATGAGCTGGGTGACGAAGTTGTCGAACTGCGTCCAGTTTCCGTTGTCACCGGGCCAGCCCACGTGGGTGGTGCTGTCGGCGCCCCACAGGTCGTGCGGCAGGATCACGAAGGTGCCGCCTAGGGCGGCGGTGCGCTTGTACTGCGCCAGGGTCGAGTTCCAGCGGGTCTGGTACTCGGCGAGGCTGGTGGCGTAGCCGCCGCTGTTGAGCTGGGCGCCGCCGGCCCGCATGAAGTGCCACTTGATGTCCTTGAAGAAGTGGTCCTGCGGGAGCGAGCCGTTCGGCGTCATGCCGTAGATCATTCCGGAGGCGCGGTACGTGGGGGCGCCACCGGCGTTGGCGAAGTCGACGGTGACGCTCGTGTCCGCGGCCCGGGAGGGGGCGGCCGGTATCAGGGTCGTCGCCAGCGCGGTCAGGAGGACGGCGACGGACGAGACGGCCCGACGCCTTGTGCTTGTCGTGGGTCTGGGGAGGGTTGTGAGCGAGTTCATGGTGCGGCTCCTGGAGGGGGAGGACCGGGGCTCGTGACGGCCCCGGGGTTTGGGGGAGGCGGCCGGTCAGCGGCTCTCTCGGTGGGCGTGTGCTTCGGCGAGGAGGAGGTAGCTGCTGGCGGTCCAGGTGTAGGCGCGGTCGCGCAGGCCCGTTCCGGTGAGGGCGTCGAAGTTCTCGGCGAAGCCGTTGGTCTCGCACAGGGCCCGGAAGCGGGCGCTGATGTCGTCCGCGAGGCGCTGGTGGCCGGCGCGGCGCAGGCCGTCCTCGACGAGGACGGTGGAGGGTGCCCATATCGGGCCGCGCCAGTAGCCGTCGGCGAGGTAGTGCGGTGAGGTGGTCAGTTCGGTGGCGAGGCCGTATGGCGTCAGGTGGGCCTTGATGTGGTCGGCCAGCGCGCTGCTGACCTCGCCGGGCAGGTGCTCGCCCAGGACGACGGGCATCAGGTCGAGGAGGCTGGCGCTGCTCCAGGTGTCCCCGGTGGCGACCGACCGGGCGACGAACCTGTCGCCGGTCCAGAGCTGGTCGAGCAGCGCCGTCTGGGTCTCCTCGGCTGTCGCCGTCCACCGGTGCGCCTCGTCCGGCTTGC
This sequence comes from Streptomyces sp. NBC_00461, assembly GCF_036013935.1. NCBI lineage: Bacteria > Bacillati > Actinomycetota > Actinomycetes > Kitasatosporales > Streptomycetaceae > Streptomyces > Streptomyces sp. NBC_00461. The sequence goes on from NZ_CP107902.1 coordinate 554,106, forward strand.
CCAACTCCTCAGCCAGGGCGGCGAGTTCGTGCAGTTGGAGGACGAGGAAGGCGGCGAGGTCGGCGGTGACGACCACTCGCTCGGGGTCGAAGGTGGTGGCGTTGTCCCAGCCGCTGTCGTTGCCGTGCTGGTAATGGGGCAGCTGGGCGTCGGGGGCTCTTCGTACGGAGAGCCAGAAGTCGGTCCAGCGCTCCAACCGGTCGTACGTCTCGGCCAGTTCGGCCTCGCTGGGAGGGGTCGGCAGGCGGCGGCGCAGGTGGCCGAAGGCCCAGCCGTGGATGGGGGGTTTGACGAAGTTGTGGAGGACCTCGGAGTGGGTGACCGAGTCGGGCAGGGCGCCGCTGTCGTCCTGGTGGTCGAAGGGCAGGTGGTACTGGTCCAGGGCGAGTTCGGGGCAACCGGGGGCCAGGGCAAGGGCGTTGAAGCAGTGGTCCCAGCTCCAGACCTTGTCCATCCAGTGCTTGGACATCAGTACGGCGGGCCGGGTGACCAGGCCCGTCGGCCGTACGGTCGCCGACCAGACGACGTAGGCGGCGAGTTCGGCGGCCGGCGTGGCGGACGAGCGCCAAGGGGCCACCGCGTCGACGAAGTCCGCGAACGCACCCCGAGCGGACTCCACGACGTCGTCGAACGTCGCTGCGGACACGTAGGGCGGGCGGGAGGTTTCGAGTTCCTCGATCGCTATCTCCCAGGCTCCGTCCGCCCGCGCGGTCACGGTGAGACCGCGTTCGCCGCTGCCCAGGAGCTGGGCTCCGGCCGTGTCGGCGATGGTGCCGGACAGCACGGTGACGCGGTAACGGCGTCCGGTCTCGTACGACGTGAACACGTGGGCGTCCGCCGCCGGATCGTGGAAGAAGTACGTTCCGCTGAACGGGGTCAGGGTGTGCGCGGCGGCGAACACGCCGATACCCAGGCCGCTCCCCCGCAGGCGCACGGTGTCGGGCGAGTCGTAGGCGAGGTCTGTGCGCCCGCTCTCACCGATCCAGCTGAGCCGGCCGGGTGTCGCCTCCACACGGGTGGCGGCCCGGTCTCCGGTGGCCGGGTCCACGGGGATCAGGCGCAGGACGGCGTGCATGCCGTTCTGGTGCGAGACGAGGTGGAGGTCGTCGGCGTACGTCTTTTCCGCCACCACGGGCGAGATGTCGAACCAGGATCCGTAGGTGCTGAACGGTATGTCGTGGACGGAGAAGGCCGGGCCGGACGAGGCGGCGGTCATGGGGCGTGACTCGTTTCTGGAGCAGGAGGCAACGGTCGGCTGGCGCACGGACGCTTCAGCCGCCGGGCGGAGTTGGGGGACTCAGTCCTTGACCGCGCCGGCGGTCACACCGGCGGCGACGTAGCGCTGGGCGAGGACGAGGATCACCGCGGCGGGCAGCGAGGCCACGACGGCGGTGGCCATGATGGCGTTCCACTGCTGGTTGTTGTTGCCGATGTAGTGGTAGATGCCGAGGGTGATCGGCTCGTGCGCGCCGCCGTTGACCAGGGTGCTGGCGAAGACGAAGTCGGACCAGGACCACAGGAACGCGAACAGCGACACCGTGACGACGGCGTTGCGGCTCGTCGGCAGGACGATGGACCAGAAGGTGCGCAGGATGCCGGCTCCGTCCATCTGCGCGGCCTGGAGCAGTTCGCCGGGGATGCCGGACATGAACGCGGTGAAGATCAGCACCGCGAAGGGGACGGCCAGGGTGGAGTCGGCGACGATCAGGCCAGGCACGGACTGGAGCAGGCCCAGCTGGAGGTAGATGGCGTAGAAGCCCATCGCCATGATGATGCCCGGGATCATCTGGGCGGCCAGCAGCACGAAGCTCAGGATGCCGCCGCCACGCGGGCGCAGCTTGGCGAGCGCGTATCCGGCGGGGGCGGACAGGACGACGGTCAGTACGACGGTGCCCAGGGCGATGACGAGGCTGGTGCCGAGGTAGGGCAGCTGCTCGCCGAGGACGGTGCGGTAGCCGGCCAGGGTGCCGTGCAGCGGCAGCAGGTCCGGTGGGCTCTTGCGCATGTCCTGGTCGCGGGTGAGGGACACGTTGAGCATCCAGTAGACCGGGAAGAGCATGACCGCGGTGAGTGCTACGCCGATCGTGGTCTTGCCCCATGTGCTCTTGCGGCTTCGGCTCATGACAGGGCCTGCTTTCTCTGCACCCGGACGTAGATCAGGCCGAAGACCAGTGCGGCGACGACGAGCAGGTTGCCCACGGCCGCGCCGGGGCCGAACGCGGGCAGGAGGTTGCCGAAACCGAGCTGGTAGGACCAGGTGGCGAAGGTCGTGGACGAGTCCGCCGGGCCACCCTTGGTCATGATCCAGATGATGTCGAAGACCTTGAGCGTGTAGACCAGCCCAAGGAGCAGGGTGATCGCCGACACCGGGCGCAGCAGCGGGAAGGTGATGCTCCAGAAGCGGCGCCAGGGACCCGCGCCGTCCAGGGCGGCGGCCTCGTACAGGCCGGCCGGGATGGACTGCAGGCCGCTGTAGAGGACGACCAGGTTGAAGGGGACGCCGATCCAGATGTTCGCGATGATCACCGAGGTCAGCGACCAGGACGGCGAGGTCAGCCAGTTCACCGGCCCGATGCCGACGGCGTGCAGGACGGCGTTGACGATTCCTGAGTCGCTGTTGAGCATCCACGACCAGGTGGAGGCGGAGACGATCAGCGGCAGCAGCCAGGGCACCAGGAACAGGGCGCGCAGGGTGGCCGACAGCCGGAAGTGCTGGTGGAAGAAGACCGCGAGGGCCAGCCCGATGGCGTACTGGAAGACCAGACAGACGGCGGTGAAGACCGCGGTGTGCAGCAGGGCCGGGGCGAAGGTCGGGTTGTCGAAGACGGTGCGGTAGTTCGCGAGGCCCGTGAACGGCGCGTCGCCCTGGACGAACGAGCGGACGGTGTAGTTCCGCAGGCTCAGGTCGATGTTGCGGTAGAGCGGATAGGCGTAGAAGAGGGCCAGGTAGAGGGTCACCGGGGCGAGGAATCCCCAGGCCGCCCACTGGGTGGAGGCGGCTCGGCGGCGCTTCCTGCGGCGGCCCGGGGGCGGGGCGGCGGTGGCCGCCCCGTTCCGGACGCCCGTGGACCGGCGGTCCGTCGGATGTGTCGTCTGCTTCATCGGGCTCTCGTCACTTGGCCGCGGCCTGCGCCGAAGTGAGCGCGTCCTTGGGCGACTTGGATCCGCTGAGGGCGGACTGGACGGCCTTCCACATCTGCTCGGAGATCTTGGGGTACTTGATGCCCAGGTCGTCACTGGTGCGGCCCTTGGCCGCCTTGACCGCCTCCACCCACGGCTTCAGCTCGGCGTTCGCCGCCACCTGCTTGTCCTGGACCTCGCTTGTGGGAGCAACGTAGGACAGGGCGGTGTCGGTGTTGTTGAGGTTGTCGGTGCTGGTCAGGCAGGTCACCAGCTTCTCGGAGGTGCCGTAGCGGCCGGTGTCCTTCTGGACCGGGAGGGTCACGAACTCGCCGCCGGTAGGAGCCGCGGCGTTGCCGCCCGTGGCCGTCGGGATGGGCAGCACCCCGTAGTCGAGGCCGGCCTTCTTGGCGTTGGCGAGCTGCCAGGTGCCGTTCTCGCTGAACGCGTAGTCGCCGCCGGCGAACTCCTGCCAGCTGGTGGTCTGGGTGTTGTTGAGCACCGAGTTCGGGGCGTAGCCCTGCTTCAGCCAGTCCTTCCACAGGGACAGCGCGGACACCGCCTGGGAGGAGTCGAGTTCGGTCAGCTTGGCGCCCGATCCCCAGAACCAGGGCAGGAACTGGAAGCTGCCTTCCTCGGTGCCGATCGCCGAGAAGGTGATGCCCTTCTTGCCGGCGCTCTTGACCTTCGCCAGCGCCGCCGTCAGCGACTTCCAGTCCTTGACCGAGGAGACGTCCACCCCGGCGGCCTTCAGCACCTTCTTGTTGTAGTAGAGGGCCAGGGTGTTGGCGCCGATCGGCATGCCGTACGTCTTGCCGCCCGACTGGCCGGCCGCGAGCAGGTTGGGGTCGATCTTCGAGGTGTCCAGCTTGCTGTCGTCGGTCGTGGTGAGCACGCCCGCCTCGGCCAGGGTCGACACCACCGGGTTGTCGACGATGAGGACGTCCGGCGAGTTGCCCTGCTGTGCCGCCAGCAGCGACTTGTTGCCCAGGTCGCTGGTGTCGAAGGCGGTCCGCTTGATCTTCACTCCGGCCTTGGTGCCGCACTGGTCGAGCAGCTTCGCCCAGGGCGAGGTCTTGTCGAACTGCGGGTAGGGGTCCCAGACGGTGTACGTGCCGCTGCCGGCGCCCTTGGTGTCGGTGCTGCCCGAGCCGGAGGAGCAGGCGGTGGCACTGACGGCGACGGCCAGGGCGGTCAGGGCCGCGGCGGTCAGACGGCGCTGTCTGGAGGAGCTGTTCATGGCAGGAGTTCCTTTGTTCAGGGCATGCGGGTGCCGAGGGCAGGGGGTGCCGAGGGCACGGGGTGACGGGAGGGACGGGCGCGGCGAACGGCGTTGTCGAGCGGTTCGAGCATCCGGTGAGTGAGGAGATCTATGTGAGGTCGGGAAGGTGTCGGGAGGGTTGTGCCGGTGAGGTCAGGACGCCGTACCGGCTCCGACGGGCCCGGTGCTTGCGCGTAGCGAGATAGGCGGCGTGAGGAGATGGTGCCGGGGCGGCGCGTCGGGATGGTCGAGCCGCTCCACCAGCAGGTCGACGGCGTTCCGGCCCATCTCCTCCGCCGGCACGTCCGCGGCGGTGAGCTGCGGGGTCACCGTCTCCGCCCAGCGGCCGGCCACGACGCCCGTGACGGAGAAGTCGCGCGGCACATGGCGGCCGGCCTGGGCGAGCCCCCGGTAGAGGCCGCCCAGGGCTGCCTCGTTCAGGGTGACCAGGGCGGTGGTGGCGGGGTCGTCGTGCAGGATCCGTTCCAGGCATGCCTGGCCCGAGGCGGCGTCGTCCCCGCAGCAGTAGGTCCGTCCGGTCAGCCCGCGTTCGGCGGCGGCTTTGGTGAAGCCATCGAGGCCGCGCTGCGCGGACTCGTATCCGGCCCGCAGCAGCTGCTCGGGACGGTTGACGAAGGCGACCCGGCGGTGGCCGAGGTCCGCCAGGTGGTGGACGCACGCCGCCGCCAGCGCGGTGTGGTCCAGGCCCACCCACCAGCCGCGCTCGGGGTGGGCGGTGCGGCCGATGGCGACGGAGGGGAAGCCCAGGGCGGCCAGGTGATCGACCCGGTCGTCCTCCAGCCTGATCTCCATGAGGATGGCGCCGTCGACCCGCCGCTCCCCCAGCAGCCGCTGGAAGGAGCGGTCCCTGTCCACACCGCTCGGCGAGAGCAGCACGTCGTAGTCGTGGGCCGCTGCGGCCTCGACCACGCTGCCGATGAAGTCCAGCTGCATCCCGGTGTAGTGGTTGCCGGCGGGCGGGAACACGAGGCCGATGGTGCTGGTCCGGCCGTTGGCCAGGGCGCGAGCGCTGGCGTTCGGGCGGTAGCCCAGCTCGTCGATGACCTCCTGGATCTTCCGGCGCGTGTCGTCCGAGACAGGGCGCTTGCCGCTCAGCGCATAGGACACGGTGCTCCGCGAGACACCGGCTCGCCGGGCGATCTCACCGATGTTCACGGCGACTCCTTGCTCGAACCGGTTCGACTCCTCGGTGGAGGAGGCGCCCGCGGTCGTGAGGGCGTGGGGTGGGACGAGAAACGCGGACCGTGTGTCGAACCGGTTCGCGTGAAGTGAAGGTAGGAACTGCCCCGGCACCTGTCAACACCCTCGGCCGGAATTTTCCGACCCGTAATGCGGCCGCAAAAACCTTATGCTCAAGGGATTGCTGGCTGAAGGCCCCCGATGCTAGCTTCCCCGAACCGGTTCGATGACGTAGATCCCTCCGACAGCCAAGGCCCCGATCCGACCTTCCCCAAGGCGCGCAGGGCCCACCACCCCCACACATCAGACGTTCTCCGTTCCCTCGTGCCGCACGTCATCGAACCGGTTCGATGCACATCGACATCAAGGATTGAGGACGCAATCCATGCCATCCGCTGACAGATCCGCCCGGCGCCGGGTCCCGGCCGCCGTGGCGCTGGCTCTGGGCGGGGGCCTGCTGGCCGCGCCCGCCGTCCCCGCGCAGGCAGCCGATACGCCCCAGCCCGCCGCCCACTACACCTTCGACCAGGACGACCTCACCTCCGGCAAGATCACCGACAGTTCCGGCAACGGCCTGACGGCGACCCTGGTGAACGGCTCGACCGCCCAGTCCGTCACCGGCACCGACGGCGGCCGGGCGCTCGCCCTGCCGGGCGGAGCGCCCACCTCCGACGGGGCCTATGTCCGTCTCCCCCGCGAAGTACTCAACGCGGCAACCGACTTGACGGTCTCGGCCCGCGTGAAGTGGAGCGACGACAAGTCGTCCTGGCAACGGATCTTCGACCTGGGCACCGACACCACCAGGTACCTGTTCACCACGCCCTCCAACGGCAGTGTGCTGCGTACCGCGGTGACCACCGGCGGAGGCGGCGCGGAGGCACAGGTCCTGGGCTACGCGCCCCTGCCCGCCGACGGTTGGCGGACCGTCACCGTCACCCTCGACACCTCCGCTCACCGGGTCACCACCTATCTCGACGGCGTGGCGGTCTCCTCCGCCGCGACGACCGTCAAGGCGAAGGATCTGCTGGACGGTTCGGCCACGGCCGCCGGCTACATCGGCAAGTCCTTCTACCAGGACCCTCTGCTCAAGGGCGCGATCGACGACTTCAAGGTCTGGCACTCGGCGCTCAGCCCCGAACAGGTGGCCGGCACGGTCGGGAACCTCCCCACCCTCCAACAACTCTCGCGGACGTCCTTCGAGGTCCGTACGACCGCCGGTACCGCACCGTCGCTCCCCGCGGCGGTCCGCGCCTCGTTCTCCGACGGCTACGACCGCGACACACCGGTCACCTGGGACGACGTACCGCCTGAGAAGTACGCTAGGCCGGGGACGTTCACGGTGGCCGGAACCGCGGCCGGACGCGCGGTGAAGGCGACCGTCACCGTGGTGCGCGAGGGGCAGCTGACCGTCGACCTCGGTTCCGACACCGGCGCGTTCCACGGCGGCGCCTCGGGCACGCTCTACGGCGTGTACGGGCCCGGCGTCCCGACCAACAACCTCATCGAGGGCATGGGCCTGCGCACCGTTTCCACCAAGGCCCAGGACGGCCCGCAGCATCCCGGTGCCGACGCGCTGGACGTGGTGAAGCCTCTGGCCGACTCCACCGACGGTGACGTGTACATCTACATGACCGACATCCACCGCGGCTTCCCGTACGAGTGGCCGGGCGACACCCCCGCGCAGAAGCTCAAGCTCTACGAGGAGAAGCTCGCCAAGCAGGTCGACCAGGTTCTGCGGCTGCCGAAGCAGTACCAGGACAACGTCGTCTTCGTGCCGTTCAACGAGCCCGAGGGCAACATGTTCGGCACCGGCCAGTGGAGCTACAACAAGGTCAGTTGGCTCAACGACCCCGACGACTACTTCGCCGCCTGGGACGAGGCGTACAAGCTCATCAAGGGCAGAATGCCGCACGCCCGCATCGCGGGCCCCAACACCAGCGTCCTGTACGACCAGGTGAAGGGCTTCCTCACCCACACCCTGGCCGCCGGCACCCTCCCGGACGTGATCACCTGGCACGAGCTGAGCCATCCGGAAGCGGTGCGTGAGAGCGTCGCCAGGTACCGGGTGTGGGAGAAGGAGTTGTTCAAGGGAACCGACCGCGAGGGCACCCAACTCCCCGTCAACATCAACGAGTACGCCTTCAACTACCACACCTCCGTCCCGGGCCAGATGATCCAGTGGGTGTCGGCGATCGAGGAGTCCAAGGTGGACGCCGACATCGCGTACTGGAACATCGACGGCAACCTCTCCGACTCCGCCGTGCAGTCCAACCGCGGCAACGGCCAGTGGTGGCTTCTGCACTCGTACGCCTCGATGAGCGGCCACACGGTCAACGTGACGCCGCCGTTCCCGGGCGAGAACTACACCATGCAGGGTGTGGCCACGCTCGACGCGAAGAAGAAGCAGGCCCGGCTTGTCTTCGGTGGTTCCACCGGCAAGGGACACATCACTTTCGCAGGCGTCCCCAGGAAGGTCTTCGGCGACCGCGTGCACGCCTGGGTGCGCGAGATCGACTGGAGCGGGCAGGTCGGCGACAACTCCGGCCCGAAGCTGCTGACGGAGACGAACCTGAAGGTCGGTGACGACGGCCAGGTCGTCGTCGACTTCGGCGACGGCGGGCTGCCGAAGCTGAAGGAATCCTCGGCGTACGAGATCGTCCTCAGCCCGGCCGGGAAGGCCAGGGCCACGCAGTCCCCGCCCGTGCGCTGGCAGGCTTCGTACGAGGCGGAGGACGCCGCCCACACCGGGTCCGGCTACACCAAGAACGGCCCGGAGGGCTCGACCGGCGACGTGTCGAAGTTCTACACCTCCGGCGGCTACGACGTGGGCGGTCTGCGCACCGGTTCGGACGTCACGCTCGACTTCGGCGTGGACGTCCCCGAGGACGGAACCTACGACCTGAGCACCTTCGCCAACTCCCTCAACACCTTCGACAAGGTCAAGGAACAGGGGCCCACCAACGTCTTCCTGCGGGTGGACGGCAAGGCTGACAGCGAGCAGGAGCTGTACCTGCCGCTCGGCTACAAGTGGGTGGTGTGGGACCACACCGACACCAAGGTCCACCTCACCAAGGGGAAGCACACCCTGACGCTCGCCGCGAAGAGCCTGGACGGCAAGAGCGCCACCAAGGGCGACGCCATCGTCGACCGCCTCACCCTGTCCTTGCCGAAGGCGTCGGCGGCCACCGAGGTCTACGAGGGTGAACTGGCCTGGACGGGTGGTGGCGCACGGCCCGTCTACGACCTGCCGAAGGGCACCGCAACCCCCGCCACCGGCTCGGGCGCGGTCCGGCTCGCAAGGAACCAGACGGCCACGTTCTGGGTCTACTCCCCCGCCGACCGGGAGGCCACCCTCCAAGTCGACACCCTCGGCGGCGCGGACGCTCGGTTGTCCGTCAACGGTCACGACGTCCTGCACGTGACCAAGGGCCGGCACAAGGTGGCCGTCTCCCTCTCGGGCGGTGTCAACAAGGTGACGGTGACCGGTGGTTCGGCTCGTGGTTCGGCCGCAACCCTTGTCGATCGTCTGACGGTCACGCCCACCGACGGCACGCTCAAGGGGCGTGTCTACGAGGCGCAGGATGCCAAGCTCGCGGGCTCGGCCACGCTGACCCCGCTGTCCCTGGCCACCGACGGCACAGCCATCACCGGGATCGGCGGTGACCCGGGCAACGGCAACACGGCGACGTTCACGGTCGCCGCGGACACGGCCGGCCTGTACGCGCTGCGCATCCGCTACTCCAACCCCGAACAGTCCGAAGCCACCCACTACAACCCGGACCCACTCGCCCGCCACGCCGACATCGCTGTGGGTGGCGGCGAGACGCAGCGGGTCAGCTTCCCCCACACCTTCCACCAGAACAACTTCTGGGAGCTGACCGTCCCCGTCCGCCTCAAGAAGGGCTCGAACACGATCACCTTCCGCTCCGAGGAACTGCCGAACTTCGACGGCACCACCTACGCCTCGGACACCTTCCCCGGCGTGCTGCTCCGCTCCCGCTTCGCACCACTGATCGACCGGATCACCGTCGCACCGTACGCGCGGGAGACGCGGGACACCCAGGATGCCCGGGAGACACGATGAGGTAATGGCCGCCGGCGGCAAGCTCGCACCCACTGCGTCGCCGGTAGCTACAAGCAGAGCCTCGCGCCCGGGTCCGTCACACGGCGGACCCGGGCGCTTTGTCATTCGAGGCAGGCTCCGGCCCCGGCCCCGTGAAGGCCGTCAGGCGCAACCGGCGTACGGGCTGCCCGGTCGGGACCTGTCGCTGATGAGCGGGGTGATCCTGCCTCCCCTGGCGCCGTCGTGGTTCCCGGACGCCACCACCCTGGGCCTTCGCCGCCGCTGGAGTCTGGCCCTGCCCATGCTGCTCATCACCGGCTCGTACGCCCTCGCTGGGCTGGACGGCAACACGACCGCGGTCGTCAGCTCTCTGGTGTCTTTGCTGTGAGTCGGCCTCAATGAGGAGGTCCACAGCCGCGGCCTCGTGCAGCGGGCCCTCACCCCCCTCGGCCCGCTGCGCACGGCGATCGGCGTCGGCGTCCTCTTCGGTGCCGGGCACCTGCAGAACTACCTGTTCTTCGGCGCCCCGTTGGACGACACCCTGTGGCAGATGCTCTCCGCCGGACTGTTCGGCTTCACCTGCGCCTGCCTGCGCCTCGCGATCGGCTCCGTCTGACCCATGGTGGCCGTCCACGGGCTCGACGACTTCTTCCAGATCCACTCCCCCGGCGCCGCCCCGGACGAGTTACAGGTGGCGTATACCTCTTCCATGCCGCCTACGGCTGGTGGCTACTGCGCCACTACGGCGACAAAGACGTCCTCGCGCGATACGGCACCGCCCACGCGGAAGACGACGAGCGCCCCGAACAGGCCGGGGCACTCGACTGACGTATCACCACAGCACCAACGCGCCAACGCACCACTGCAGCGCGGCAATTGCCGCCGAGGCGAGTGGCCGCGTGCCGAGGCTTCCGGGGAGAACACCATGCGTCAATTACAGATTGACGGCCGCGGATCGTCAATCTAAGATTGACGCATGAGCCCACTCAACATCAGCCTCAATGACCTGATCGCCCGTCTCGACGAGGAGCTCCCCGACGCCAACAACCTGGCTCGCATCAGCGAGGCACACCTACGGGCCCAGACCCTGTCCGACCTCGGTGACCAGCTCGTCGGCCACTACGTCGGCAAGGCCAAGGAGGCCGGTGCGTCGTGGAGCGAGATCGGCGACGCCATCGGAGTGTCCAAACAGGCCGCCCAGCAACGGCATGCGCCCGCCCCGTTCGAGCGGTACACCAACCTGAACCGGCACAGCATCGTGCTCGCGCAGGAGGCCGCCCGAACCCACAAGCACGACTTCATCGGCACCGAACACATCCTGCTCGGCCTGCTCGGCGAACCGCAGGGCCTGGCGTACGAGGTACTGACGGCGAAAACCGAGTCGGAGCAACGCGTCCGCGACGCGATCGAGGAAGCGCTGCCGCCGGCCGGGCAGAAAGCGCCGCGGGGTCACATCGCGTTCCGACCGGAGAGCAAGAAGGCCATCGAGCAGGCACTCCGCGCGTCGGCCGAGCTGGGCCACGACTGGGTCGGCACGGAACACTCGCTGCTGGGCCTGATCCGTACAGAGGAGAGCCCCGCCGCCCAGATCCTGCGCGACCTCGGCTTCACGTCGGACGAGTTGCACAAGACCGTCAAGACCGCGATCACCAAACGGTTGGCCGCGCGGGACAAGCAGTAACGAAACGCCTCGTCACCGGGACGGTTGTTCGTCGTGCGCGGTCAGGACCGGGGAGGGTTGCGGCACAGGCAGAACGGGTGCCCGGCCGGGTCGACGTAGACCTGCCAGCCGTAGCCGGACTCGCCGACGAAGCTCTTCTGGAGGGTGGCGCCCAGCTTGGTCACGCGGCGATGCTCGGGTTCGAACTCGTCCACTTCGAAGTCGAGGTGGAACTGCTGCGGATGCTCCTGGCCCGGCCAGCTGGGCCGCTTGTAGTTCTCCACCCGCTGAAACGACAGCTCGACGCCGTCATTGCGCAGGTTGACCCAATCCTTGGTGCTGATACCGGTGTTGATCTCCCAGCCCAGCAGCTCGGCGTAGAACTCGGCCAGCTTCCAGGGGTCAGGGCAGTCAAGGATGACGTCGGTGAACGTCAGCATCCGATCATCATAAGGAGCGGCGCCGGACGTCCGCGACACATTAGTCGGCACCGCGATTCGAGCCCGAGGGCCCGAGGGCACTGGCCCGACGCACCGACTCCGGCCCGATTTCCGCGGTGCGCTCGGCCTCGCCGTATGCGGCCAGGAAGTCGACCGTCGGGTCGAGCACCTCGGGCACGAACGCCCGGACGAGAACCCGCCGTACGGACGGCGGACTCCTCGTCCCGTCAGTCGCCGCTCGTCACTGCGACCCCGCGGCCACGAGCGTCGCGGTGATGGGTTCGAGCTCGGCGACCAGCTCGTCCAGCTCGGCGGGAGACAGGGCGTCGTACGGCGGGGCGGCGAGCTCGTCGGTAAGGGCTTCGATGCGTTGCTTGGTCTCGCGGCCCGCGTCGGTGAACCTGCCATCGGTGTCGACGAGCCCGCGCTCGCGCAGACCGCCCATGACCGCGGCCAGCCGCTCCTTCGGCAGGTGATGGACGCGCCCGAACGACTCCGGCGGGTGAATGCCCTGCTCCAGCGCGGACAGCACGTGGGCCTCCGTTCCGCCGATGCGCGCACCGACGAGAGCGGCGACGTGCCCGTCACCGCGGTGCTCGCGCAGCATGGTCGCGGAATGCCACAACCGGGCGACCGGGTCGCTCGGCACCGGAAGGGTGCGCATCCCGGCGTACATCACCCGACCTTCCGTGGACGCGTTCGTCGCGGCTTTGGTGGTCAGGTCGGCCGCACGCACCAGGCCCGGGGAATCGGCCAGCTTCTCGCCGAGGATCCGCCGTAGGGAGGCCGCACTGCCCCGCTCCCGCGCCGCGACGGACGCCTCGGGCGGGATCGTCTCCCAGGCGCTCGGGATGTGCCGCGCGGCCTCCCCGTCGGCGAAGCTGTAGAAGGCCGCGTGCACGACCTGCGCCGGCACCCGCCCCAGCGGCGCGGCGCGGCTGGCGAAGTAGCCGTCCCAGTAGGTGCGGTGGCCGAGCGCGGCCAGCTCCTCGTTGCACTCGTCGGCCATGTAGGTGACCAAGCAGATCGGCTCCAAGAGCTCGTACATGCGGCGGGGAGTGTGAGTCATGGACTACATCATGCCTGCGGTCACGCCCCGTGGAGCGGTGCCGGCCGAAGTCGAAGCCCCGGTCCTCCCGGAGCTCGTCCTACCGGCAACTCGCATATCCACAGCGGGATATGAGCAACAGAGCCCCCTGCTATGGTGCGCCGATGTCATCGATCAAGCAGTTCCAAGTCACCTTCGACTGCGCACAACCCGAACGCGTCGCTCGCTTCTGGTGCGAGGTGTTGGGGTACGTCGTGCCGCCGCCACCGGAGGGGTTTGCCACTTGGGACGATTACAATCGCTCGCTGCCGCCCGAGCGTCAGGATGCGGGGTTTGTCTGCATGGACCCCTCGGGTGTCGGCCCGCGCATGTACTTCCAGCGCGTCCCCGAAGGCAAGGTCGTCAAGAATCGGGTCCACCTTGACGTGCGGGTCGGCACCGGGCTCGTGGGCGAAGAGCGCCTCGCCACACTCGAGGCCGAGTGCACGCGACTGGTCGCGCTCGGTGCGGTCCGCGAGCGACTGCTGCGTGCCGATGGCGTCAATGAGTCCTGCATCGCGATGCAGGACATCGAGGGCAACGAGTTCTGTCTCGACTGAGCATCCGCCGAGACGGCAAGGTTGTGGTGACGGGCGCGCGGTCTCGGCCGGGCGATAGGCCGGATACATTCCGTCAGCCCTTGTAATATCGACGGACATGACAGCAGAGTCGCCGGCGCAAACCGTGCAACGCCTGTTCCCGCTGCTCGCCGAGGGGAAAACAGCGGAGGCGGCGCTGTTCGCGGACTCGGTGTCGTTCTCGATTCCGCACCCGCCGGGCATTCCGTGGGTACCGGAGGTCGACTCGGCGGAGGGCATGCGGACATTCTTCGAGCTGCTGCGGACCCACGTGCAGCCCAAGGAGTTCGACCTCCGGCACGTCATCGTCGACGGCGCCGACGTGGTGCTCATCGGGCGCATGGTCTCCGAGGTCAGGAAGACGGGCCGGGACATCGACACCGCGTTCGCCCTCCACACCACAGTCCGGGACGGGCGGATCACCCGCTACCACCTCTACGAGGACACCTACGCCGTCGCCAAGGCCTGCTCCGACGGCTGAATCGCCCGCCGGGCTCGTCCGCCGGGCTCGTTCACCGCTGCCACGTGTCGATCGACGCGGGTGGGCCGGTCGGGCGGTTCCCTGGGGAGCACGCGTGCGATGGACGGCCTCGGAGGCCCTGTCCAGGCATGATGTGTCGCCATGTGCGACCCCGCAGTGGCGGGACGCGCTCCGGTCGGGTCCTTGGAGAGCAACGCATGCCGAAGCTGCCGTCGCTGACCGAGTCTGTCGGTGCGGGCGGCAACGCCGTACGCGTCACGGTTGCCTCGCTCGCCGGTTTCTATCCCGCGGCGCACCTGCTGGAACGACCCGTTCTCGCTGTCTACGCCCTGTTCGCTCCCATCGCGTTCGGCGTCATGTCGCCGCTGCCGGGTTCCGGCCGACGGCGCGCCGGCACCCTGCTGCGGGCTGTCCCTGCCGCTGCCGCACTGGTCCTCCTCGGTACGCTCCTCGCCGTGTCGACGTGGTCGGCCGCGGCAGGCGTTCTGCTCGTGGGGGTCGCCCTGACCTACGGCGCGGCGTGTGCACCACGGCTCGCGGGCATCGTTCCCGGACTGCAGCTCTTCTACATCCTTGTCTGCTTCCCGCCGTACGCGCCCGCCACCCTGCCGGAGAGGTTGGCCGGGCTCGCCGTCGGTGTGGCGCTGCTGATCGTGTGTGAGACGTTGCTCCCGCAACCGGCGCAGCCGTCGTACCGCGCACGGATCGCGGACGCCCTCGACCTCGCGGCACGGGCCGCGACCTGCCTGGTCCGGGCCGTCCAGGTTCCGGATCACGGCTTCGTCGAGCGACTCCGAACGACCGGCCGCGACCTGCGCCTGTCGCGGCAGCCCGCAGGTGGCAGACCTACCGGAGCGGGCAGGCCGGACCGTGCACTGGCCCAAGCCGGTTCGGCCACCCGCCGCCTGCTGGACCAACTCGCCGCTCTCGCCGAACTCCCCGCCGCGCCCGCGGACATGCCGTCGGAAACCCTGCTCCGCGGTATCGCAGCCACGTGCGCCGGCACAGCGCAGATCGTGCGCGGACAGCGCGCCACCGCCGGCCCTGAACTGATGGAGGAAATGACCGCCCAGTTCCTGGCCACGCGCGGCAGCACTCCGAACGCGCGCGTGAGCGGCCTGCACGGGCTGCTGCGGCGGCAGTCGACCGTACTGACCGTCGCGGTGTCGGCCGTGACCGTTCGCACGGCCGTCGCCCTGGCGAGCGGTGTCCGCCACTCGGTGCCCGGACTGCCCCACGAACAGTTCTGGTATGCCGAGAAGTCGACAGCCCGGCTGTGGATCGTCCGGGCGACAGGAAACCTCACCCCTCGCTCCGTCGTCTTCCAGAACGCCGTCCGTACGGCGCTCGGCCTCGCACTCGCCCGCTTGGTGGCGGGGTCCCTCGACCTGTCCCACGGCTTCTGGGTTCTGCTGAGCGTGCTCACCCTGTGCCGCACGACCGCCGGCGCCACCTGGTCCGCCGTTCGCTCGGCTGCCGCCGGGACACTGGCCGGTGCTCTGGCCGCCGGGCTTCTCCTCGTCGGGGCTGGTGACGCCATCGAGGTGTACGAATACCTGCTGGCGCCGACGATGCTGGTGGCCTTTTCCGTGGGGCCCGTCGGCGGGCCGGCCTGGGCGCAGGGACTCTTCACGCTGGTCGTCTCCACGGCGTTCGCACAGATCGCGCCCGTGACATGGCAGCTCGCCGAGGCCCGCCTCGTCGATGTCCTGACCGGGAGTGCGGTCGGGCTGATGTGTGGACTGCTGGCCTGGCCGTCCGGGGCACACTCCGAGATCCGGCGCAGCGTGGGGGCGCTGTTCCGGGCCGCCGCCCCCCTCGTACGGGCCACCGCCGACGCGATGACGAGCCCGACACCGCGTCAGGACGTCACCGCTCAAGCACTGCAACTGACCCTGCATCGGCTGCGCATCGCGCAGGCCGCGTACGCGCAGTACCGTGCGGAACCCGCTCCCCGGGCGGCCGAAGACGGACCCGACTGGCTCGCCGCCCTCAACTACGGCTCCCGAGCGCTGGTCGGCGCCTACTGGCTGCCGCCCTCAAGCGGCACGGCGGACATCCCTGCGGCCGCTCTGCGATGGGCCCATGAGGCCGCCGGTGACGTCGCGGCGGCGACCGATCGGGCCGCGGACTTCCCGACGGAAGGCGCCCACATCCCCCTCCCCGCGCTGCCGTCGCACCTCGCAGCGCCGATGCCACCCGAGGCGCTGTCCCTCCTGGTCGACCTGGAGGTCTGGTTGCGCGCCCTCACCGCGGACCTCAGGACGGCGACCGGCGCGGACGTCCACCTCGATGCCAAGGCCAAAACCGGTTCCCGCCCCCACGGGACGCAGTGACAGCGTGGCCCACGAGACTCACTGGATCAGCTGATCCCAACGCTGTCGCGTCGGTCGTCGACGCGAACCTCCAGGTCCGGCCAGTGCGCGGTCCACCGTGTCAGATCGCCGACGGTCAACGGCGCTTGCGAGTTGAGCGACGCAACCGGCAGGAAACGGACGAGCGTCCCGGTGGTGCCATCGCCTCGGACAGGCTCCAGGCCAGTCACCGGAACACCATGCTGGTAGCGCTGCGTCCAAGCCCCGTTGTCACGGCGGTTGGTGTGAATCAGCCATTCACAGAGTCCCGCTACGACGGACATGCCTCGACGTGGATGCCCGTCCGGAAGTCGCTCGGCGTCCGGCGAGTCGAAGAACCGCAGGTCCTTCGATGCCATCACCGGCTTCTTCACGATCCGGCCGTGGTCATCGACGCGAGTGTCGGTGCCTCGTCCGTTGTCGACCACGGACACAGAGCCGTCGCGGTGCAGAGTGATCGCGCAGCGTCCACCCGCCCGACTCGATGCCTCGTCGGCCGCATAGGCAACGACTTCAAGGACGAGGTGCCCTGGACCACCGGGAGCAAACTCCGCTGGCCCTCGGCGGATCCGGGCGAGATGGCCCAGGTCCACGGCGCCGGCCCAGTCGTGCGTGGTGTTGATCCACGAAGCCCTTGATCCATCCATCCGGCGAGTATCCAGCATCCTGTTCGGCTCGGAACGGCGACCATCGCGGAGCCCTCCACAAGCGCCCGTTCCGCACCTTGACGATCACGGGTTCGCGAGTGCTTTTCGCGCGCCGGGACCTGGCCTGACCTCAGCTCGCCGTCTCCTCGGGTTTCCAGCCCCATGCGGTGAGCATTCCGGCTGACAGTGCGGCGCACTCGTCGGAATCGAGGTACCGGAGAGCCGAGTCGACGGCTGCGTCGTCGACCAGGCCGGTGGCAACCATCGCCCCTCTGCTTCGCTCCCATGTGTCCGCCCAGAAACGGCTGATGGGGCTGCCCGGCATCAGCGGCGGCACATGGACTTCGGCGGCAACGGGCCCGAGTCCCGCCCCACGCAGCAGGTGCGGGTACGACGGTACCCAGGAGACATCGGTGCCGATGGTGGCGCGCAGCCCCCGCCACATCGACCGCATCACCGTGGTGTACGGCGTGCTCGGTGTCCGGTCGCTCGTCAGGTCGACCGCGTCGCTGAGCACCAACACACCACCGGGCGCGACAAGTTCGGCCAGTGCCGTGATCAGCCGTTCGCGCTCGGGCAGGTGCATCAGCACGAACCGTGCGTGGACGAGCCGGAACCGGCGGCCCGTGACGAAGCCCGGTGCAGTGATGTCGGCCTCAGCCACGTCCAGCCCGGGCACGGCCCGCTCGGCGAGGAAACGGACATCGCGGTCCACGGCGAGCACGCTCGTCACCTCGGCCTCATCCAGCAGCCGGCGGGCGACCGTGCCGGTCCCGGCCCCCACGTCGAGGCAGCACCAACCCGGGCCGACCCCGAGTGTCCGCAACCGCGCCATGGTGATGTCGTCGTAGGCGAGGGCGCCGAAGTCGATGCGCTCCCCCTCGCCCGCCTGTTGCGGAGGGAAGACGGCTTCGCCGTAACGGCCATCGCCCGCCGCATCTCCGCGCGCAGCGGCACTCACGACGCGACCGACGCGACCGGCGTGACCGACGTGACGCTGAGAGTGCCATCAAGCCGGTCGAACACCCGCTGCGCGGACAGGGAGCGGTTCCGGTTCCATCCCCCGGTGTGACCGAGCCTTCCGCAGGCGGTGCGCCGCACATACGGGAGGCCGCACGCAGTGCGCCGGAGAGACGGAAGGCATTTCAGGCTGGTGAGCTCGTCCAACGGTTTCATGGCCGGACCTCATTCACGCGATGGGGCGATGCGGTGCCGGGCGGCCCGTCCTGAGGCAGCCGCCCCACCGATCCTCCACCGGCGCCCGCCTCCACACCCAAGGCGCGCCGTTGCTACGCCGATCGGCGCAAGGAGGTCGGTGGGCATGGTCGTCGCGGGTTGCCCATGAGCCCGTTCGGGACGTTGCACGCTGCCGGCCAGGGCGGCCGACCACCGGCCGGCCGCCCGCACGCTGCGGTGTTCATCAGCGGCGTGCAGTACGACTCCCCGGGCCGGAACGACCGCTCCAACCGTTCACTGAACAAGGAGTGGTTGGAGCTCACCAACAGCACCCGTCGGACGGTGAACCTGGACGGCTGGACCCTCTCGAACAAGGACGGCCGCACGTACACGTCCCACCACTACCGCCTGGAGGGCCGGTCCACCGTCCGCGTGCACACCGGCGTCGGCCACAACAACACCACCGACGTCTACCAGGACCGGCGCACGGACGTGTGGGACCACCACTCCGACACCGCGACCCTGCGCAACGACCACGGCCGCTTCATCGACGACACCTCCTGGGGCCGAGGCCACCACGGCGGACACCGCCACTGACAACCCGGTAGTTGACGCCACCTCATGAACCGGCGTCCAGAGGTGGGTCACCCCCAAGGTGGCCCACCTTTGTCGCCTTCTCAGCAGAGACTGCCCCCGTATCCGGGCCTGTCCTCCAGAACATGTCGGCGTTGGACTCTCGGGTCGTCTCCCTACACTGACGGAATGGCATGCCGCATCAGTGAACTGGTCATCGACTGCGCCGACCCCGACCGGCTCGCCGAATTCTGGAGCAAGGTCCTCGGCTACGTCGAACTCGGCCGGGAGGGCGACGGAAGCATCGAGATCGGGCCGCCCGACGTCGGCTTCGGCGGCCCCCAGCCCACCCTCGTCCTCAGCCCCAGCAGCGACCCGCGGCCCGGGAAGCTCCGGCTGCACATCGACGTCAGCGCCACCGACCGCGACCAGGACGCCGAGCTGGAGCGGCTGCTCGCCCTCGGCGCCAGACCCGCTGACGTCGGCCAGACCGGCACCGAGAGTTGGCACGTCCTGGCGGACCCGGAAGGCAACGAATTCTGCCTCCTGCACACCCGGCTCCAGCCGCTCTGACCACCCGCGCCGGCGCCCCGGCGAAGCGCCCGCTTGTGACTGCCCAGCACAGATTCGCCTGCTGAAAGCCCTCGACTCCGTGAATCGCCGAAGGACGGAGCGGACGACCTCGCGGTCGATTCCCTACGAATCCCTACGCAGCGGTTAGCCGAGGTTCGTGATGGGCAGCCGAATTGTCGTGGGACTCCGGGCGGCCGGTAGACAGGAGCCTCAAGTAGCAGAGGTCGGACAGCCAGTCCCGGCGCTCCTGAGCGGCTGGACCATCCGAAGGCTCCCGCAGCACAAGGTCAGGAGGCTTGAGTGACGTGGATCACTAAAGATCTACGTGCCGCACGCAACTGCGGCCCATGCCGTCACCATCTGACAGAGAGTGGGGCCCGTCAGGGCCGGGGCACGAGAGAGTGGGGCAAGTCGTGGGACGGCGCAGGGGCGGCATAGGGATCGCATTCGTCACGGTCGCGGTGCTGGTGGGCGCGAGTGCCTGCGGCGGGGGTGACAGTGACAAGGCGAGTGGGGGCGACGCAAAAGCGTCGGGAACGGCGAGTACGAGTGCCTCGCCCAAGCCGACGAAGCCCGCGGGCCCGCCGATGCTGCTGGACACGATCACTCCGCAGACGGGGAACACGGTCGGCGTGGCCATGCCGATCTCGGTGATCTTCACGAACCCGGTGGCGGCGAAGGCACGGGCCACGGTCGAGAAGCACATGAAGGTGAGCGCCTCGCAGCCGGTGGCCGGCGCCTGGCACTGGATGGGCGACAGGCGTGCCGACTGGCGGCCCAAGACGTACTGGCCGGCCAACACGAAGGTGAAGATCGACGCCGACCTCAAGGGCGTCAGCAACGGCAACGGACGCTACGGCGTGCACGGCTACACGCACAGCTTCACGGTCGGCGACGACGTGCGCGCGGACGTCTCGGTGACCGGCCACACCATGAAGGTGACCCGGAACGGCAGGCCGGTGCGCACCCTGTCGATCAATGCGGGCAGCCCCGAGTACCCGACGTGGAACGGCACCATGGCCGTCATCGACAAGCAGGAGAAGGTCCACATGACCTCCTGCAGCGTTGGCATCAGCTGCGACAAGGGCAGCCCCAACTACTACGACCTGACACTGCCGTGGGACGTCCACCTGACCCAGTCCGGCACGTATGTCCACTACTCGACGGGCGACCCCAACCCGGGCAGCGGCAGCGCCCGCGGCTCGCACGGCTGCGTCCACCTGTCGATGTCGGACGCCAAGTGGTTCTACGGCCAGGTCAAGCAGGGCGATCCCGTCACCATCACCGGCTCTTCCCGCGCCAAGGCCCCGGCCGACAACGGCTACGCCGACTTCAACCTCGGCTGGGACCAGTGGCTGGCCGGCAGCGCGTCCGGGGAGCAGACGACCGCGACACTGTGATGCGGTGCGGCGACGACACCGTCAGCGGCACGTCGCTCGAACCTTGACCAGGCGCCCCACCCCCAATCGGCCACTGCGCGCGGCGCAGTTGGCCGATTGGCGTTCGCCGTCTCGCTCAGGGAGACCCCGTGGGATTTGAGCTGCGGGAGCGGTGGAGCGGGCAGCCCCTGTGGGCGAGATGGGTTCTCGCGGTGTACCTGATCGGATTCCTTGAGGGAGCCTGTGCCCATCTCCTCGACTTGATCCGTGGGGGGGATGCACGCCTGTAGCCGCACAGGGAGAGCCGCATGGGAGAGCGCTGCTGGCTGACGATCCGCTGCACACCGCCTCAGCGGGTGCAGACGTAACGCTCGTCCTGGAACGAGGTGGCGTCGGAGCTGCTGCCACCGGGCCGGATGCTCCACACCTTGTCGTCCTGGCTCGCATCGAAGAAGTCGACGTAGACGGACTGGTTGTTGCGGTAGGACCCGACGCTGCTGATCCCGAAGTCGAGGAGGTTCCGGCAATAGCCGTGCCGCTGAGTCATGTAGGCGATGTCGGTGAAGTTGCGGCCCTTGTAAAGGCACAGCCATCCGGCGCCGCACGGCTCGGCAGCCGATGCCGTCGGGGCGAGCACCACGCCGCTGACCGTCATGGCGAGCAGCGTGAGCAAGAGGGCTCGAAGTCGCAACTTCTGCATGGACATCTCCTGGGCTTGACGGCGCGCATTGACGAGATGGGCTGTCCAGGGGACGGATCAGAACAGCGCAGACTGGTCCTACCCTGCGAGGGACGGAGCCAGTCCGCGTGTTCAGGATCAGCGTGCCGAGCGGATGCGGTTGAAGATGCGTGCGGCGGTCAGGGCAGCCGGTTCCGTACCCTGGCGGCATGCGCACGCGCCCCACACTGAGCTGGACGCCCACCGAGGACCTACCTGCGGGCACCACGGATCTGGCGCCGGTCGCCGATGCGCTGCGCGCCGGCGGTGTGCTGGTGCTCAGCGGGGCCGGCATCTCCACGGAGTCGGGCATCCCCGACTATCGGGGTGAGGGCGGGAGCCTGAGTCGGCACACCCCGATGACGTACCAGGACTTCACCGCGGGCGCCAAGGCCCGGCGCCGGTACTGGGCCCGCAGCCACCTCGGCTGGCGCACCTTCGGCCGTGCCCGCCCCAACGCCGGTCACCGGGCCGTGGCCGCGTTCGGCCGGCACGGACTGCTCGCGGGCGTGATCACCCAGAACGTGGACGGCTTGCACCAGGTCGCGGGCAGTGGGGACGTCGTCGAACTCCACGGAAGCCTGGACCGGGTCGTCTGCCTTTCGTGCGGCGCCGTCAGCCCGCGCCGCGAACTCGCCCGCCGACTGGAGGCCGCCAATCCAGGTTTCGAGCCCGCGGCCGCCGCGATCAACCCGGACGGTGACGCCGACCTCACCGACGACCAGGTCGGCGACTTCCGTGTGCTGCCTTGCACACTCTGCGGCGGCATCCTCAAACCGGACGTGGTCTTCTTCGGCGAGACCGTGCCGCCGCGGCGAGTCGATCACTGTCGCGCGCTGGTCCATGAAGCGGCCTCGCTACTGGTCCTGGGGTCCTCTCTGACGGTGATGTCCGGACTCCGGTTCGTCCGCCAGGCAGCGAAGGCCGACACGCCGGTACTGATCATCAACCGGGATCCGACCCGGGGCGACCGGCACGCACTCACCCGCATCATGCTCCCGCTCGGAACCACCCTCACCACCCTCGCCGACCAACTGGGCATCCCCCTCGACGACCACCCCGCGGCCCGGCCGCAAGCGTGACGACTACCGGCGCCTGGCCGCCTGTCCGCCTGCCTGCACGCAACGTGTGTGACGACCGTTGAAGCATCCGTTCGGGGGCAGTCGAAACAGGCACACGCCGGGGAGGTGGCCCCGGCCCCGAGGGAGGGAGCCTGTCCGTGATGGGAACCGCCGTGCACGTCCCGCAGACCAGGGACATGATCGGGGAAGAGCTCTCGGGCGACGAGGCTCTGGCCGCGCTGCGGCGGTACGGCGGGGTACGGCTGCTCATCGACTCCTTCGCCCGGTTTCGCTATGCCGACGGCTTCTCCCACGCACGGGCTCTGGGATTCCAGATCGTGGTGGGCCTGGTACCGCTGACCCTGGCGCTGGTCGGCGTGGCCACGTCCGTGCACACCGACGCGGTGGGCCGGATCGTCGAACGGGTCTTCAGCGACGTCGTGCCCGGTGCCGGTGACGGGGTGCTCGCGGAGGCGTTCGCAAGGTCCCGGCGCAGCGCCCACGGCGATGTCCGGAGCGCCCTCGCACTGTGGCTCGGTCTCGCCTTCGCCGTGGTCAACCTCGCCTCGGCGATGGGCCAGATCGAGCGGGGCGCCAACCGCATCTACGGCATCGAGCGCGACCGCCCCTTCACCCACAAGTACGGCCGTGCCGTGCTGCTTTCGATGGCGGCCGGCCTGCCGATGGTGCTCGGGTTCGTGGTGCTCGTGGCCGGCGAGGCGGTCGGTGACGCCGTCGCTTCGACGCTGGGCTCCCCCGGTGGCGCAGACCGCTGGTGGGGCGTGCTCGAGATCCCGGTGGGGCTGACGCTCGCGTGGATCGCCTCCGCCGTGATCTTCCGGTGGTCGCCGCGCCGCAGGCAGCCGGGCTACACCTGGCTCGCCTTCGGCAGCGCGGTCCACCTCCTCCTGTGGGTCTCAGCCACCTGGCTGCTGGCGCTGTACGTCGGCAAGAGCACCGCGTTCGGGGCCGTCTACGGACCCTTGACCGCCTTCGTCGCCCTGCTGCTGTGGGCCAACGTCACCGGTGTCGCCCTCTTCCTCGGCATCGCCTTCGCCGCCCAACTGGAAGCGGCGCGCGCCGGTATCGCCTCCGCCGTGCATGCGGATCCTGGGCCTGGCCGCTGACGCCGCTGACTGCCCGACATCGGACTACGACCGCCTGGCCGACATCGGACAGTGGCCCGCCGAAGGGCGGTGCGCGACCCGAACACGGCCGAACCGGACGACGATGACGAGACGAGAGCGGCGAGGACGTGTCGCTGCAGTCGTCGCACCGGCCGTGCCGTCAGCGCGCCTCGCGGTCGAGGGCGGCCACTTCGCGTACGGCCTCGGCGATGGCCGGGAACTCCCTTTTCAGGATCGCACCGTGGTTGCTGGCGACCTTCGCGCCGATCCGGATGTTCGGGTTACGGGCGATCACCGCATCGAGGCCGGTGCGTATCTGTTCCTGCTCGTCACCGCGGCTTCCGAAGGACGTCCCCGAAGCGACCACGTACCGCACCGGGACGGTGATGTCGTCCAGGACAGGGCCCAGCTCCCGCTCGCGCGACAGCCTGCCGAGCTCGATGTTGCTGTCCGCCTGCTGTTCGGCGGTCATCCGCGGAGCCAGGCCCGTCGGGCGCAGCAACGGCAGAAACCAGCCGAGTCGCCGAAACAGCTTCCGGATCCGCTCCTCCATCGCGGCGTCGAGCCAGTCGTACGGGAACGCGCCGTCGACCAGGACCGCGCCCACGGCACGTTTCGGGTTCCGGCCGGCCCAATGCGCCGCGACGCACGCCCCGTAGGACCAGCCCACCACCAGCGCCCGGTCCACGCCCCTGGCCGCGAGAACAGCGTCGACATCCCGGACGGCGGCTTCGAAGGAATAGTCCGCCGAACGTTTCGATTTGCCGCGCGCCCGCTCGTCGTAGCTGATGTGCCGCCATTCCGTTCCCAGTTCGGCGATGACTCGCCGCCAGTAACCCTGAGTGGCGAACTGCCCATTGAGGTAGAGCACGGGCACACCGGGGCCGCCCGTGTCGGTGACGGCCAGGGCCGTATCGTCAACCGGCACCATGCCGGTCCATGTCGAAGCTGTTGAGGCAGTGCTGTTCTTGGGCATGTGTTCCACCTGATCGCGTGAGGTTGGGTACGACTTCTCAAGGCAAGGCGGCCCTGCGCCTGGATCGCAGACCGCTGGGGACGGACGGCCGCGTCCTCGGCGACGACCGACAGGATCTCGATCGCGGGGACCCGGCCGGGCGGTCCTGGCGGTCCTGTCCTGTTCCGCTCGTTCAGAGGCTGCGGGCGGTGATGTCGCCGCGGGAGGTCGTGGCGCGGATGTCGAGTTCGACGGAGCCATCGTTCTTGAGGGCGTTGCTGATGCGGCCGTAGTCGGTGTCGGCGGCCAGGGCGGCCGAGACGCTCGCGGCGGCGCCGACCGTGATGTCGCCGGACTGGGTGGTCAGCACGACCGCGCCGCGCACGGCCTCGGTGATCCGGATGTCGCCCCGCGCGGTGCTGATGTTCGCGGGGCCGCCCAGGCGACCGACCTCGACGTCGCCGTCGACCGCGGTGAGGCGGAGGCTCGCGGCCTCGTCGATCTTGATCCGGCGGTACGCGCCGTCGAAGGCGACGTCGCCCAGGCGGCCGACGCCGCGGAGCTCGCAACTGGCAGTCCTGGCCTCGATACGGGAGCCCGCGGGCAGTTGGACGGAGACCTCCAGGGATCCGGAGGGGCCGAAGAGCTGGTTCTTGAGCTCGGGAGTGTGAATCCGCAGGACGCCGTCGGCGTAGGCGACGGTGGTCTGCTCCGCGGCCTGGACGTCGCGGGTCTTGGAGGGGTTGGCGGGCAGGACCTCGACGGTGGTGTCTGCGCGGTCGGCGGCAATGAACCGGATACGTCCGGCGGGGATGTCCAGGACGGCGGAGATGGGCGCGGGGGTGTCGAACTTCTGCATCATGCTCTCCTGTTAGTCGCTCGCGTTTTCCGACACCAGAAACGCTACGTTGCTTTCCATCGCCCGGCAACAACTTCGTTGCACACAATTACTATCTATGCAGGTCACATGCGCCTTATCGTTGCAACGGCCACGCCAGTAATGCAACGCCCGTCGAACCGATCATTGCAATGGTCGAGAAGTGAACGCTATAATGGGCGGAACAGGGACCGCCGCGAAGAATCACCGAGGGAGATCGCGATGCCGGGAGGCAGGCTCACCCAGCAGGAACGCCAGCAGATCGCGCTGGGGCTGGCCGACAGCCTCCCCTACGCCGAGATCGCCCGACGCCTGGAGCGTCCGACCTCGACGATCACGCGTGAGGTGATGCGCAACGGCGGCCCCACCGCCTACCGCGCCGACCTGGCCCACCGCGCCACCGAACACCGCGCCCACCGGCGCAGGCCCGCCTCCTCCCGAGAGGCGCAGTCACTCCCCCAGCCACACGGACGCGACGCCGAGGCCGTAGCGCAGTACGAGGAGACACTCACCACCGTCCTCATGGCTTCGGGCCTGCCCAAAATGGCAGCCCGCCTGCTGACCTGCCTGTTCACCACCGACGCGGGCAGCCTCACCGCGTCCCAGCTCGCCCAGCGCCTCCAGGTCAGCCCGGCGTCCATCTCCAAGGCGATCGCTTTCCTGGAGAGCCAGAGCCTGGTGCGCAGAGAACGCGACGAACGCCGCCGCGACCGCTACGTCGTCGACGACGAGCTCTTCTACCAGGCGACGATCGCCAGCGCCCGAGCCAACGACCAACTCGTCGAAACCGCACGTCAGGGCGTTGCCGTCCTCGGCCCCCGCACCCCCGCGGCCACCCGCCTTGAGAACATCGCCCGGTTCCTCGACTTCATCAGCGAAAGCATCACCCGCGCCGCCGAACAGGCCCGCGAAGTCCTCCACACCAAATCCGAAGCAACCTCGGCCGACGCCACCGAAGCAAGCGAAGGTTGAACACTCAGCGCGACAGGTGCCCTCGACGCGGCGCGCAGCCCTGACGCTGAGGACGCCGACGAGTGTGCGGCCCCAACCAACAGGCGCATCATGAAGGCATGACCGACCACGACGATTTCCTGACGTGGGTCAAGACGGCCCTGTACGAGGCGGAACTCGCGCTGCACAACGGCGATGCGACCCCCCGAAGGGCGCTCTGGTCGCGCAACGAGCCCGTGAGCATCCTGGGGGCGTGGCGCAACGTCTACGGCCGGCGAGAGATCGACGAGCTGTTTGCCGCCCTTGAGAAGAGCTTCTCGAACTGCACGTCGTACGTGTTCGAACTGCAGGCGTACGACGTGTCGGGAGACATGGCCTATACAGCCGGCCTTGAGCACACCTCTGCCTCCGTCGACGGAGAACCGCGCACTTACACCTTGCGGGCAACCCAGGTGTACCGCCGCGAGGACGGCGAGTGGAGGGTGGCTCATCGTCACGGCGACACAGTGACAGACTGAGAGCGCCCGAACTCGACCATCGGAACGCCGAGTTGACCGCCGCGTCGGATGGCGTCCGGTCCGAACTGACAGACCTGCTGGCGGCGCTTGGATCGGTGGGAGCAGGCCGCGACGACGGGGCGTCGTCCCCTGGCGCCCCCCCGGGGGGGCGGCGCAGGCACGCACCACCCCCATCGCCCCGGCGGCGTGGGCCCAGCTGGTCGAGGCCGGAACCCAATGCGGTCAGTCGCGGGCCGGTTCCGGTGTCGGGGCGGGGCCCGGAGGCGCCGGTTCCGGAGCCGGGGGTTCGGGTGCGGGGGCCGGAGGACGCGCGGGGGTAGGCGCCGGGCCGGGCGGGGCGGGCTTGGGATGCGGGGTGGGACGGGGCTCCGGGTCCGGTGGGGAGGCGACGTTTTCGGACTGCGCGCTCATCAGGTACTCCTGCCTGTCGTCGAGTCGCTGGGTCTCTGGGTCTTTGCTGTGGATTCGTCTCTGTTGTGGATTCCTTCCGCGCGTACCCCTTGAACCGAGCCCGACTCACCCTCGCGGACGATCCGCTGGTGCAGCCGGCGCAGAGGCGGAGCGAACGCACCCAGGAGGTGCGGATCGAGCGAGGGCGAGAAGGAGAGCGTCAGTTGGGGCTGGAGAAGGTCACGAGGTGTGCTCGTGCCCGTTGAACATATTGATCATGCTGTGGGGTGAGTCGTCGCCGAACATGTGCTCATAGAGCTCGTCGCCGCCGGTGGCGGAGTCGGTGCTGCGGGGGAACATGGCCTGCTCGTACTCGGTGAGCGCGGCCTCGACATCATCGGGGTGCGCGGCGAGGGCCTGGCCGAGTTCGGCACCGTCGAGCATCGCCAGGTTGGCCCCTTCGCCGTTCGGGGCCGCGAGGTGGGCGGCGTCGCCGACCAGGGTCACCCCTGGCACCCGATCCCACCGGTGCCCCGTCGGCAGAGTGTTGAGGAGGCGCAGGACCGGCGCGGTGTCACTCTCGGTGATCAGCGCGGTGAGTTCCGGCGCCCAGCCGTCAAACTCCTGCGCGATTCGTTCGGTGGCCGCGGCGGCGTCGGTGAAATCGATGGCGGCGAACCAGTCCTGAGGCCTGGACAGCGCCACGTAAGTGTGAAGGGTGCCGCCGCTCTCTCGGTGAGCCTGGATTCCTTTGCCCGGCGCGAGTGCGAACATCGCCCCATCGCCGACCGCTTTCGCGGCGGCAGGGTGCCGGGTGTCACAGTCGAACAGGTAGGTCTCGACGAACGACCGGCCGGCGTATTCGGGTGTGGCGGTGGAGAGCAGCGGCCTCACCCGTGACCACGCGCCGTCCGCGCCGACCAACAAGCTCGTGACGACGGTGCTGCCGTCGGCGAAGGTCACCTCGCAGCGGCCCTCGCCGAGGGCACAGGTGCTGCTGACCTTGCGGCCCCACCTGACGGTGCCGTCCGGGAGCGAGTCGAGCAGGAGCTGTCGCAACTGGCCGCGCTGCACCTCGGGGCGTCCACCGGTGCCGTCGTCGGGTTCGTCATGCAGTACGGTCCCGTCCCATGCGACGACGCGTGTCGCCTGGCGGCCATCCAGGATGAGGCTGCGGAACTCGTCGATCAAACCTGCCGCCCGCAGAGCGACTTGGCCGCTGTGGTCGTGGATGTCGAGCATCCCGCCCTGCGCGCGAGCTGTTGGCGAGGCCTCGGCTTCGTAGACCGTGACCGGGATTCCGTGGGTATGCAGCACGCGGGCGAGCGTGAGGCCGCCGAGTCCGGCGCCGATGATCATGACGTCAGTGGTCATGGTGATTCCCTACCTGTCGCACGCCTGCAAGCCGAGCACCCGCAGGATCTGTGGAAAGGACACCAGGCCCCGCCTGCAAGCCACCGACATCGATCCGACAGCCCCCGACAGATGACCGACACCGCACATCGGCGCCGACACCAACTTGGGTGGAGGCCACCCCAAGGGCATGGCGAGATGTGCGCACGACAATCAGGGGCGTGGTCAGGGCAGCTGGTTCACAGCGACCTCCGCGACGGAGCACTACGGCCTTGGCCCGCCGACCACACGGCCGCGCACGTCGGCAGTCCTGGGCGCGGCATACACGGCGCCGCGTTCCTTGACGCCGTACGACGGAATGGGAAGAGCCCGACAGAGCTCGACTCGGACGGCTGGTCACTCGGGCGTCGTAGAACCCGTTGCGCGAACACGACGACTGCCCGCAGTTCCGCGCAGCGGTCGAGCTACCTGACCGTGAAACGTCGCCCGGTCGACATCACGGGCGAGAGTGTCGCTCACGGTGAACGAGTTGAAGCGGCTCTGCCGCGAACGCCGCCGAAATGTACGCGCACACCGACTGTCTCGCCGCCACAGCCTGGCGCTGGAGGTGGTTGCCGGATAGCTCCGGGCGGCGGACGACCTGAGCGAGCACGGCCGGCTGCCGTTTGCCCTCGTTGCCGCGATGGCGGAGATGGATCGGCAGAACAACAACCCTGCGCCCGTGCTCGAACGGCCCGACTCCACACGTGGAGGCTCGCTCGCGGGCGTTCTCAGGGGTATCGCATCGCGCGCACGCCCTGGGGCCTCGGCCACAGGGCGTGCGATTTCAGTGCCGCCAGGAGGTGGTGCCGCGCGGTCAGCTCTCGAAGTGGGCCGGCTCAGCCGCCACTCTTGCGCTTGAACGACCGCTGGCTCGCGGCGGGGCCGTGCGCCCCACGCACCTTCGAGGCACCGGGGTTGGCAGAAAGATCGGCACCATCCGTCTGCACGCCCTTCTTACGCGCCAAGGCCTCGCGGAACTTGCGCTTCAGGTCGTACTGGCCATCGCTGTCGGGCGCGAGAGCGGACGTCTCGGGGTCAGCCTGCTCCGAACCTTCTGGGGATGCAGCCTCTTCGGTCATGGTGACCTCCTGGGATCGGGCGGTGGGAAGCACAGCTTGTCATGCCTGGCGGTGTGCCGAGCACCGGCACCATCCTCGGGCTCCGGCTTCATGAGGGTCGCCTCGCGGGTATCGCGTCCCAGCCGGGCGCACCACGAGGGTGTTCGTCTCACAGAGGTGAGCATGGAAAGGCTACGGGACGGGCTGGCGGGAGGCCCTTCCTCCACCGTTCGGCGGCCAGGGGCTCAACCTCGGGGTCGGCGACCCGATGAACCTCGGCTGGAAGCTCGACGCCGTGGTCACCGGGAGGGCACCCGAAGGGCTGCTCGACAGTTATGACGCCGAGCGCCGGCCCCTCGGCGCTTGGGTACTGGACTGGACACGGGCCCAGATCGGGGTGCTGCGCGCAGACGCCAAGTCGGCTGCGCTCCGGGAGATCGTCGCCGAGCTGCTGAGCACCCGGGACGGTACGACCTACGCGGTCAAGAAGATCTCCGTTGTCACGCAGCGGATCGACCTGCCCGGCGACCATCCGCTGGTCGGCCGGCTCGTCCCGACCTGTGGCTGAGGGACGGTTCCCGTCTGGTCGACCACGGTCACGGCGGCGGTTTCCTGCTGCTCGATCACACACCGGACGGCGCGTTCGCGCGCCTCGCCACGGCATGGACCGGCCGAGTCAGCAGCGTGACCGACGACCACGCGACGCCGACCGGAGTGTTGGTACGCCCGGAGTGTTGGTATGCCTGGACGGAGTCGTCGCATGGGCCACCGACATCACCGAGACCGCCGACACCATCGGCTTCGCCGCCGGCGCAGCCCTCGAAGCCGCCCTGCGCCGATGGACCGGCGCGCCATCGTCCTCACCCGAGCACGCGCCGGTGGGTTGATCCCAGTCCGTGGCGAGGGCGATCCGGCCGTCGGTGGTGAGGGCGGATGCTGTCGAATTTGCCGAGGGCGCACCGGCCGCGATGAGTTCCGGCCGAGTCACGAGTCTGATCTGGTGACCGTCGTAGAACGGCGTACGCCGCTGCCCAGCACCAGACACGCGACACGCGACAACACGGAGGACACCATGACCACCACGCCGGATGACCCGACCCCCACGCTGCCCGGCCGCCCGCCCGTGGTCGACCTGGCCACCTGGCAGACCGCCCGGGACGAGCTGCTGGTCCGCGAGAAGGCCCACACCCGCGAGGGCGATGCCATCGCCGCCGCCCGCCGCAAACTGCCGATGGTGGAGTTCGACGGGACGGTCGAGGTCGTCGGACCCGACGGCCCGGTCCCGTTCCTCGATCTGTTCCAGGACCGCGACGAACTCGTGGTCTACAAGCACATGTGGTACGACGGCGCGCCGCACCAGGGGCAGTGCGAAGGCTGCACCACCACGGCCTGGCACCTGAAGGACGCCGTCTACCTCAACGCGCGCGACGTCTCGTTCGCCGTCCTCACCTCGGGCCGCCCGGACGAGGTGGCCTCCTACGTCGAGTTCATGGGCTACACCCAGCCCTGGTACTCGGTACGCGACCTGGACGCGCCGGTCGGCCACAGCATGGGGTCCATCACCTGCTTCCTGCGCGACGGCGACGGCGTGTTCCTCACGTACTCCACAACCGGCCGTGGCAACGAGCGGGTCAACGGGTCCCTCGGCCTGCTCGACCTGACCCCTTACGGCCGCGGCGAGGCGTGGGAGGACAACCCCGAGGGCTGGCCCGAGGGACGCAGCGCATGCTGGTCCTGGCGCTCGGATGCGGAAGGGAACGCCACCTGGGGCCCGACCAGCCGCCCCGTGCCGCAGTGGACCCGCCCCGGCGCGACCCCCGTGGAGGCCCTCGGTCGGAACGGCCACCACCACTGACGCGCCGTCGTCGCATGCGTTTCGCCGCATTCGCGTTGCCACTACCCGCTGCCTCGACCTTCCCTGACGGTCATCGCGGTGTCCTGGCGAGCAGCAGTCGGTTGCACTGGTCGGGCACACGGTTGCTGTGCCCGACCAAGCGCTCCTCCGATTACAAATACGGCTGGGTGATCAGCTCAATGGCGTGACCGGCGGGGTCCTTGAAGTACACCCCTCGACCACCGTGCTCATTGTTGATCTCGCCGGGGCGCCGCATCTGCGGATCGGCCCAGTGCTCGATGCCGCGATCACGCAGTCGTCCGTAAGCCCGATCGAACAGTTCCTCGTCGACCAGGAACGCGTAGTGCTGCATCTGGATTTCCACCGGAGGCTCGGCGAACTGAAGCAACACCCCGTCGGACAGCTGGATGTTGGTGAACGGGCCCCAGGACGGTGCTTCCGGAAGTTCCAGCAACTCACGGAAGAACCGAGCCGAATCGTTGCGATCCTTGGAGGCGATGATGGTGTGGTTGAACGTGACTGCCATGTAGCTGACCTCGCTGTTGCTCGACACGAAAAAGGACTCGTGGTGCACGAGCACTGGGAGGTCCGCGTGCCGAACGGAGGGGGTGCCTTCCAGGCACCCGCTGTGCGATCAGCCCACCACCGGGTAGCCAATCCGTGTGTGGCGTAGCGCCGGTCCGGTGTTCACACCGGGGACACTACTTGATCCCATTGGCAGGGACAACGGCACAGCGCCCGGCTGCTGTTGGGCTCGTCACGCAGCATTGGACGAGGTCAGTGGTCCACGGAACGCACGGGTCAGTGGTCCACGGAACGGAGGTCTCGGTAGAGGAACCACGCCGTACCTGCGACGACCACCCCGCAGACCGTGGGCACGAGCAACCACGGCAGGCCCGTCCATACGGTACACAGGCCCACGACGGCGCAGGAGGCACCCGCAACGATGAGCAGCCACTTGCCATACGGGCGCCAGCTGAAGACGCCGGGATCGCGGGGCCTGACCAAGCGCACTGCGCCGAACGCGAGGGTCAACGCAGCCAGCAGCCCAGCGAACGTGCCGACAGCGGCGGTCATTTGGGGTTCGTCGCGCGGTGCGTCGGAGGAATTCTGACGAACCTCTCCCCCGGCGACCACCACAACGACGCCGCGCCAGACAGTACCGGTGACACGGTCCCCCCGCTGAAGCCCCCTCAGCACCGGCCCCGGGTCCCCGAACGGCACGACCACCCTCGCGAACGGCGCCTGGCCGAGCAGGGTCGCCCTCATGTTCTTGTTGGAATTACGGGTGCCTTCGACAGTGAAGGTGAGCTGCCGCAGGCAGTCCTCCGACCTCGGTATCACCGTGCGGGCCGCACACGCCTCGGCCGCCGTGTACTCCCGGTAGAGGGCGCGGTCATTGGGCAGCCAGGTGGAGAAGACGAGATAGCAGGCCAGCGCGGCGGCCAGGGACGACAACACTTTAGACTGCAATTACAGTTCTAGACAGATATGACAGGCCGGAGTACCGTGCCTTCAGGAGGTACAACGGGTTCCAGGTCGCCCACCCGCCGGCACGCCGGACACAGAGCCGACAGCGATCAGGGGCCGTTCTCAGACGCGCTTCATTGCCGAGGTTTGCGTCCTCGTCCCCTCCGCCGCACGCCCCGTATCCGCAGCCGGCAAAAGAGGATTCATGGATCACGTCGCCACTACCGCGCCACAAGGCCGGCGTGCCGAAACCGACGGACTCGGCCCTGCCGCGGAGGATGAGCACCTCATCCGGGAGGCC
Organism: Streptomyces sp. NBC_00461; assembly: GCF_036013935.1. Taxonomy (NCBI): domain Bacteria; kingdom Bacillati; phylum Actinomycetota; class Actinomycetes; order Kitasatosporales; family Streptomycetaceae; genus Streptomyces; species Streptomyces sp. NBC_00461. The sequence goes on from NZ_CP107902.1 coordinate 587,374, forward strand.
GAGAAGATCGCCGTTGCGCTGGGCCGGATGTTCCCCGGGTTGTGCGAGGTGGTACTGCACGACCTGCGCGATCCGCAGCACGCGATCAGGACCATCGAGAACAACCTCTCCGGACGCCAGGTAGGGGACTCCGCCACCGAGTTGGGCCTGGCTCGTATCGCCGACCCGGCGTATCCCAGCGTGATCCAGAACTACCCCAACCAGTTCCCGGACGGACGCCCGGCCAAGAGCACGTCCATCGGCATCAAGAACGCCGCGGGCGACTACATCGCGGCGCTGTGCCTGAACCTCGATGTGTCCGTACTGTCCCCGGTCACCCTGGCACTGTCGAATCTGGTCGCCACCGACACCGAGGACCGTGACCGGCCCTTGGAGAGCCTGCGCGACCGCAACGCTCGCGAGCTGCGCCAGACCATCGAGGCCCTGGCCGCGGAACGCGCCGGCACTCCCCGCTCGCTGAGCCGCAAGGACAAGAAGGAACTGGTGCAGCAACTGCACCGGGACGGCTTCTTCGACTCTCGTGACGCCGCGCAGGCCATCGCCGATCTGCTGGGTGTGTCCCGGGCGACGGTCTACAACTACACCAAGTGAAGGGGGGGTTCATGTCCCGCGCCGGTTGGCCCGGCCCCACGTTCACGGCGCTGTCGCTGATTGACAGTGTGGGCGCGATGTCGCCGGTCGGCCACGCATCGCATGTCGCCGTGCCCGGCGGCCTGCCCCCTCGCGCCGATCGGCTGCCAGTCGCGCTTGATGGCGGCGACCTCGCCGGTGAGCCGTTTGCCGTGCAGGCCGAGCAGGTGCTGTGCAATGTCGACAAGACGCCCGTGTGCACAGGCACCGGCCGCGCGAAAATGCCGCCCCCGCCTCTGCTGCGGTCTGTCCGCGCCGGCCCGCCGCACGGGCGAGAGCCGGGATCGGTCTCCAGGACCTCTACGTCGACCTTTACCTCTACGTCGGCCTCTACCTCTCCCCTACCTCGGACTGGCCTGCTCTAGACACTGGACATCGCTCTGTGAACACCACGCACACCACGCACACCACCGCAAAGTCGCTCGCCGACCCCGACACGCCCTTCGCGGTCGTCGACAAGTACAAGGCGCTGCGCAACATCGAGCGCCTCGCGGCCAGGACCGACCAACTCGGCGTCACCCTGCGCCCGCACGTCAAGACCGCCAAGAGCCTCGACGTCGCCGCCCTCCTGAACGGCGGCACGCCCCGCCCCGTCACCGTCTCCACGCTCGCCGAGGCCGAGGCATTCGCCGACGGCGGCTACACCGACATCACGTACGCCGTCGGCATCGACCCGCACAAGCTCCCCCGTGTGATCGCTCTCCTGCGCCGTGGCGTGCGCCTGCGCATCCTGCTCGACAGCCGTGAGCAGGCAGAGTTCGTCACCGACGCAGCCCGCCGGGCCGGTATCGGGATTCCCACCCAGATCGAAATCGACTGCGACGGCCACCGCGGCGGCCTCAAGACCGACGCGCCCGCGCTGGTTGAGATCGGTCGTCTCCTGCACGACGCCGGCTGCCTGGACGGCGTGCTGACGCACGCAGGCGAGTCCTACTTCGCCTACTCCCCTGTGGAGCAGTGCCTCGCCGCGGAGAACGAACGCGACGCCGCAGTCACCGCCGCCGAGAAGCTGCGCTCAGCCGGCCTGCCCGTCGCCACTGTCAGCGTCGGCTCCACACCCACCGCCCACGCCGCCGAGGACCTCACCGGCGTCACCGAACTGCGCGCCGGCAACTACGTCTTCTTCGACCTGGTCATGGCCGGTCTCGGCGTCTGCCTGATGGACGACCTCGCCTTGTCGGTCGTCGTCACCGTCATCGGTCACCGACCCGAGTACGGGTGGATCGTCACCGACGGCGGCTGGATGGCCATGTCCCGTGACCGCGGCACCGCCGTCCAGGCCCAGGATCAGGGTTACGGCCTCGTCACCGACCTCGACGGCCGCCTTGTCCCCGGCCTCGTCATGACGGCTGCGAGCCAGGAGCACGGCACCCTCACCGCCCGCGACGGAGCCACGCTGCCCGGCCTGTCCGTGGGCACACGGCTGCGCATCCTGCCCAACCACGCCTGCGCCACCGCCGCCCAGCACCACGGCTATCACGTCACCGACAGCTCCCGAAGCACCGCCGGCCCCGCGCCCGCGATCGAGGCATTCTGGCCGCGCGTCACGGGCTGGTAGCTCTCGCCCGAGTACACACAGGCTTCTGGTCCGACTTCTCACCACCGCAAGGAATCCACCATGGCCGCTGCACAGCCTGTTTCGTTCGACGACGTCCGCGAGGCCGCCGCACGTCTCGACGGGATCGCCCACCGCACCCCCGTTCTCACCTCCCGCACCCTCAACGCCCTGGTCGGCGCCGAGGTGTTCATCAAGTGCGAGAACTTCCAGCGCATCGGCGCCTTCAAGTTCCGCGGCGCCTACAACGCCGCCGCCCAACTGCCCGCCGAACAGCTGGCCAAGGGCATCGCGGCCTACTCATCCGGCAACCACGCCCAGGCCACCGCCCTCGCCGCCCGCGAACTGGGCACCACCGCGGTCATCCTCATGCCCGAGGACGCCCCTCGGAACAAGATGGATGCCACCGCCGGCTACGGCGCGGAGATCGTCACCTACGACCGGTACACCCAGGACCGCACCGCCCTCGGCGAGGCCCTCGCCGTCGAACGCGGCCTGGCGCTCATCCCGCCCTACGACCACCCTCATGTCATCGCCGGACAGGGCACCGCGGCCCTGGAACTCTTCGCGGAAACCGGCGAACTCGACGCTCTCGTCGTACCCGTCGGCGGCGGCGGCCTCATCGCCGGCAGCGCCATCACCGCCACGGCGCTTCACCCCGGCATCAAGATCATCGGCGTCGAACCGGAAGCAGGCGACGACACCAAACGTTCCCTGGCCGGCGGCGAACGCGTGACCATCCCCGTGCCCCACACCATTGCCGACGGCCAAGCCCTGCCCACTCCCGGCGAGATCACCTTTCCCATCAACCAGCGGCTGGTCAACGCCATCGCCCTCGTCAGCGACGACGACATCATCGACGCCATGCGCTTCGCCTTCGAACACCTGAAGATCGTCCTCGAACCCAGCGGCGCCACCGCCCTGGCCGCCCTCATGGCCCGGCGTCTCGAACATCTCCCGCGCAGGATCGGCATCATCGCCTCCGGGGGCAACATCAGCGCCCAACGGTTCGCAGAACTCATCAACCGCGGCGAGCACGATGGCGCGGCGGCCACAGGCTGAGGTCCTTGACGACCTTGACGACCTTCACCCGCGGGCGCGTCGACAGTGCCTTGTCACCAAGCACGTTGGGGCCGCGACGGGGAAGGAGCCGAAGTCAGTGACTGACCGAGGGGTCAGAGGGCAGGGTCCACGGCGCTGTCGACGGGGGCGCCGTCTGCCGCCGGTTCGGGGAGAGCCGGGCCAGGCATGTGAGGCCTCGTCGTCGTACCCGCGGGCCAGTTCCTGCCGCTCGACTCGGCGCGCGCAGACGAGACCGCGGTCTGGCTCGAGTTCGCGTTGCCCGCACGTACGGATCCCGCTCTGGGCTCGATCGCCGACGAACTCCACGACGGGCTGCGGACGGTCGCCGACCGTCTGCTGGACCGCCTGAGCGTGCAGGCCCCACTGGCGACGGAACACCTCGCCGCAGTCCTGGACGGCCTCGTCCTCAACGCGGCCCTCCACCCCGATCGACTGCAGCCCGACACCCTGCGGGCGGTACTGCGGCGGCGGCACTTGGCGCGCAGCTACCTGCGGCCCCACAACCCGAGCCGCCACCCCCGTCGCGGGTGGCGAGCGCTACCCCGGCTCCCCCGGCGTTGCCGTCGGCGGTGCGACGTGAGTGGCTTCGCCCATCGGCCGGCCCGCAGTGGCGTGCCGGGCTTCCGTCGAGGTTTCCACGGCCGACGCAGTGATCACCTCGGAGCGTCGGCTGCCCCGGTCCATGAGGCCGCCGGTGAAGGCCAGACCGAGGCCCGCTACGGCAAGTGCGGCGCCCACCAGGTTGGGCGAGGCCCAGCCCCAGCCCGCGGAGATGGCCAGTCCGCCCAGCCAGGCGCCGCCCGCGTTGGCCAGATTGAAGGCGGAGTGATTGGAGGCCGCGGCCATCGTGGGAGCGTTCTTCGCCTTGGCCATGAGCAGCATCTGGACGGGCGTGGTGATGAAGGAGCCCATCGCGCCGATGAAGGTGATCGTCACCAGGGCCGGCACAGTGCTGTGGACGGCGAAATAGAACGCCACCAACCCTACGGCGAGCAGAGTGAGCCCCGCATACAGGGTCGGGCGCAGGGCACGGTCCGTGAGGGGGCCCGCGATCAGCGTGCCGAGCGTCATGCCGACTCCGTACAGCGCGAGGACCAGCGTGGTCGAGGAGTCGGAGATGCCCGTCAGATGCGTCAGCATCGGCACGAGGTAGCTGTAGACGGCGAAGAACCCGCCGAACCCCACAACAGCCGTGGCCAGGCCGATCGCCACCTGCCTGTTGCCCATGGCCCGCATCTCGTGCCGGATGCCGGACTGCCGGCCGCGTGGCTGGTGGGGGACGAACAGGGCCAGCGCGGCGAGGGCGACGAGGCCTATGACGGCGACGGCGCCGTAGGCGGACCGCCAGCCGAACTGCTGCCCGAGGGCGGTGCCGGCCGGGACGCCGACGATGTTCGCGACGGTCAGCCCGAGGAACATCTTCGAGACAGCGCGCGCAGCCCGCTCGGGAGCGACCAGCCGGGAGGCGACAACGGCACCGACGCCGAACAGCGCCCCGTGCGGCAGCCCCGCCAGGAAACGCGCCGCGAACAGCAGACCGAAGTCAGGGGCGAGCGCGGACGCGACGTTGCCGACCACGAACAGGCCCGAGAGGAGCAGCAGGAGCCGTTTGTGCGGTACGCGCGCACCGATACCGGTCAGCAGAGGGGCACCGACAACCACACCGAGCGCATAGGCCGACACGAGGTTGCCGGCGTGTGGCACCGACACACCGACCCCGTCGGCTATCTGGGGCAGCAGCCCCATCGTGGCGAACTCGGTCGTGCCGATACCGAAGGCGACGACAGCCAGGGCCAGCAGAGCCAAAGGCATGGTGCGGGAGAACCTTTCAACGACAGCAGTCCAGCGACAGGAGAGCAGAGAACGGCCGAGGTCGTCGAACTCCCGCGGCCGGCCGGGTCGAGCGCCATTGCCCGCGCGTCCCCAAACAGGGGAAGCCCACAAACAGTGCAGCAGCGGCAGGACACCACGCATTCCAAGATCGGGACACACCCCTACGTGACCTATGTCATGCCATGCCACATCCTGCGGATTCCCGAAGGGCAGGGCCTGCTGGGCCAGGTCGAAGACCGCGCCCCCAGCGACGTGCCGGCCTGGCCGGCAACCACCCCCAAGCCCTGGCGTGAGCAGATCGCTTACGTCGCCATCGACATGTCCCCCGGCTACCGGGCCGCCGTGCGTACCGAACTGCCCCACGCCACCGTGGCAGTCGACCACTTCCACGTCGTCCGGCCGGCGACCAAGATGCTGAACCTGGTGCGCCGCCGCACCACCGCCACCCTGCGCAGCTGGCGCGGATGGGCCGGCGGCCCGGAATGGAAGGCCCGGCGCCGCCTGTTGCGCAACGGCGAAGACCTCACCGACACTCAGTTCAGCACGATGTGGAACCAGTTCATCGGTACCGGCGACGTCGGCATGACGCTGCTGACCGCGCACCGAACCGGCCACCTGCGCTGGAAGTTCCTCACCTGGTGCGCCGATTGCGACATCCCCGAAGTCCGCACCCTCGCGCGCACCGTCGGCCGCTGGTGGCCCGAGATCCAAGCCTTCATCGCCACCGGCCACAGCAACGCCAAGAGCGAAGGCATCAACCGCATGATCAAGCTCGCCGCGCGAGCCGCCCATGGCTTCCGCAACCCCGCCAACCAACGCCTACGCACACACTGCGACACCGCCCGCCGGGCCCGAGGCCACCTCCACCCCGGCTGAATTCGAAGGCTCCGCAAACCGAAACCTTGCCGCCGGAATTTGTCGTTCGAGGCCCGGCGGCAAGGTCTGCGTTTTGAGAATCGCTCCGGCGTTAGTCTCTATGCGCGGACGGAGTGCAGCGCCGTGTCGCGCGTATTGCGGCTAGATGTTTGATCCGCCGCCGGAGGTGTTGTTCCACCAGGCGCTGTAGGAGTTCAGCGAGTACCGCTTCTGCACGCCGTTGGTCGAGGTGATCTCAAGGCCGAACTGCATCGTGTCGAAATTGGTGTTGCGCAGGAGGTTCTGCGACGCGGCCCAATGCCAGACCGCCGAGGCGTCGACGCTGCCGGTGTTGGTCTGCTGGGCGGGGATGAGCTGCAGGACGTTCCAGCCGGGATCGGCCTGCCAGACCTCCGCGTATTGGACGCCGCCGATGGTCACGTTGGACGCGATCTGCCTTCCCCAGCCGCCTGTCCTCCCGGCCCAGCTGGTGAAGACCATGATCTCGTCCTGGTTGTTGGTCGACCAGAGGTCGCTCGTCCAGTTCCAGTGGTCACTGCCGCTGACGGGAGCCGACGACGTGTTGTACCAGAAGCCCGCCGAGTTCAACTGCGACAGCGGCGTCTGGGGCCGGACCCCGATATTCGGGTAGGACTTGATCCCGCCGCCGGAGTGGTTGGCATCGACGTACCAGGACTTGATGCTGTCGACGGTCAGGCACTGCGGGCCTTGGTTTTCGCCCCAGACGTCGTTGTAGATCGTCCAGGTGCCCTGGGTGTACTGACCCCACCGGTCGCAGGTGGAGTAGACCGCGGCCTGCGCCGGAGACGCGATGCTCAGGAACCCGGCAATCACGGCGGCTATCAGGGCCAGTCGACCGAACCCGGCCGACTTGCTGCTGATGGATTTAACGGTTTGCCATCTCATGTGTCCCTCCAAGGACGGCGATGGGTTGTTCCGGACCCCCCGGTCTGGTGGCGGACTCTGGCGCCGCGAGGTGTCGCTCGCCGGCGAGTCCGGGCTCTGTACGGCGCGGCTCAGCCCCGTCCGAGGTGCTTGCTCAGTTGGCCGACTGATCGGCTCGATGGCCGGCCCTGGGCGAAGTGGTTCCTTCCACCGCTCGCAGTTGGAGTCCCCGCCGAAAGCGAGCCGGCCGAGACGGTCGATCAGCTGACGTGTTGACCCCTTCGCTCCTTTCGCATGCGGTGCTGCTCGCGATGGTGGGTGGCTCGTGTCGTCGAGGTGGCGCAATCAAGAACTGCGGGAAAGGTGCTCGGTCCCCTTGCTTTCAAGCACCGGGCTTGTCGGCGCAGGTGATGAAGTGTCGAAGCGCTTGCGTCTGCGGACAGTAATGATGAGGCCTCTGAACAGCAAGACGCTGCGCACGAAGACACACATCTTTCACCAGCGAACATCGTTGTCGAAGCGCTTCGAATAGCATCGAACGCGCCCACCACCTGGCCTTCACGGCACCGCTACTGGCCCTGGTGGATGTGGTGGAAGGTGCCGGCGCAGGCGTCGATGTGACGGGTGAAGAACTTCCCGAAGTCGGTGGGTCGGAAGACTCGGACGGCGGGCGATGGTCGCCATCGGCTCATCCGTGTGTGCCGGCAACGCTGCACCTCCAACGCGACACGGGCATCGATCACATGCTTCACCGGCAGTGCGGTGGCAGCCATGCACGCACGGGTCAGAGGCTGGACCGTGTAACCCAGACGGTGCGCGTGCCACCGGTCGTCCCCGGCCGCACATACCGCTGCACCTGTGCAGATCTCATCCTCGGTGCCCGGAACATGGCCCGGGGCATCGCCACACGGGTCCCGGTGGGCGGGCACACGGCCCCGGTGGGCGGGCACATAGTGACCCTCACCGCCAAGGATCCCGCCAAAGCCGCGCGACCCGCCGGCGAGCCGGGCGCGCACGCCAGGAACTTGCCCACCAACACCGCCACCGGATACGGCGCCGGCATGCCCCTGAGTCGTGTTCCGGCCTCGCCCACCTACAGCGCCCTGGTCAACGCGGCCCCCAGCAGCTGCCTAAGTTCTACGGCCGCTGGCTCGGCCTCGGAGGTCCGGACCTGCAACGGCGCCACCACCAGCAGCTCGCCCGCGCCTCCAACAGCGAACCCATGGTTCCTGAACGATCGTTCTGCGTCGAGAACAGAAATGATCACTGACGACCACGGGCGTCCTGCTACCAGACCCGCCCTCACCGCCCCCGAACCTCACCCAACGTGACAGCCGGTCAGCCTCTCAGTACCGCACACCGCTCAACTTCGAAGGCCCGGCGTTGTTCAACGACCCGGACGACGTCGGTGGCCGACCTGTGCAGGTCGGCCACCGGAACTGCCGACGGCGTGATCACCGCAGCGGTGGCAGGGGTGACAGGAGTCGAACCTGCGGCATTCGGTTTTGGAGACCGGCGCTCTGGCCTCTGAGCTACACCCCTTGGCGAGTGACACCATGGCATGAGCGGCAGGTCCCACTCCAGTGGATTTCCGTCTGTTCAGAGAACGCGGAGAACGCCGACGACCTTGCCGAGGATCCGCGCCTCGTCGCCGCGGATCGGCTCGTAGGCCGGATTGCGGGGCATGAGCCACACCTGCCCGTCCTGCCGGCGCAGTACTTTGACAGTGGCCTCGTCCTCAAGGAGCGCGGCGACGATGTCGCCGTGATCGGCGCTGTCCTGTCGTTTGACGGCGACGATGTCTCCGTCGCAGATCGCCGCGTCGACCATGCTGTCGCCGGACACCGTCAGCGCGAACACCTCGCCGTCGCCCACGACCTGACGGGGCAGGGTGTAGACGTCCTCGACCATCTCGTCGGCGAGCAGGGGCGCGCCGGCGGCGATCCGGCCGACGAGCGGCACATCGACCTGTTCCACGGCTTTGCCATCGAGGTCAGGCGCCCATGACGGCCTGACCCGGTAGGCGCGAGGCCGGTGCGGGTCGCGATAGAGGATGCCTTTGCGCTCGAGCGCGAGCAGTTGGTAGGCGACCGAGGAGGTGCTGTTGAGGTCTACGGCCTTGCCGATCTCCCGCATCGACGGCGGGTATCCCTGTCGGTCGACCGTCTCCTTGATGTAGCGGACGATGGCCGCCTGGCGGCCCGTCAGCTCTCCTTCGGCAGTGCCGGGGCCTTGAGGTCGGCCCCGGCGGGCGGGCGTGGTGTTCTCCATCCGGGGCACCTCCGTGCAAGATCCTTGCTGAACATGACCTTATCCCGCCCTCCCCTTTATTGGAACACTGATTCGAACACGTTGTCAGCAGCTTCACGCTCGGAAGTCGCCCGGCTGGCCTGGGCCGGCGAGGCAGTCACGATCACGGTCGGATGCGGCACTCGTGCGCACAATCCGTAGGCCGCTGCCATTGATGCCCCGTCATTGACGCCGCGTCATTGATGCCTTGCCATTGGCGCCCCCCGGCCCAGGTGCGTAGCCCGCGCTCTGTCGAATCCGCGGAGCCGCCTCTTTCCGCCACAGGCCAGTGCACGAAGCGCGGCATGGGTTCGAACTTCATGTCATAGGAGTCGAGTTCGTCAACGACGAGTTTGCGCAAGAACTCGGTCATGCCAAAAGGGAACACTGTGAAAGGCTCGACCAGGTTCTGGCGGTCAAAAATCAACACCGGCCAATGGTCAGGATCCGGATCAGAGGTCAGGCGGTACAGGATGTCGGCGCCGGTGGTGGAACCGCAGGCGAGGATGGGAGGCGGACATGAAGGCCACGTAGTCCCGTGGGAACCGGGTGAAAGTCTAGAAGGCAGCACTGACAAGCCCTCATCGTCTCATCCGGCGATGTCAGATGGCGGCTGCTGCGTCATCGTCAGTGATGAACAACAGCAGCACGCCGATTCGCGCAGGAGCAGGCCCAATGGCCCACCGGCACATCACCGCCCACGTGGCTGCGTGGAGACGCGAGGTCAGGCGGGCTGCCACAGCTCGATACGATTGCCCTCGGGGTCGGTGACCCAGCCGAAGCGGCCGACGCCCTCCATGTCCTCCGTTTCCTCGGCCACGTCTGCTCCCTTGGCCCGCAATTGCGCGAGCATCGCATCCAGATCGCGCACCCGGAAGTTGAGCATGGTCTGCTGGGCACGGGACCCGAAGTAGTCGGTCTCGGACTCGAACGTAGCGAACACCGTCGCCCCGGCTTCGGGACGCCACAGGCCGTTCTCATCGGCATCCAGACCCAGGCAATCGCGATACCAGGCATTCAAAAGCGTCGGGTCGGAGGCCCGCATGAAATATCCGCCGATTCCAAGCACACGTTCCACGCCGCCATCTTGCCAGGCCGGCGATCGGGCGCACCGGCACCACATCATCACCCCCGCCCCCGTCGGCCGCCGATACCCGGGGCCCATCCACCCGGCCGCTCACCTCAGTGAGACCGGGCCAGCGTGGCACGCCAAGCGCTGCGTTCTTCCACTCGTGCCGTTCGCCTCGCGGGATGACCGGTGGTCCCGTAGGGTCGCCATGCCCCTATGTCAGGGCGGGCGGTACGGCGTGCCACTGGCGTTGCTTCCCAGCGCAGCTGTCACGTGACCCGGCGAGTCGTCCGTTGTTGGCCAGGAGGACGCGGACGTGTCGTGGCTCGACCGATGAGGAGTGGCCATGTCGGGACAGTTCGAAGCGGTGGTCGAGGTCGATCGGCCTGTCGAGGAAGTGTTCGCCTACCTCGCCGACGGGCGCAACGATCCACAGTTCAGCCCCCGGGTGCTGCGGATCGATCGAGTCCCGGACACCGAGACCGCGGTCGGTACGGTTTTCCGGAGTTCGGTGAAGGACGCCGGGATGAAGACCGCCAGGGAGTTCCGCATCACCGAACTCGAGGCTCCGGCGAAGATCCGCTGGGCCGAGGAGTCGAAGAACACCGTGATGGTACGTGAGGGCGGCTACGACCTTGCGGCGCTCGGAGACGGCAGGACGCGCGTGCGTATCTTCAACGTTCTGGAGGGGCACGGCCTGGGCAAGGTCGTCGTCTCTCTGGCGCTGGCCGCCGCCCGCAAGGACGCCGACGCCTTTGGCGCCCGTATCAAGACAGCGGCCGAGGCGGCGATCGGTCCGCGCTGACGCCGCGCGGGCGGCACCACAGCTCGGGCTGGAGATGGGACGCCGCTGCGCGAGCGCGAGTCGGGAACCGACCGTCAAGCGCCGGACGAGGGCGGAGCGAGTGCCACGACCGCTTCGCTGGTGTGGACGAGGAAGGTCAGCGTCTCCTCCAGGTACAGGGTGACGCTGGTCGCGTCGTGGGAGAGGTAGCCGATCGACACGTCCTGGCCGACATGCATCTCGAAGTCGCCGCCGCGGGTGGACAGGAGGAAGGCGCCGTCGATGGCGGGCGCCCAGACGATGTCCCCGTCCAGGAGTCTGGCGATGTGCTTGATGATCGGATAGCCGTGGTCGGAGGTCTCGCTGACGGCCGTGTACGCCTCGGCGCTCAGGGCCAGGGAGTACACGCCGTCTACGCCTGCCAGGCGCAGGGCGGTGACCGCCTGGCTGATCGCGTCCGGGTAGTCGCGGGCATCGGCGGGCAGCGTCACCTGTGAGTTGGCGGAGCTCTCGCGCAGGCCGACGATGCCTGCGGCCGCGTATCCCTCGAAGACCGCCCGGTCCTCGGCGAACGCAAGCTGCCGAGCGGCGTCCTTGGCGGGCTGCCAGTCGGCGTCCTTGGCTCCGCGGGCGACGTCGTCGACCTGCCGGCGGTCAACGGTGAACGGAACGCGCAGCTCGACCAGCGGCTGAAAGCGGCGCGTGTGGGCGATCACGCCGTCGGCAGGAGCGTCCACGGTATCGAGGTGCCCGGTGCCCACGCCCGCCAGTTCGACGCCGTACGGCTCGGGGACGTCGACGATTCGGCGTGCCGCGACGTGCCGTTTGAAGGTGCGCCGTGCCTCTTCCTCCAGGTCGTTCCATGCGGCGCTGGATAGGGGCGCCAGGTCACGGTGCAGGTTGTTCATAGGGAGTGCTCCGCATTCATGCTGCCGATCCCCAGCGAGGAATCCGAGGACCGGGACTGGTCGGCGTCCGCTTCCTCTTTTCTCGCTTCCTCTTTCGCCGCTTCCGCGCCGGGTGGTTCGGGCAGGTCGTCGAGGAAGTCCGCTGTGGGGACGTGGAACAGGCATCCGGTGTGAGGGGTCGAGAAGTCCAGGATCCGGTCGTGCGATGCGCCCGGGGCGCCCAGGAACATGCGCTCAAGCATCGTCTCCGTCACCGTCGGAGTACGGGCGTAACCGATGAAGTAGGTACCGAACTCGCCCCGGCCGACTGTGCCGAAGGGCATGTTGTCCCGGAGGATCTCGTGTTCCGTGCCGTCGGGGTCGGTGATGGTGGTGAGGGCGACGTGCGAGTCCGCCGGTTTGGCACTGTCGTCCAGCTCGATGTCCGACAGCTTCGTCCTGCCGATGATCTTCTCCTGCGTCTCGACCGGGAGCGCGTTCCACGCGTCGAGGTCGTGGAGGTACTTCTGGACGATGACGTAGCTTCCGCCGGCGAACCGGGGGTCCTCGTCCCCGACCAGGACGGCGGCGTTCGCGGCGGGCCCGATGGGGTTCTCCGTGCCGTCGACGAACCCGAGCAGGTCACGTTTGTCGAGGTACTGGAAGCCGTGCACCTCGTCGCAGACGGTCACCGCCTCGCCGAGGCGGACCATGATCTCCGCGGCGAGCGCGAAGCACAGGTCCAGACGTGCGGCACGGATGTGGAAGAGCAGGTCGCCCGGTGTCGACACGGCGCGGTGTACGGGCCCGCTCACCTCATGGAAGGGGTGCAGGTCCGCCGGGCGGGGGCCGGCGAACAGCCGGCTCCACGCCCGCGAGCCGATTCCGATGACGCAACTGAGCTTGCCCTCGGGCTCGGCACGAAAGCCCACGGACCGTTGCAGGGAGCTCACCTGGGACAGCACGTCCCGGGTGACGGCTTCGCCGCCAGGGTCGATCGTGGCGACCAGAAAGATCGCGGCTCTGGTGAGCGGGGACAGGACCAACTGCGGAGTCGGTGCCTGGGCCTCTCCGGCCATGCGCCCCACCCTTCCCGGTCATCGTCTGCGGCTCAGCGTCAGCACTCGCACCACGGTCTCGCACCACGATCTCGGAGTGACTGAGGCATCGTGAGTTCGGCCTCCTCGCTCGTGCCGACTCTATGGCGGAGCACGCGACGCCGCAGCCGGGCCGACGAACACGATGTCGGCGTGTGTGATGCTGGCGCGGGCGCCGGAGGCTTCCATGATGTGGAACTGTCGTTTTTCGTCCTGCTGCCGGACAGGTGACGGGGTGGACGACCGGGCGGATGACGGGGCAGGGGAGTGATGTGAGCGACGATTCGGCCGTGCCGGTTCGGTGGCCGCCAGCGGACGAGGAACGGCACAGGCCAGTTGGCTGGAGCTGTTCTTCGACCTGGTGGCCGTCGCGGGCGTGGCGCTGATAGCCCATCTGCTGCACGGCGCACCCGATCTGGCCGACGTCGGGCTGTACGCGCTGCTCTTCCTGGCGTTCTGGACGGCATGGGTCTGCTTCACCCTGTACGCCTATGTGGCCGACGAGGACACCCGTGCGCGTACGGTGCTGGCCGCGATGTTCGGCATGGCCGTCATGGCGGCCGCGGTGCCGGGGGTGCACGAGGGCGACGACCAGCAGGCCAGGGTGTTCGCTCTCGCCTACATCCTGACCCGGGGGCTGGCGAACCGGGCGTGGCAGTATCGACGGCAGATCCTCGTCGACCGGCCCGCCGCGCAGATGTCGCTCGGCGTGATTCCGTGGATCGTGTCCATCTGGGCGCACGATCCCGTCCGGTACTGGCTCTGGGCGCTGGGTATCACCCTCGACCTGTACGTCACCTTCGTGGTCTCCGCACGCGGCATCGTCGAGCGCCAGGCGGCCCGCGGGCGGCGCGACGACAGGCACTCCCGGCCGGGCGCGGTCGGCCTCGGCCTGTCGGCGCGCTTCCTCGGCCGCTTCCCGGCGGCCCCATGTACCCAGCGGCCCCTTCCTGATGCCGGCGATCGTCGGAGGCAGGTGCTGCCGTGCACGTCATTCGACCTGAGCGTGGCCAAATGGAGCCGTGCGAAAGGAAATTGACGGCTCTTCAGTTTCACGATCAACTACAACTTTGCCAGTTCTTGGTGTAGCTGGGCCATCGTTTACGTGAGCCTCGTGGGCACCAGGCGGTGACCGCAGCCCCGCCAGACAGGGCGCAGCGTGATGACCGTCCCCCCACGTACAGTGAGAGGCAACAACGATGACGATGAACCGCGCGCTGCGGCACGGCGGCCGCGCGCTGGGTCTGACCGCGGTCGTGCTCGGGACGATCGCGGCGGCCGTGCCCGCTGCGGCCGACGAGCAGCCGACCTCGGAGCAGATCATGGCCGACTGCGCTTCCGGTGAAGGCAAGTGCAGCTTCAACTCCCCGAAGATCGGCGAGGCCTACCTCGGCAAGCCCCGCCAGGTCTCCGAACTGCTCTACAACTGCACCGCCTCGTCCGCCTCCCAGTCGATGTCATGGGCCGACACCGTGGGCTCCTCCCAGTCGGTGGGAGGCTCGGTCACCGTCGGTGGAGGGATCGAAGGCATCGTCACGGCCAGCGTGACAGCGACGTACAACTACACCTGGCAGAGTTCGCACACGGAGACCAGTTCCTTCACCGTGACCGTTCAGCCGGGAGAGGTCGGCTGGATCTCCCGTGCGCAGGTCATGCAGCAGATAACCGGCACCTGGCAGACCCACTACGACGACCCCAAGTGGGGTCACTACTACTGGTTCGTACCGGACGTGATCACCGGCCCTGCCACGAACGGCACCGACGGCAAGCACAGCGCGGTCGTGGTCAAGTCCCGCAAGATGACGGCCACGGAGAGGAAGCTCTGCTCCACCGGCTCCACCGAGGACAAGGTCTTCACTCGCAGCCACTGACGCAGCCCGGCTTCACGAGGCGGACGAGCGGGCCGGAAGCCCGGCCCGCTCTCCGCCCGCCGGGCCGGCGCCGGGCTCACCGACGGCGGACTCCGACGCCTGTCGAGTCGTCTGCGAGGGCGTTGTCAGTGGTGGCAGGCAGGATGGCGGGCATGACGACACCCGTTGCACAGATCGTGGATGCCGCCGCCTACGCGCAGGCGGTCGAGGACGCGGTCAAGGCCGCGGCCGCCTACTACGAGGGCGGCTCCACCCCTCTGGACGACGACGCCTACGACCGGCTGGTGCGGGGCATCACCGAGTGGGAGTCGGCTCACCCCGACCAGGTGCTGCCCGGCTCGCCGACCGGGAAGGTCGCCGGCGGCGCGGCGGTGGGCGATGTGCCGCACACGGTGGCGATGCTGAGCCTGGACAACGTGTTCTCGCCGGAGGAGTTCACCGCCTGGACGGCCTCGCTGGCCCGACGGATCGGCCGCGAGGTGGAACGCTTCAGTGTCGAGCCCAAGCTCGACGGACTCGCCGTCGCGGCCCGCTACACCCGCGGCCGACTGACCCGGCTGATCACCCGTGGCGACGGCATCGCCGGGGAGGACGTCTCGCACGCGATCGGCACCCTGGAGGGCCTGCCGAGGACGCTGGCCGAGCCGGTCACCGTGGAGGTGCGCGGTGAAGTCCTCATGACGACAGCCCAGTTCGAGCATGCCAACGAGGTGCGGACCGAGCATGGTGGGCCGCCGTTCGCCAACCCGCGCGGCGCGTCCGCCGGCACCCTGCGCGCCAAGGAACGCGCGTACACGGTACCGATGACGTTCTTCGGCTACGGACTACTGCCGCTGGCCGATACCGACCCCGCACTCGCCGGACGGCTCGGGGAACTCGCACACAGCGACCTGATGGCCCTGGCCGTACGGCTGGGGGTGAACACCACCGCCGCCACCGCGGTGCCCGGCGTCGTCGTCACCACCGGGGAGGAGGTTGTGGCCCGGGTGCGCGAGATCGCCGCCCTGCGCGCCGAGCTGCCGTTCGGCATCGACGGCATCGTCATCAAGGCCGACCTGGCCGCCGACCAGCAGGCAGCGGGATCCGGGTCGCGGGCACCACGCTGGGCGATCGCCTACAAGCTCCCCGCCGTGGAGAAGATCACCCGCCTGCTGGAGGTGGAGTGGAACGTGGGCCGTACGGGCATCATCGCCCCCCGGGGCGTCCTCGAGCCCGTGGAGATCGACGGCGCCACCATCACCTACGCCACCCTGCACAACCCGGCCGACATCACCCGCCGCGACCTGCGCCTGGGCGACCACGTCATGGTGCATCGCGCCGGCGACGTCATCCCCCGCATCGAGGCCCCCGTCGCCCACCTGCGCACCGGCGACGAACAGGCCATCACCTTCCCGGAGGTGTGCCCGCGCTGCGGATCCGGCATCGACACCAGCCAGGAGCGCTGGCGGTGCGAACAGGGCCGCAACTGCCACCTGGTCGCCTCCCTCTCCTACGCCGCGGGCCGCGACCAGCTCGACATCGAAGGCCTGGGCGCCACTCGTGTCGTCCAGCTCGTCGAGGCCGGCCTGGTCGGCGACCTCGCCGACCTGTTCACTCTCACCCGCGACCAGCTCCTCGCGCTGGAGCGGATGGGTGAGACCAGTACCGACAACCTGCTGGCCGCCCTCGCGACGGCCAGGACGCGGCCGCTGTCGCGGGTGTTGTGCGCGCTCGGCGTCCGTGGCACGGGCCGCTCCATGTCCCGCCGCATCGCCCGGCACTTCGCCACCATGGAACACATCCGCGCCGCCGACGCCGAGGCACTGCAGCAGGTCGAGGGCATCGGTCCGGAGAAGGCGCCCTCCATCGTCGCCGAACTCGCCGACCTCGCCGGTCTCATCGACAAACTCGCGGCAGCCGAGGTGAACATGACGGAACCCGGCGCCACTCCCCCGCCGCCCGTCGGCAGCGACACGCCCGACGCCGGCGATGCCTCGGACAGCGCCCCGGCCGACGCCCCGCTCGCCGGCATGACGGTCGTGGTCACCGGCACCATGACGGGACCGCTGGCGCAGCTCAGCCGTAACCAGATGAACGAACTCATCGAGCGGGCCGGCGGCCGCTCCTCGTCCAGCGTGTCCAAGAAGACCACCCTGGTCGTCGCCGGCGAGGGCGCCGGATCCAAACGGGCCAAGGCAGACGACCTCGGCATCCGGCTCGCCACACCCGACGAATTCGCCGCACTGGTGGCCGAGTTCATCAACTGAATTCGAGGGACAACTCGATATTCACGCGGGTTGGCCCTCTGACCGCTCCGGCCATACCCGGACAATCCGACAACGGGCGTCCGCGGTAGCCCAGTTGGGCCTGATGCAGCGGCCCGCCCTGTCCTGCCACGCAGGCAGGGGGCGGCGCACGACCTCCCCAGGCACTGCGCCGCCTCCCTGCCCACATCCCCGTTGCCCGCACGCGGCCGAATTACGCCTCGCCGGTCCGAGGACGTCAGGCCACCGCCCGACAACGGCGGCAAGGTGTGGTCCTGGCCGGCCCGCCCGACCCAACTGGCATGCAGCGGCGGCCAGATGAAGACGTAGGGACATGGGGACGATGCCACCACCGCGAAGCGCCGCCGCACGCAAGCTATTCGCCGGTACAGCGGTTGTAAGGCGCGGCCGTGGCGCAGGCGCACGGAGCGGCGCCCACCGTCGTCCGGCGCGATCCCACCCGGCGGCGCTGTCCTGCGCGCTCCTGCCGCCAGGGGGCGGCCTCGCTCCCGGAGCGTGCCCTGCGGACCGGGAGACCTGCGACAAGTCACCGCACCGCACGCTTCTCGACTCCTGACGCCGCCCGCCGGGGGGCGTCGACCCTCCCGGGCGGGCTCGCCTCGTCCGGCCCGGCTCAGCCCGCGCGGTCCAGCGGGCCCTCGAACAGGGGGAGCCGGGCGGTGATGCGCTTGCCGACGGGCTCCCGGTGCGCCTCGAAGCCCTGCACCACCGCCATCACGATCTCCAACCCGTGCTGCCCGACCCGCCCGGCGTCGGCGGTCTCGGCCGACGGAAGTGTCGGTTCGGTGTCCCACACCGCGATCTCCAGCGCGCCGCCGGTGATGCGCAGGTGCAACAGCACCGGTCCGGGCGCGTATTTGAGCGCGTTGGTGACCAGCTCACTGACCACCAGCTGGGCCAGGTCCAAGGCGCGGGCCGACACGGGCAGCCCGTACGCGGACCGGGCCCGTGTCAGGAACTCCGTCGCCCGGGCCCTCGCGCCGGC
Organism: Streptomyces sp. NBC_00461; assembly: GCF_036013935.1. Classification (NCBI taxonomy): domain Bacteria; kingdom Bacillati; phylum Actinomycetota; class Actinomycetes; order Kitasatosporales; family Streptomycetaceae; genus Streptomyces; species Streptomyces sp. NBC_00461. The sequence continues at coordinate 605,482 of NZ_CP107902.1, forward strand.
GATACAGCCTGCGGCTCCGTCCAGGGCCACCGTCACCTCGGCGGGTGCGACATCGTGCATCCAGGAACCCTCCTCGGGCACACAGGCTCCCTGTCATGATCCACGATGTCCCGTTCGTGGGCGCGTGAAGATCTGCGATACCCCGTTCATGGGCGCGCGTCTACCCCGTGCGCCGCGCAGTACTCCTGTGCCGCGAGCATATGAATGGGCCACCCGCGTGCATCGCACCTACGATCCCGGGGCAGCGTTGGCAACAAAGACGTGTGCCGACCCCACCGATGTGCGCGAAGGATGCGAGTGGCAGACAAACAGGAACCAGCGGTTCACGGCCGGCTGACCGTCGTCCGCACCGACGCCGAGGGCATCACCGTGCTCAGCCTCGACGGAGAAGTCGACCATCAGAGCGCGGGCGCCCTGACCCGGGCCATGCCTCCGGCGGACGCCACCGCCGGACACCGGGTCATCGTCGATCTGAGCCGGGTCACCTTCATGGACTCCAGCGGCATCAACACCCTGATCGCCGCTCATCAGGCCACGCAGGCCGCACGGGGGTGGCTGCGGCTCGCGGGCGCGCGGGGTGCCGTGCTGCGCACCATTCAGCTCGTGGGGCTCGACACGATCGTCACGTGTTGTCCGACCGTCCGGGACGCCCTGGCGCCATGACGGCCGGGCGCCCGGGCGGGCGGTCCGGCGGCACCGGCGTGCCCGCCGCCGGTCCCGATCCCCTTACGGCCTGCCCATCGCGGCCCGCCCAGCGGGCTCGCCGTCGGCCTGTGCGAAAACCCTTTGGGTACCCCGGTTCAGCACCGTCATTCCGCCTTCGCAGGGCCTTTTTCGGCGAGCTGTGATGCTCACGCCAGACTTTTGTTGCCGCGCGGCAACTGAGCTAATCTTCCACCGATTTCTCATCGGGCAGATCCGTGAACAGCGGAAATGCCGCTATTGAGCGGGGCCTTCCCGGCCCCGTCGCGGTTCCGGGTCCTCGGGGTGGGGACTCTTGGGGAGCGGAACGAGGGTGCGCATGACCACCAAGTCGATGGACGCCCGGGAGCAGGCTCCGGGCGAGCAGGAGCTGCGGCAGCTGCTGACCGGTCTGACCGCCGTACGGGACGGCGATTTCGGCACTCGGCTGCCCTCCGACGGCCAGGGTCTGCTGGGTGACATCGCCACCGTCTTCAACGGCATGGTCGACCAGTTGTCCGTGTTCACGTCGGAAGTGACCCGGGTGGCCCGCGAAGTGGGCACCGAGGGAACGCTGGGCGGTCAGGCAGAGGTGCCGGGAGTCTCCGGTACGTGGGCGGATCTGACCGATTCGGTCAACGCCATGGCGGGCAATCTCACCACGCAGGTCCGCGACATCGCCCAGGTCGCGACAGCGGTCGCCAGGGGTGACCTGTCCCAGAAGATCGACGTGCCCGCACGCGGGGAGATCCTGCAGCTCAAGGAGACCGTCAACACGATGGTCGACCAGCTCTCCGCGTTCGCCGACGAGGTCACCCGCGTCGCCCGCGAAGTCGGCAGCGAGGGGCGGCTGGGCGGCCAGGCGCAGGTGCCCGGTGTCGGCGGTGTCTGGCGCGACCTGACCGATTCGGTCAACTTCATGGCGGGCAATCTCACCTCCCAGGTCCGCAACATCGCCCAGGTGACGACGGCGGTGGCACAGGGAGACCTCTCCCAGAAGATCACCGTCGATGCCCGCGGCGAGATCCTGGAACTCAAGAACACCATCAACACGATGGTCGACCAACTCTCCGCGTTCGCCGACGAAGTCACCCGCGTCGCCCGCGAAGTCGGCACCGAAGGACGCCTGGGCGGGCAGGCGGACGTGAAGGGGGTCAAGGGCACCTGGCGCGACCTCACGGACTCCGTGAACTTCATGGGCGGCAACCTCACCTCGCAGGTCCGCAACGTCGCCCAGGTCGCCACGGCGGTGGCACAGGGAGACCTCTCCCAGAAGATCACCGTCGATGCCCGCGGCGAGATCCTGGAACTCAAGAACACCATCAACACAATGGTCGACCAACTCTCCGCGTTCGCCGACGAGGTCACCCGCGTCGCCCGCGAAGTCGGCACGGAGGGCAATCTCGGCGGCCAGGCGATCGTCCGGGGCGTGTCCGGGACCTGGAAGGACCTGACGGACAACGTCAACGTGATGGCGTCGAACCTGACCGGGCAGGTCCGCTCGATCGCCCAGGTCGCCACGGCGGTGGCGCGCGGCGACCTCTCCCAGAAGATCACGGTCGAGGCCAAGGGCGAGGTCGCCGCCCTGACGGACGTCATCAACACCATGGTCGACACGCTCTCCGCGTTCGCCGACGAGGTCACCCGCGTCGCCCGCGAGGTCGGCACCGAAGGCCGCCTCGGCGGCCAGGCGCACGTGCCGAACGTGGCCGGCACATGGAAGGACCTGACGGACAATGTCAACTCCATGGCCAACAACCTCACCGGGCAGGTACGCAACATCGCCCTGGTGACGACCGCGGTGGCGGGCGGCGATCTGTCGAAGAAGATCGATGTCGACGCCCGGGGCGAGATCCTGGAACTCAAGACCACCATCAACACGATGGTCGACCAGTTGTCGTCGTTCGCCGCCGAGGTCACCCGCGTGGCCCGCGAGGTCGGCAGCGAGGGGCGCCTCGGCGGCCAGGCCGAGGTGGAGGGCGTCGAGGGCACCTGGAAGCGACTGACGGAGAACGTCAACGAACTGGCCGGCAACCTCACCCGCCAGGTCCGCGCGATCGCCGAGGTCACCAGCGCCGTCGCCGAGGGCGATCTGACCCGCTCGATCACCGTGGAGGCCTCCGGCGAGGTCGCCGACCTCAAGGACAACATCAACTCCATGGTGGGGTCGCTGCGCGAGACGACACGGGCCAACCAGGAGCAGGACTGGCTCAAGACCAACCTCGCCCGGATCTCCAGCCTGATGCAGGGTCACCGCGACCTGCCCGTGGTCGCCGAACTGGTCATGGACGAGCTCACCCCTCTGATCTCGGCGCAGTACGGCGCCTTCTACCTGGCGGAGGACACCGAGCGCGGTCCCGGACTGCGACTGGTGGGCTCGTACGGCTGCCCCGACGACGCCGACCGGCCCACCCGCATCCCCTTCGGCCGCTCACTGGTCGGCCAGGCCGCGCGCAACCGCCGTCCCATCTCCGTGGAGGAACTTCCTGCGGGCTACGTGGCCATCTCCTCGGGTCTCGGGCAGGCGGTGCCCAGTGCCCTGGTGGTGCTGCCCATCGTGGTCGAGGAGCAGGTCCTCGGCGTCATCGAGCTGGCCTCGCTCAGCCCCTTCACGCAGATCCACCAGGACTTCCTGACACAGGTGATGCCGGCCATCGGCGTCAACCTCAACACCATCGTGGCCAACGTCCGCACCGACGAACTGTTGGACGAGTCCCAGCGCCTGACCGCCGAACTGCAGGCCAGGTCGGAGGAGTTGCAGGTCCAGCAGGACGAACTGCAGCGCTCCAACGCCGAACTCGAAGAGAAGGCCTCCCTGCTGGCCTCGCAGAACCGCGACATCGAGGCCAAGAACCTGCAGATCGAGCACGCTCGGCAGGAACTCGAAACCCGTGCACAGCAGTTGGCGCTGGCCTCCAAGTACAAGTCGGAGTTCCTGGCCAACATGAGCCACGAACTGCGCACTCCGCTCAACAGCCTTCTGATCCTGGCCCAGTTGCTGGCACAGAACCCCTCGCGCAACCTCACCCCGAAGCAGGTCGAGTACGCGGGCATCATCCATTCGGCGGGCTCGGACCTGCTGCAGCTGATCAACGACATCCTGGACCTGTCCAAGGTCGAGGCCGGAAAGATGGACGTCGCTCCCGAGCGGGTCCCGCTGCGCAAGCTCCTGGAGTACGTCGAGGCGACGTTCCGGCCGATGACGACGCAGAAGAGCCTCGACTTCACGGTGGACACGGCCCCGGGCACGCCCGCGGACCTGCTCACCGACGACTCCCGGCTGCGTCAGATCCTGCGCAACCTGCTGTCCAACGCGGTGAAGTTCACCGAGCAGGGTCGCGTGGAGCTGCGCATCGAACCGGCCGCCGACCGGGAGGTGCCCCCGGGGGTTCACCGCGGTGGCCCGATCGTGGCCTTCCGGGTCAAGGACTCCGGCATCGGCATTCCCCAGCAGCAACTGGAGACGATTTTCGGGGCGTTCCAGCAGGCCGACGGCACGACCAGCCGCAAGTACGGCGGCACCGGCCTCGGGCTGTCCATCACGCGGGAGATCGCCCATCTGCTCGGCGGCGCCGTCACGGTCGACAGCACACCGGGCCAGGGCAGCACGTTCACGCTCCATCTGCCCGTCGCACGCGCCGACTTCGAGGAGCTGCTGGACCACGGCGGCCGGCCGCCGGCCCAGGCCCACGCCACCGGCGAATCCGAGGTGGCGCCGGCGCTTCCTGCCGTCTCCGACCTCATGGCAGCCCCCGAACAGCGCAGACGCCGCCTGCTGGTCATCGAGGAGCGGCCTCGCGGTCTGCTCACCCTGGTCGCCGAACGGGCCGTAGCCGACATCGCGCACGACCCCGACGATCCGCGCGGGGCGATCGACATCATCACGGCCGTCGGGGCTCAGGAGGCGGCGAGCACACTGGCCGCCGAACCGTGCCACTGCGTCGTCCTCGAACTCGGCGGGCCCGACGACGAGGGCGCGGGCTTCCTCGCCGCCATGCACGGCGACTCCGCGCTCGCCAGCGTGCCCGTACTCGTCCACACCGGTCATCGCGTGGACCTGGCCCAGGAACAGACGCTGCGCGCCCGGGCGGGCGACCGGCCGCTGGACTTCCTGTCCAGCCTGGACGAACTGCGTGAGCGCATCACCCTGCACCTGTCCGCCGAACTGCCGGGCGACGTACTGTCGCTGGTGCGCGCCGAGGAGCCTCAGCACCCTGCCGCACAGGTCCTGGACGACTCGTTCCTCGGCCGCAGCGTCCTGGTGGTCGACGACGACGCACGCAACCTGTTCGCTCTCAGCGGGGTGCTGGAACTCCATGGTTTCCAGGTCCTGCACGCGGACAACGGCCGCAAGGGCATCGAGATGCTCCTTGCGCACCCCGAGGTCTGCCTGGTGCTGATGGACGTGATGATGCCGGAGATGGACGGCTACGCCGCCACCGCGGAGATCCGCACGATGCCGCAGTACGCGGATCTGCCCATCATCGCCGTCACCGCCAAGGCCATGCCGGGCGACCAGGAGAAGAGCCTCGCGTCGGGTGCCAACGACTACGTCACCAAGCCCGTAGACACCAATGACCTCATCGCCCGCGTCCGACGCTGGCTGCCCGCGTGACCAGGCGTCACAGCAGTGCGCACCAGCCGACCGTGTGACGTCCCCGGACGTCCCAGCCGAGGAACAGGCCAGCCGTGAGTGATCTGCGTCAACCGCCCGAGCCGCACCGTGCCCAGAAGCCCGAGGGCGACCAGCCCACGCCGCGGGACTGCGCGGGCCCGCCCGAGTCCGGCAGCGGCGGCGACGCCGGCCCCGGACGGACGTCCCCGGTCGGCAGGCTCGCAGCGACCGTGGAGCGCCTGCGCCAGGAGGTGCGGGCGGCCCAGGCCGAGGCGGACGGGCGTGCACTGATCGAACTGGCCAAGGGCATCCTGGTCGAACGGCTGGGCTGCGGACCGACTCAGGCCGCGCGGCAGCTCGCCGAGCTCACCGAGCAGGCGGGGATGACGGCGCTCGAATTCGCGGTCGAGGTCATCAACCAGGCCTCGCGCGACCAACTGTCCGAGGTGGCCACTGCCTTCCTCGCCGCCACCGCGGCCAGGACCGAGGCCGCCGCCTCACTGGGAGGCCCATCCTCCGCCGTACGGCTGCGGGCGGCCGAGAGCGGTGCACTGGCCGCCCACGACACCCAGGCCGTCGCCGATGCCCTGCTGGAACACGCCCTGACCCCGCTGGGTGCGGAGGCGGTGGCCATCTGGTCTCTGGGCACCGACGGCTCCCTCACCCTGGCGGGCAGCGCGGGGTTCTCTCCCGCCGAGGCCGGACGATGGCGGCACGTGCCCCCGGGCGTGACAACGGTCGCGCGGCGCGGGCTCGCCGATCGCGCGGGCCGGTGGATTCGCAGCCTGTCCGAGACCGGACTGCCCTCGATCGGCCAGCACCACCATCCCGACGGCGGCCGGGTCGCCGTACCGGCCGGTGCCGTCGGAAGGATCCACGGGGTGCTGGAGATCTCGTGGGCCACCCCGCTGGACACTCCCGCCCCGCAGATCGTCCGCCAGATCGAGGCCCTGGCCGAGCTGTGCGCACACACCCTGGAGACCTACGTCCCCCAACACCCCGACGGAGAGGCGAGTTTCGGAGTTCCGCAGGACGTGGCCGAACTGATGGACCTGTCCGACGGGCTCCACGACCCGGCCCTGGTGCTCGTGCCGCACCTGGACGCCGACGCCAACCTCGTCGACTTCCGCATCCGTCACGTCAACAGCCGCTTCCTGGACCCCGCCGGCCGGCCGCGCGGCGTCATCAACGGCGCCCTGCTGCTGGAGACGTACCCCATGGCCGCCGGCCAGAGCGAGCTCTTCGGACACGTGGAGCGCGTCTACGCCACCGGCGAGCCCTACCGCACCCGCCGGATGAGACTCACCGCCCTGGAGGACGTGCCCATGGCGGCGGTCGCCGACATCAGCATCAGCCGGCACGGCGGCAGCGTCCTGCTGATCTGGCGCATCGAGGACGAGACGGCCCGCCTGGCGAGCCTGCTCCAGCATGCCCAACGCCTGGGCCGTATCGGCGGTTTCGAGGAGAACCTCCTCACCGGCGAGATCTCCTGGAACGCTCAGCTCTACCACCTCTACGGCAGGCCCGTCTCCAGCGTCCCCGTGCCGCTGGAGGACCTGGCCGCCCACGCCCATCCCGACGACGCCGTCACCATCGGCCGGTTCCTGCGGACGCTGCTGCACCATCGCCGGCCGGCGTCCACCTCGTTCCGCCTCCAGCGTCCCGACGGGGTGACACGCCACATCCGCGTCGTGGCCGAGCCGGTGCTCGACTCCGACGGCCAGCTGTTCGTCGTACGCGGGGCGTATCAGGACATCTCGGCCCACCACTGGACCGAGGTCGCGCTCGCCGCCACCCGCGATCAGCTCGCCCACAGCGAGCAGCAGGCCAGTGAACGCAACCGGCTCACCCTCCAGTTGCAGCACGCGATCATGCCTCCCGCGCAGGCGCCGCTGGAGGCTCCCGGACTGCGTGTGGCCGTACGCTACCGCCCCGCGGAGACCCAGCATCTGGTCGGCGGCGACTGGTACGACGCGGTCGTCCTGCCGTCCAGGCTGGTCCTGCTGTGCGTGGGTGACGTCGCCGGGCACGGCATCGAGGCGGCCACCAGCATGGTCGTTCTGCGCAACGCGCTGCGGGGGCTCGCCGTGACGGGCGCCGGGCCGGGACAGTTGCTGTCCTGGCTCAACATGGTGGCCCACCATCTGACGGGCTCCGTCACCGCCACGGCGGTCTGCGGCCTGTACGACCCCGACCTCCGCACCCTGCGATGGGCCCGGGCCGGCCATCTGCCGCCCGTTCTGGTGCGTGGCACCGAGGCGGCGCCACTGCCCCTGATCAAGGGACTCCTGCTGGGTGCCGTACCCGAGGCGACCTATGAGGAGCACGAGGTCCAGCTGGCCGTCGACGACACGTTACTCATGTACACCGACGGTCTGATCGAACGTCGTGACCGGTCGGTCGAGGAGTCCCTCGCCCAGCTGCTGACGGCCGCACGCATGCTTTCTCCCACCCTGGACCAGCAGTTGGACCGCATGCTCACACACAGCAGGTCGGACACGGACGACGACACCTGCATCGTGGGCATCCGCGTGGCCTGAGACGCGCCCCGGGGTCGTGGCGGGCCCGGGACGCCCTATTCGGCAGTGGTGGATGCGCCGACGGTGTAGGTGTCCTTGACCTTCACCTCGGTGACGGCGCGCCCTTCAGGGAACACCGCGCGCCAGTCGCCGATGACGTGCAGTTCGTCGGTGCCCATGGCACGGACGACCACCAGGCCCTCGTCGTAGGCCCGGTGCGCCTTCCACCAGAGGTTCACGAAGGCCTGGGAACGGATCAGGTGCATCCAGTCGGTGCGATACAGCTCCCGGTTGTAGTTCGACTCCCCCATCGTGGAGACGAACTTCGAATACATCGCCTTGACGTACTCCAGCGTCACCTCGTCGTCCTCGGCGATCGCCCGGTCCCGGGCGTCCTTGAGCGCCACGCGGAACTTCTCCAGCAGCCCCTCCGTGGCTCCCGACGTCCACGACTCGTGGATCTCCGGCGGTTCGCACAGCCCGTACTTCGGACCCGACAGACGCAGCAGGAGGCGCAGGGTCGGCTCGGTCACCCACAGCGGTCCCGGTTCGTCCCGGCTGCCGATCGGGTTCGGCAGGCAGGTGTCGTGGTCCCAGACAGGCGGGGTGATCAGATGGATGCCTGCGCGGCGGCGGTCGTGGTGGTCGCCGGTGGAGTGCTCCAGCTGACCGAGCGGCAGGTGCGTCTTGAGAGCGGACAGGTAAGCGCCGTTGATGTCGAGCGCGGTCACCTCGTGCTCTCCGTGCGGGAGTTCGGGGCGCGACCACTTGGGGCGGGCCTCCCAGACCTGGTCGGGGCCGCGGGCCGTCTGCTTGCGCAGGACGTCGGGGAGCCATGGGTGGGCGACGACGTCGTAACGGCCGCCCTTGCGGCTCTCGTCGAGCAGCGCCATCGCGTCCGGGATCGCCCTCTTCACCAGTGCCGTGGTCGCTGCCGCGACGTCGCCGGAGTGCTCGGCGAGGGCGGCTGTGACGGCTCGGGCGATCAGGTCCGGGGTGTCGGCGGTCTGCATACGACGGCCGACGGGCACCACCTTCACTCCGCGGGTCGGCTGTTGCGGCCTGCCCGCGGGGGCCGTCCGGGTGGCGGCCTGGTGCGGTGCGGGTTTCTCCGGCTGCGGGGGCTCGGCCGTGCCGCACTCCGCGGGGTCCAGGTGCTGCGGGAATCCCGTGACCTGGTGGCGGGCGGGCTGACCGCACAGCACACACGGCCGGGGTGCGGCGAGCACCTCGACGTCGTCGTCCTGGTCGGCGTCCCCAGGAGCGTCGCTCTCAGGTTCCTCCGCCGACGCGACGTCCTCGGTTTCGGTCGCGGTTTCGCTTTCGGTTTCGGCCTCGGCCTCGGCCTCGGCCTCGGCGGCCAGTTTGGTCCGTGCTCCTTCGAGGAAGTACGCGTACTTCTCACGTACTTCCCCGCTCGGGTCACGTCCGGACTCCCAGCCGCCGACCGTGGACGGACTGACGCCCAGTGCCTGCGCGAGCTGGGTGCGCGAGAGGTTCAGCTCCTCGCGCAGGGCGCGCCGCTCCTCCGCGGGCGGTAGCGGGACCTCCTTCTTCGCCCCCGCGAGCAGCGCGTCGATCGCGTTGAAGTCCGTCATCACACTCCCCCGTCGACGGCCGCAGGGCGTACGGCGGTGGTCTGACGGCCCAAGACGCGGCGCCGCTCGACGGGCAGCGCCTCAGTGGCCCGGGTGGGTCCCGCGAGGAGCTCAAGGACGTCGATGCCGTAGTGCACGGCGACCGCCTCGCAGTCGGTCAGACTCCAGGCCGCGGTGCCGGACTGACGGCGGCTCACCTGAGCCTGGCTCACGCCCAGGGCGATGGCGAGCTCGGTCTGCGACTCACCGGCCGCATGCAGGAGCGCCGCCACCGCGGACCGCACACGTTCTTCCAGGCTCATGCCCATGACGCAGAATCTACCACGTACATCACATGTTCTATGCGCATATCGCATCGATGGCGTCGCACCGCAGACCGATCACAGCTCTCCGGTCGGTTGCCGGTGCGTCTACAGCTCGATGTGCGAGCCCATGATGACGGTGCGTTCGCGGGGCAGGCCGAAGTGCTCGGCGGCGTCGGCCGTGATGTAGGAGGTGGCGATGAACAGGCGTTTGCGCCAAGGGGCCATGGTCGGGGCGCTGCCGCGCAGGAGCTCGATCTTCGACAGGAAGTAGGACGCGTGGTCGAGCTGCAACTGTCCTTCGGTCTGGCCGGGGTTGAGCATCGCCAGCGTGCCGGGCACATCCGGCGTCTCCATGTAGCCGATCCGAGCGGTGACGTGGACGATCCCGTCGTCGGCGTAGCCGAGATCGTCGATGACGATCCGTCGGTCGGCCGGGACGCGGGGCACGGGCTCGGTCTCGATGGAAAGGATCACGACCTGCTCGTGCCGCACATGATTGTGTTCCACGTTGGCCCGCATGGCCAAGGGAGCCGTCTCGTTCCCCCGGTTGAGGAAGACGGCCGTGCCGGGGACCTGGACCGCCGACAGCTCTCCGCTGCGGAGGTCATCGACGAAAGCACGCAGGGGACCTTCGTGGCGAGCGCGTTCCGCGGTGACGGCCTCGCGTCCGCGTTGCCAGGTCGTCATGACGGTGAACACGGTGAGGCCGATCAGCAGGGGCAGCCATGCGCCGTGGACGAGCTTGGTCAGGTTGGCCGCCACGAACAGCAGGTCCACGGAGAGCAGCACGATCGCGCCGATGGCGATCAGCCACCTGGGCGTGCCCCATTTCGCGCGGGCGACGTAGAAGAACAGCAGGGTGGTGATGGTGATGGTGCCGGTGACGGCCATGCCGAACGCGAAGGCCAGCGCCGTGGAGCTGCGGAAGGCGAACACCAGGGTGAGCACCGAGACCATCAACAGCCAGTTGATCCAGGGGACGTAGATCTGACCGATGGTGGACTCGGAGGTGTGCGCGATGCGGAGCCTCGGCAGATAGCCCAGCTGGGCGGCCTGGGAGGTGACCGAGTACGCGCCGGTGATCACCGCCTGGGAGGCGATCACCGTGGCCGCCGTGGCCAGCAGGACCAACGGCCACCGTCCCCAGTCGGGCACGAGCAGGAAGAACGGGCTGCTGATGTTGTCCGCATCGTCGAGGATCAGCGCGCCCTGGCCGAGGTAGCTGAGGATGCAGGCGGGGAAGACGAGGAACAGCCAGGCGCGGGTGATCGCCGGGCGACCGAAGTGGCCCATGTCGGCGTAGAGGGCCTCGGCGCCGGTGACCGCGAGCACCACGGCGGCCAGGGCGAAGAAGGCGATACCGAAGTGGCCGAACAGGAAGCTCAGCGCGTACGTCGGTGACAGTGCCCGCAGAATGCCCGGGTGGTCGGCGATGCCGGCGACGCCGCACGCGCCGATGGTCAGGAACCAGGCGATCATGATCGGCCCGAACACCCGGCCCACCGCCGCCGTTCCGCGGCGCTGCACCAGGAACAGGATCACGATGATCACCGCGGTGATGGGTACGACCGCGTCGCCCAGCGACGGCTCGACGACCTTGACACCCTCGACCGCGGACAGCACCGAGATCGCGGGGGTGATCATGCTGTCGCCGAAGAACAGCGACGCGCCGAAGATGCCCAGCGCGGCCAGTACGACGGCGGCCCGCCCGCCCCGCTGTGAACTCCACCGGCGCAGCAGCGTGATGAGCGCCATGATGCCGCCCTCGCCGTCGTTGTCGGCTCGCATAGCCAGCAGCACATAGGTGATCGTCACGATGATCATGACCGACCAGAAGACCAGCGACACCACGCCGTACACGTTCTGCGTACTGACCGGGACCGGGTGCGGGTCGCTCGGATTGAACACGGTCTGGAGGGTGTAGATCGGGCTGGTCCCGATGTCGCCGAAGACCACGCCGAGCGCACCGATCACGAGCGCGAGCCGCACCGCCTGGCGCGCGCTCGCCGGTCGGGCCTCCGGGAACCGCGTCGCCGGCCCCTCTCCCGACGGGGTCTCGGCCTGGCGATCGGCCATCGTGATCCTCCTCCTCGCGGACTGCGGTGGCACGGGCCCCGCCGCATCGGGGCGGACACTACCCATGCGCCGGCGCAATCGCCGGTAGGAGTGCGCCGACCCGTCTCGAACGGTGGGCCGAGTCCGCATTTGAACACGTTCAAATATCTGGTTAGGCTGAGTCCACCAGAGCTGAGGGGGCTGAATGAAGGTAGTGCTGCCCGGGGGAACCGGACAGGTGGGCGCGGTCCTCGACCGCGCGCTGACGGCGGCCGGTCACGAGGTGGTGGTGCTGACCAGGAGCCCGAAGCGGGAGCGTGAGATCGCCTGGGACGGGGAGACGATCGGCCCCTGGGCCGAGGCGATCGACGGCTGCGAAGTCGTGATCAACCTGGCGGGGCGCAGCGTCTCCTGTCGCTACACCGACGAGAACCTGCGGGACATGATGGATTCCCGGGTGAACTCGGCGCGGGTCGTCGGCGAGGCGATCGCCGCCGCCGTGCGACCCCCGCGGGTCTGGCTGCAGATGAGCACCGCGACGATCTACGCCCATCGCTTCGATGCGGCCAACGACGAGGCCACGGGGGTGATCGGCGGCTCGGAGGCAGGGGTGCCGGACTACTGGGCGTACAGCGTCGAGATCGCCAAGAACTGGGAACGGGCGCAGGCCCAGGCGCCCACGCCGGGGACCCGCAAGGTGGCACTGCGCTCGGCGATGGTCATGAGCCCGGACCGAGGCGGAGTCTTCGATGTCCTGCTGCGCCTGGCACGGCTGGGGCTGGGCGGGCCGGTCGGCGGCGGCGCGCAGTACGTCTCCTGGATCCATGACGAGGACTTCGTGCGGGCGGTGGAGTTCCTGATCGCCCGGGACGACATCGAAGGGCCGGTGAACCTCGCCTCGCCCGACCCCCTCCCGCACCGGCAGTTCATGCGGGCGCTGCGCACGGCACGAGGCGTCCCGGTGGGACTGCCGGCAACGCGCTGGATGGCGCAGCTGGGGGCGTGGGCGATGCGCTCGGACACCGAACTGTTGCTGAAGAGCCGGCGCGTGGTTCCGGGTCGGCTGTGTGCGGCCGGGTTCACCTTCGCCCATCCCGAGTGGGACAAGGCCGCCGCCGACCTCGTACGACGGGCCAGGGCACCTCACTCGACACAGACGGGCGAGCGCGGGCCCAACCGCCTGCTGTCCCGCCAACGTCCCTGACCCCTGACCCCTGACCCCCGCCCCCTGCGCTTGCGACAGCGACAGCGACAGCGACAGCGACACGGTGCAGCGCGGTGCGGGTGCAGTGCTGCGGGTCCGGCCCCAACTCCCGTATCCGACAGGCCATATGACACGCGCGTACGATGACCGCGCACTCGGCCTGCCCTGATCCCCGGCACGATGGAGTTGCCATGACGACCGGCCCACAGCCGTCCCTTCGGATCGACACCAGCAAGGCGCACACTGCCCGGGTCTACGACTGGCTGCTCGGCGGCAAGGACAACTACCCGATCGACCAAGCGGTGGGCGAGCAACTGCCGCCCGAGGCGAGGGACGCGGCCCGGCAGAACCGGCAGTTCATGCACCGGGCCGCCGCCTGGCTCGCCGCGCAGGGCATCGACCAGTTCCTGGACATCGGTGCAGGGATTCCCACCGAGCCCAATCTCCACCAGATCGTCCAGGGCGTCGTGCCGACGGCGAAGGTCGTCTACGCCGACCATGACCCGATCATGCTGCGCCACGCCGAAGCGCTGTTGGTCAGCTGCCCCGGGGGAGTCACCGACTACATCGAGGCCGACGTTCGGCAGCCTGACGAAATCGTCCAACATGCCCGGCGCATACTGGACTTCAATCGTCCCATCGCGCTGTCGCTCATCGCGCTGATGCACTTCATCACCGACGAGCAGGGGGCCCACGACATCGTCCGCGACCTCGTGAGCACCCTGCCGCAGGGCAGCTGTCTGGTGCTGTCGCACGCATCGTCCGACCTGTTTCCGGAACTCGCCGAACAGGTCACCGCCGAGTACGCGAAGGGTGGCATCGAGCTCGGTTTCCGTACCCGTCCGGGAGTTGAGCGTTTCTTCGACGGCCTGGACCTCGTCCCGCCCGGCCTGGTGACGGCCACGGAGTGGAACGCACCCGGCCGGACGACGGAGCCGGAGGCGAGTGGCATCTACGCGGGAGTGGCCCGCGTCCTCTGAGTCGACATGCCGTCAAAGCGCCGCAGGGACAAGGCACTTGACCGACCACCTCCCGCGCGCCGACTCAGCCGAGGCGCCCGAGGAGCCAGGTGACGGCCCAGCGGACGAGCGTTCCCAACGCGGCCGCCAACGCCACCTTCCCAGTCTTGCGTGCGACACGGCGAACCCTTCCGGGCTCGTGCTCAGGCTTCGTCATGGGACCCACCATTCAGTGAACAGATGGACACTGACTGATCAGACTAAGGAGCGACGCGCGAATCGCTCCGGGTGAGACACCACTCAACTCGCCAGTGTTTCTTGGCCACTTCCCACAGGTGCCGCACGCCGTGAAGCGCCCGGCCGCATCACCTTCGCCTTTGCCTTCACCTCTTGACGGAGCTGGTTCAGACCTTTAGGTTCTGCCACACCTCATCGGTTCACGGACAAGCACCACGTTCATCTACGTGAATACGCGAATGCGAGAGTTCGGGAACGTGCTCCCCTCCCCCACCGTCAAGAAAGCAGGGCACGCCATGATCCGCTCGAGATTCCTGGCCGGCGTCAGCGTCACGGCCGTCGTCGGCGTAATCGCGGTTGTGAGCACCGGGAACGCCATCGCCGCCGATACCGGCAAGGCACCCGGCGGCAACTTCGACCTGTCCGTATGGCAACTCCAGGAGCCCGTCGGCTCACCCGGTTCCCCCACGACCATCTCCTCCTCCCGCCTGCAAGGGGCGAGCGGATACCAGGACGCGTACTTCTACACCGACAAGCGCGACGGGGCCATGACCTTCTGGGCTCCGGAGAAGGGCGTCACGACGCCCAACTCCAACTACGCGCGCTCCGAGTTGCGGGAGATGAACCGCAGTGGCAGCGCCGCCAACTGGTCCCTCGGCGGCAGCCACAAGTTGAACGCCACTCTGCGGGTCGTGTCGGTGACGAAGAACGTGTGCGTCGGCCAGATCCACCTCGGCACCGGCGGCTCCTCCACCAAACCGCTGCTGGAGCTCTACTACCGCGCGAGTGGCGACATCGTCCTCGGCACCGAGAACTCCCCCTCCGGCGGCCAGACACCGCACACCGTCGGCCATGTCTCCGTGGGCAAGACATGGACGTACACCATCGCCGTCTCGGGCGGCGACACCATCGACCTGACGGTCAACGGCAGCACCACCCACTACCCCATCCCGTCGTCCTTCTTCTCCTACAAGCAGTACTTCAAGGCCGGTTCCTACAACCAGTCGTCCTCCGACAGCACCACGAACGGTGCCCGCGTCGCCTTCTACGGGCTGGCCGTCTCCCACAGCGGCTGAGCGGAGCCGGCTCAGCGGAGCATTTACTTACAGTTGATTGAGCAGTTCCAACTGATAAGCCTAGTGTTAGTACCTATGAAGGTGGATGACGGAACAGGGAACGGCGGCACCCGCGACCCGATCGACACCGCCAGGCTGGCATCCGACCTCCGGCTCGCGATGGGCCGCGTGACCCGGCGTCTACGCCAGGCTCATGCGGTGGGGGACGTGTCGCTGTCCGGTATGTCGGTGCTCGCCCGGCTCTCCAACGACGGTCCCGACACGCCGACGGCCCTCGCCGACATGGAGCGCGTGCGTCCGCAGGCGATGGCGAGCACCCTCGCCCAGCTCGAACAGCGCGGGCTCGTCCGCCGTAGCCCTGACGCCTCGGACGGGCGGCGGAGCATCGTGGCGATCACCGAGGAGGGACGCGCCATGCTGGCCGAGCGGCGTTCCGAGTCGGTGCACCGGCTCGGAACCGTCATCGACGGGTTCACGGCCGAGGAGCGTGCCGCACTCGCGGCGGCGCTTCCTCTCCTCGACCGGCTGGCGGAGCAGCTGTGAGCGGGCCGTTCGGGTTCGGTGCGCTGCGCTCGGCGCGCGGGAAGGACGCTCCCGTCGGACCCGGCTACAAGTGGGTCGCGCTGTCGAACACCACGCTCGGCGTGCTCATCGCCACGATGGACGCCTCCATCGTGATCATCTCGCTGCCCGCGATCTTCCGCGGTATCGGACTCGACCCGCTCGCCCCGGGCAACATCGGCTACCTGCTCTGGATGATCCTGGGCTATCTCCTGGTCTCGGCCGTGCTGGTCGTGGTGCTCGGCCGGCTCGGCGACATGTTCGGCCGGGTACGGATCTACAATCTCGGCTTCCTGATCTTCGCGTGTGCCTCGGTGGCGCTCTCCCTGGACCCGTTCCATGCGGGGGCGGGCGCCCTGTGGCTGATCATCTGGCGCATCGTGCAGGCCTTCGGCGGCTCCATGCTCACCGCCAACTCGGCCGCCATCCTCACCGACGCGTTCCCCGCGCGGCAGCGTGGCATGGCCCTGGGCATCAACCAGATCACCGCGCTCGCGGGCCAGTTCCTCGGCCTCCTCGCGGGCGGCCTGCTCGCCGCCGTCGACTGGCGCGCCGTGTTCTGGATCAGCGTCCCGATCAGCATCACCGGGACGATCTGGTCCTACCTCAGCCTCCGTGAGACCTCGGCAGGCCGCCCCGGCCGTGTCGACTGGCTGGGCAACCTCACGTTCGCGGTGGGAGCCGGAATCCTGCTGGCCGGCATCACCTACGGCATCCAGCCCTACGGTGGCAGCGCCACCGGCTGGGCGAACCCATGGGTTCTCACCGGTCTGATCGGCGGCGCCGCCCTGCTGCTCCTCTTCTGCTACGTCGAGACGCACGTCGCCGAACCCATGTTCAACCTGGGCCTGTTCAAGGTGCGCGCCTTCGCCGCGGGCAATCTGGCCGCCCTGCTGACCGCGATCGCGCGCGGCGGCCTGCAGTTCATGCTCATCATCTGGCTGCAGGGCATCTGGCTGCCCCTCCACGGCTACGACTTCGAGGACACGCCGCTGTGGGCCGGGGTCTTCATGCTCCCGCTCACCATCGGATTCCTGATCGCCGGGCCCGTCTCGGGGTTCCTGTCGGACCGATTCGGCGCGCGCCTGTTCTCCACGACCGGCCTGGTCGCCGTGGCGTGTTCCTTCCTCGGCCTGCTCGCGCTGCCCGTCAACTTCGACTACGGCCTGTTCGCGGCGCTGCTGCTGCTCAACGGGCTGGGCCAAGGCATGTTCTCCGCGCCGAACACGTCCTCGATCATGGGCAGCGTGTCGCCCGAGTACCGGGGCGTCGCATCGGGCATGCGCTCCACGTTCCAGAACTCCGGTACCGCCCTGTCCATCGGCGTGTTCTTCTCCCTGATGGTCTCGGGGCTCGCCTCCTCGCTGCCCGGGACGCTGAGCAGCGGGCTCCAGGCGCACGGCGTGCCGGCCGGCGCAGCCGAACAGGCGGCGGCGCTGCCACCCGTGAGCACACTGTTCGCCACCTTCCTCGGCAACAACCCCATCGAACACCTGCTGTCGTCCAACGGCGCCCTCGATCACGTCTCAGCGGCGCAGCGAGCGGCGCTGACCGGCCACACGTTCTTCCCGCAGCTGGTCTCCGGTCCCTTCCACCACGGCCTGACCATCGTCTTCAGCGTTGCCGCGGGCATGGCTCTGGTCTCCGCGGTCGCCTCGGCGCTGCGCGGCAGCCACCGTGCCGGGTACGACGGTTCCCGCAAGGACGGGCCGAACCCGGCCGGCGACGTCCAGGAGACGTCACAGCCCCAGGACAACGCGGCGTCGTAACAGCCGCCCGGCCCCCACACGTTCGGTGCCGGCCGGGGCGTTGTCGGGCAGCACACCGCCCCCTCCCCTTCGGCGTCAGCGAGCGCCGAACCCTCGCAGAAGACTGTCGACGACCACGTCCGCGGCCTGCGCGGCAGTGAGATCGGGCAACTCCTGTGAAGCCAGCTGCATCAGCTGCGGCAGCAGCGCGCCCGGCCACCCCACCGGGAGATCGGCACGGAACAGCCCCTCGTCCGCGGCGCGCTTCAGAAAAGCGTCGACTTCCCGGATCAACGCGTCGCGCCGCTCACGGATGGCCTCAAGCGTGGACGAAGGGCCGCTGTCACCAACGCCCGCCCACGGGCGCGGTCGCAGCCACCTCCGCGCACCCCTTCGCGCACACCCTTCCGCGTAGCTCACCCAATCGGCTGCGCTCGGCGCGAAATTGGCCGGGCGGCCGTAGAGGGTGACTGCATGAACACACCACTGCACAACCACCCGAACACGCCCGAACACGCCGAGAGGACCAGCACCCGGATTCCGCGAATACTCGCGATGGGTGCCGCCCTGGGCATCGCCTGTGCGGCGCTCGTGGGAGCCGCCGGATCCGCCGTGGCCGCGGCGCCCACCCCGTACGACGACGCCAGGGACAAGGCCTCCTCGTCCGCCCCGGCCCGAGGTCACGGCCAGGAGGAACATCGCGGCCACGGTGGTCACGGCGGCTACGGCGATGACGGCGACGACTGCGACGGCCTCATCGTGCTCATCTGCCACGGATAACCGACCGGGCGCGGACAACCGTCGGCAGACAACTGGCTGCAGTTTCAGCGGACTTCGAGGCCTGCGGCCGGGAGCGGCCACGCCGGTCGGGGCGCCCGCCTCCTGCCTCGACTCCGCCCGTCCGGCGCCCACGTCGGCGTCTCATCGACGAGGATGCGAGCGGCACTCCAGGTCCCGTGTTCTGCACGTCGGCGACGATGTGCAGAACACGGGGCTTTCTGACGTCTCGGGTCGAGAGGGCCGAGCGGCGTGTGGCGGCGTCGGACGGCACGTCGTCGACGAGGTCGACGGTCTCACCGGCTCACACCGGACGCGGTGGGAGACAAGGCAGGGGTGGTCCTGGGCGCGCGCCGTGTGTCTCGACGGCCAGGCGCCCGGGTCCGATGCCGCACCCCGAACAACCTGGTGAACGGCGTCGTATGCGCCACGGCAGACATCATCGCTCCGCGGGGACCGGCAGGTCATCCAGGCCCCCTGAACGACGCGGTCGGCCCGGGCATTAGCCTGGCAGTGCTGCTGGATCACTTCCGGACGCCTGGCCGCCCGAGAACAGACGAGAACGGAGCAGGCGACGTGAGCGACACGCAGACCGGCGACCGCGAGGGGGCTGCTGCACCGACGGCGAGAGCCGAGCTGCTGGAGCGCGTACGCCGGCACCGGCGGCACACCCTGGAACTGCTCACCGTCTGCTCCATCGCGCTCGTCCCGTGGACCGTCCTGCTGGCGCTGACGTTGCCGTCCGGGTACCGGGTCCACCACTGGCGCGCGGCCTGGGTGGGATTCGACGTTCTGCTGTTGGTCGCGATGGCGTCCACCGCGATACTCGGCTGGCTGCGGCACCGTGCCGTGATGGTGTCGGCACTCGCGACGGCGGTGCTGTTGGTCTGCGACGCGTGGTTCGACGTCTCGCTCTCCTTCGGTACCTCGGAGGTCTGGCCGTCGGCCGCGCTCGCGGTGTTCGGCGAACTGCCCCTCGCCTTCTACTTGATCCACCGCGTGATGGGGATGATCTCGTTGGCACGGTGGCCGTCCGCCGAGACCGCCACCGACGGTCACGGGCAGCCCAGCGGCCCGGACGTCTGAAGAAGATCACGCCAGGGCGGGTCGGTGCCTGGTCGCCGAACGCTCCCATGGCCATGATTGGCTGGTTCCAGCCACCGCAGCCGATACACAGGAGGACGTCGCAGCCATGAGCCACGCCTACACCTACGAGTACAAGGTCGTCACCTTCAGGGAGTCGCTGATCGGTGATGCTCTGGACAGCGACAAGCTGGAGAAGGTCCTCAACAAGCATGCCGAGGACGGCTGGGGCCTCAAGGCGATCACCTCCGCCGACGTGAAGGGCCGCATAGGGCCCGGATCGGTCGAGGGCCTGCTGCTCACCTTCGAACGGCCCCGCGCCTGACACAGAGGCATCGCTTCCGCTGACGGGTCCGCGCACAGCGCGGACCCGTCACTGTGTCAGCCGACCGAGCCTCGGTGGGAGGAGGCGTACCGCGTGGCCTCCCACGAGTCATATCAGGAGATCAAGGCGCAGACGGAACGCAAGGCGCCGCTGCTGTCACCCGACGATCACTGGCGGCCCGGGGGCCGGGACGGCATGCGGACGGAATCTGGGCCCCGGCCATCTCCGCCGTCCCGTCCGCGTCGAGGGCGGGCGAGCGTCAGGCGCCTGGCTCGGCGCTGGCGTCAGAGGCGCTGACCGGACCGTCCGGGCCGCCGCCCCGGCGCCCAGGCCACCGGGGCGGCGTGGACAGAGTTGGTTCGTCTGCGTCGAGGGCCGCGGCTCGGAGGGCGGCTGCCACGCGCGTCACCGGCTCGGTCGGTGGGTGGGGCAGCCGGGCCAGGAGCAGACGGCGCTGTTCCTGGGGCCCGCCGCGGACCGGAAGGACCCGTACGCCCGGTGGCGCGGCGGGGGCGAGGGTGGAGGGCACGGTGGTGAGGCCGCACCCGGTGGCGACCAGCTGGAGTTTGGCCAGCCAGTCACGGGCGCTGTGGACGATCTCGGGCCGCTCGTCCAGGCCGGGCCACACCCCCAACAGCCGGTCCTCGCCGGAGCCGGAGCTCGCGATCCAGCGCTGCCCTCGCAGGTCGGCGACGTCGACGAAGTCACCGCGGGCGAGCGGGTGGGCGGCGGGCACGGCGAGACACAGTGCGCGTTCGGTGAGCGTCTGCAGAGCCAGCGGGGGTGACTCGGCGTCCGGCGGGCGAAACGGCGGCGCCGAGGCCAGGAGCGCGAGGTCCAGGCTGCCCGCCCGCAGGGCCCGCACCAGCGCCGGGGTGGTGCCTTCGCGGCTGACGACGTCGAGCCCGGGGTCCGTGCGGCGCAGTGTGGCCAGGGCCGCCGGCACCAGGACGGCTCCGGCGCTGGGGAACCAGCCCAGTCGGACCGTGCCGGCCTGCTCGGGCAGTCCGGACAGTTCGCGCGCGGTGGCGTCGATCTCGTCGAGCACGATCGTCGCGCGGCGCATCACCACGCGGCCGGGCGCGGTCAGGCGTACTCCTTCGCGCCGCCGTTCCAGCAACTCCGCGCCCGCCACCCGCTCGATCGCGGCGATCTGCCGGGACACCGCCGACTGGGTGTAGCCCAGCGACGCGGCGGCCGCCGTGAAGGTGCCCTGTTCGGCAACCGCGCGGAAGACGCGCAGCGCGGTCAACGACACATCCGTGAAGTCCATGACGATTACGGATACTACCTGTGCCTCAATGTCGTTGGACTCATGGCTGCGGCTTTTCTAGCGTGGCAGGCATGAACGCTTCGCGAATCGCCCTCGTCACGGGCGCCAACCAGGGACTGGGCCGCGCCCTCGTCGAGGGACTGGCCGCTCGCATGAGCCCGGAGGACGTGGTGTTGCTCACCGGCCGCGACCGGCAGCGTGTGGCGGACGCGGCCCGGGAGGTGGCCCAATTGCCCGGTACCCGCAGTCGGATAGAAGGCCGGGTGCTGGATGTGACCGACACCGAGGCTGTCGCGCGGCTGGCCGAAGAGCTGCGGGCGCAGCAGGGCGGCGTCGATGTCGTGATCTCCAACGCCGTCGCACGTGTGCTGCCCGACGAGTCCCAATCCGGGCGGGCCGACGAGTTCATCGACGTCTCCAACACCGCCACCCACGCGATCCTGCGCTCGTTCGGCCCCGTCCTGCGCCCGGGCGGCCGACTGCTCGTCGTGGCCAGCAGCCTGGGCACCCTGGGCCATCTCGATCCGCGGCTGCACCACCTGTTCGACGGCGCGAGCCTCGACCAGGTCGAGTACGCGGTCGAGTCCTGGCGGGGCCGCATCCACAACAAGACCGCCGAGGAGGCCGGTTGGCCCCGCTGGCTGAACGTGCCCTCGAAGGTCGCCCAGGTCGCCGCCGTCCGTGCGGTCGCCGCCGAACGCCGTGAACACGACGTGCTCGACGGCACCCTGATCGCCTCCGTGTGCCCGGGCATGGTCGACACCGCCACCTCGCGGCCCTGGTTCAGCGACTACAGCCACGCCCAGTCGCCTGCCCGCGCCGCCCGCGCCGTGCTCGACCTGGTCTTCGCGGAGCACGTCGACCCCGCTCTGTACGGCGAGTTGATCCGCTTCGGCAAGGTTCTGCCCTGGCACGACGGCGCGCCCCTGGTGGAACAGGACCGGCTGCTCACACCCTGAGGCAACGTTCGGCGGCTGCACCCCGGGCGACCGGCCCGTGACCCGTCTCGGCCCCCAGGCGAGGCATCGCGCGCGGCCGGAGGCGGCACGAAGGTGCGTGTTTCCGGGCCGTCATCGCCCGGCCGCGAGCACGGCACCGCGCCCGTGCTCGCGCCACGCCTGCTCTCGAAGTTCCGCGGACATCAACAACTCGACCGCCGTGCAGGCGAGCGCCTCCGTCGCCGCCAGCATCGCGCGGCGGCCGCGGTCGGAGGACGCCGCGGTGGCGAACTCCGGGGTGTGGTCGGAGCCGTCCGGATCCATGATCGCGACGAAGGGGTGGATGGCGGGCACGCGGCCGCTGACGTTGCCGATGTCGGAGGAGCCCAGGTAGACGCCGGGCTGGGGAGGCGTCACGCTGATACCTGTGCGTGCGAGGTGCCGGGCGAACCGTCCCGACAGCACCCCGCTGTCGCGGAAGTGCTCGTAGGACGGGGAGACGCGCCCGAACGTGACCGTCGTCCCCGTCGCCCGGGCCACCCCTTGAGCGCACGTCAGCAGCTCCCCCGCCAGCTCCTCCAGGGCGGTGGTCGTCCCGGCGCGCAGGCCGAACAGTCCCTCCGCGTACTCGGGGACGATGTTCGTCGCCACGCCCCCGTCGGTGACGATGCCCTGCACATGTGAGGCCTCGGGGAGCCGTCTACCCACGACGGCAAGGGTGTTGAACAGCTGGATGAGGGCCGCGAGGGCGTCGATGCCCTCGGTCGGGTTCCCGGTGGGGTGCGCGGCGCGGCCGTGGAAGCCGACGCGGTATCGCGTCTGGGCGGTCAGGGGCGCCCACTGCCAGCTGTGCACGCCGGGATGGAACATCAGCGCGGCGTCGACGTCGTCGAACAGGCCCGCCTCGGTCTCGGCGGCCTTGCCACCGCCGCCCTCCTCGGCAGGCGTTCCCACGGCCCACACGGCCCCTGCGCCCTCCCCCGCGACGGCCCGTGCCGCGAGCGCGGCACCGAGGCCGGCCGCGGCGACCAGATTGTGGCCGCACGCGTGCCCGAGCCCGGGCAGGGCGTCGTACTCCAGGAGCAGGGCCACCGCCGGGCGGCGTATGCTTCCCGCCCGCGCGACGAACGCGGTGGGCATTCCGGCGAGACCACGCTCCACGACGAACCCCGCGCGTTCGAGTTCGCCGCTCAGCAGCCGGGCCGCCCGGTGTTCCTCGAAGGCGTACTCGGGATCCGCGTGCAGGGCGAGGGCGATGTCCCACAGGCGCTCCGCACGCAGAGCAACCTCCCTGACCACCCGTCCGACCGCCACGTCCACCGCGTCTGTCACGCCGGCCTCCCCAGGTGTGCCATCCATGTCGGCTCTTGTGGGCGGGTTCCATCAAGGCGGCGGCCCACACCCTGTCCGACCGGGCGAGCTGCGGTGGTCGGGCGTTAGCGCAGCGGGGGCCTGGGCACTCGGGGCTCGCGGTGGATCCGGACCGGGAGCCACCGCTTCCTGGCTGGAGGTGGAGAGCATGGGACATGGTGGAAACGTCATCGACGAGCTGATGACCGATCACCGGGAGGTCGAGGAGCTGTTCGGCCGGATCGAGGCACTGCCGTCCGGAGACAAGGTCCGCAAGGTGTACGCCGACCAGGCCACGATGGAACTGGTGCGGCACTCGGTGGCCGAGGAGGAGTACCTCTACCCGGCGGTGCGGGAACACCTGGTCAACGGGAACGCCATGGCGGACAGGGAGATCGAGGACCACTCCAAGGCCGAGCAGCTGATGAAGGATCTGGAGAGCTGCGAGGCGGGCGACGCGGAGTTCGACCGGCTGATCGGGACGCTGATGAGCGAGGTCCGTTCGCACATCGCCGACGAGGAGCAGAACCTCTTCCCCCAGCTGCGCGCGGCGTGCACGGCGGAGGCACTCGACGACCTGGGCGACAAGGTCCGCCGGGCCAAGAAGCTGGCGCCGACCCGGCCGCACCCCTCGGCCCCGGACACCCCTCCCGCCAACAAGCTGCTGGCTCCGGGGGCCGGAGTGGTCGACCGGATGCGGGACGTGCTGAGTGGACGCGGCAAGCACGACTGACGGAGGCCGGCCGACTGCCGGAGCGGGCGGCCCGTTTCAGGCGGTGAGCGGGAGGGGCGGCTTGAGCAGGTGCAGCAGCTGGTCCTGGTGGAGCGCGGCGACGGGGGCGAGCAGGTCGGGGTGGCGCAGCAGTGTCGCCGCCCGCAGGTCGCCGGCCTCGGGGGCGAGCAGGCGTCGGAACGCGACGGGCGTACCGGCCGTGTGGCTGCTCTCGGCGGCGGCTGCCACCGCGAGGGCGGCCAGTTCCGGGTCTCCCAGCAGGCCGGCCGCCCAGCTGGCGACGACCTCGTCGACCCAGGTGCGCCAGGCATGGACTTCGGTGTCCTGGCCGGTGACGTCGTGCGCACCCGCGAGCCGGTCGAGCCGGGCGGATCCGCCCGAGCCCGCCATCCCGACGAGCGCGGCGTCCATCGGGGTCGGGTAGCGCAGCCAGGCCGCGACCGTGACGGCCTGGCGGGCCTGCGCCTCGCACAGGGCCGAGGCCAGGGCGCCATCACCTGAGGGGTAGGCGCAGGTCAGCCACTGGGTGGTCGCCGCGATCAGCGGGGAGAGGTCTGTGAGCACTGCGGGGCCGTCCGTACTACGTGGGAGGACTGGGAACTGGGCAAAGACGGTAGCTCGCGGTTGCCGGGGAGGAACATGCCCTCACCTCGCCCGATGACGTGGCATCGACCACAGCACGGCGGGGAACCCGGTGGCTCTCTGCACGCGCTCCTATCCCTGGGAGAAAGTCATGAGCTTCCTGCGTCTGGTCGGCCGCCCCATGCTCGCCTCGATGTTCGTCGCCGGCGGACTGAACTCGCTGCGCGCTCCCGAGCAGGTCGCCCCCGTGGCCGAGCCCGTCGTCCAGCCCGTCACCGAGCGGATAGACGCTCTGCCCGACCGCACCGAACAGGTCGTACGGCTCAACGGAGCCGTACAGCTGGTGGCCGGTCTGCTGCTGGGCACCGGGCGTCTGCCTCGGCCCGCCGCGCTGGCCATAGCGGCCACGCTGGTGCCGACGACGCTTGCGGGTCACCGTTTCTGGGAGGCGGAGGATCCCGACGAGCGCGCCCAGCAGCGCATCCACTTCCTGAAGAACCTGTCGATGCTGGGCGGTCTGCTGATCGCGGCCGACGACACCGCCGGCGCCCCCTCCCTGGCGTGGCGGGGCCGTCATGCCGCCCATGACCTGCGCCGTGAGGCTCATCTGGTACGGCGTTCCGTCGGTGCCACCGCACGGCCCGCCGCGGCGGTCGGCGGTGTCAGGGCCAAGCTGGCGCGCTGATCACCTCACCCGCCCGCAGGGGTCACGAACCGGTCGAGGGCACTGGTCAGCTCCGCCGGCTTCTCCACCGGCAGCTCGTGGCCGGCGTCGATGATGCGGATCACCGCGTCCGGGTAGTCCTTCGCCATGCGCAGCATCTGCTGCACCGGCAGCTGGATGTCGTGATAGCCGTGGATCATGAGGGTGGGTACGCGGATCTCGCCGACCCGGTCCAGTACGTCGAAGGCGCGCATGGCGCCGTAGAGCGTCATGACGACCTCGCGCGGGGTGTCGGCGGAGGACTTGACGTAGGCGCGGATCTCGTCGCGGGGGTGGCCGGGAGCGAAGGCGCGCTGGATGTTGGTGGCGACGAACAGCTTGTACGGGACGAGGGTCGAGGCCGCCATCAGCAGACCCCTGCCGCGGCTGAAGGCCATGCGTCCGATGGAGTTGACCAGTACGAGGCGTTCGACCCGGTCGGGGTGGTCGAGGCTGATGGTCTGCGCGATCATGCCGCCCATCGAGTGGCCCACGAGAACCGCCCGGTCGACCTTCAGGTGGTCGAGGAGGGCGATGACGTCCCTGGCCAGCTCCGCGACGGTGCGCACCCCCGCCCCGCTGCTCTCGCCGTGACCGCGCAGGTCCAGGCGGATCACCCGGCGCTGCTCGGCGAAGTGCTTCATCTGGTGGTCCCAACGGTGCCGGTTCGCCGTCCAGCCGTGGATGAACACCAGAGGCACGCCGTCGCCGTCGCGGGGGCCCTCGTCGTCGTACGTCAGCGCTGCGCCGTCGACCTCGAGCTGCGGCATCGGTGCCTCCTGAATGCGTCCGGTTACTGGCGAGTAGGGTAGCGCTCGCCGAGGCACACGTCACCGGCGCGGGCAGAGGAAGCCGACGCAGGCACACGGTCGGGCCCCGTGCGGGCGCACGGAGCCCGGGATTCCGGGGGCACCCTTGCGGCTGTCCGTCTGCGCCTTGCGGAACCGGTCGGCAGGCCCGTCAGGGCCGGAATGTCGCGGCGAAGTTTCGCTCAACCGTGCGAGAGCGAGGGGTGGCGATGTGTACTGTGCTGCGAGTGTCCGTTGCAGGGGCCATGGATTTCGCCCTGCCCGCCTTCCGTTCCGGGAGATCCGTAGTGACCGTGACCGATCGCCTCGACCGCTTTGTCATCGACCCGTTCGGAGCCGACATCGCCGCCGAGAGCGCCCGGTTGCGCGCCCTGGGCCCGATCGTGCCGGTCGAGTTGCCGGGCGGCATCCCCGCCTGGGCACCAACCGGCTACGACACCCTGAAGGAACTGATCCTCGATCCTCGGGTCAGCAAGGACCCGCGGCTGCACTGGAGGTTGTGGCCCGAGCTGGGTGAACACCCCTCGTGGGGCTGGATATTGGGCTGGGTGGGCGTGGTCAACATGCTCTCCACGTACGGCGGCGACCACGCCCGCCTGCGCAAGCTGGTGGCGCCGAGCTTCACCCGTCGGCGCACCGAGATGATGCGCGCACGGGTGGAGGCGATCACCGCGGAGCTGCTCGACGCACTGGAGGCGGCGGGCGCCGACGGCCAGGTGGTCGACGTCAAGGCGCTGTTCGCGCAGCCGCTTCCCATGCGGATCATCTGCGAACTGTTCGGCGTGCCGGACGAGTTGGTGGACGCCACGGGTCGGCTGATCGCGGCCATCATGGACACCTCCGACCCGAGCCCGGAGCACGCCGCGTCCGTGCAGCGGCAGATCGGGACGGTGCTGCCGGCGCTGATCGCCCACCGCAGCGAGCACCCCGGGGACGATCTGACCACCGAGTTGATCCGGGTGCGGGACGAGGACGGCGACCGGCTCAGCGACGAGGAACTGCTGTACACCCTGCTGCTGGTGATCGGTGCAGGGTACGAGACCACGGTCAACCTCATCGGCAACGCGGTCGTCGCCCTGCTCAGGCACCCGGGGCAGCTGGCCGCCGTACAGGCCGGGACGACCGGCTGGGAGGGCGTCGTCGACGAGACGCTGCGGGTGCACCCGTCGATCGCCGCGCTGCCCCTGCGGTTCGCCGTCACCGACATCAAGGTCGGCGACGTCACGGTCCCCGCGGGCGACGCCATCATCACGACGTACGCCGCCGCGGGGCTGGATCCCGTGCGCTACGGGCCGGACGCGGACGTCTTTGACGCGGCGCGCGGGGCCGAGGACCATCTGGCGTTCGGCATCGGGGTGCACCGGTGCATCGGCGCTCCGCTGGCCCGGGTGGAGGCGCTGACCGCGCTGCCCGCTCTTTTCGGACGTTTTCCCGGGATGCGGCTGGCCGTCGGCGAGGACGAGCTGCGGCAGGTGCCGTCGTTCATCGCGTTCGGCTGGCAGGAGGTGCCGGTGCGGCTGCGCGCGTAGAACCGCAAGGACCACGAAGACCGCAAGGGGGGCCCGACCGGTCCCCCGTTCCGGTCGTGCCCCGCCCATCGAACTTACGTCTAGGGCGGATCCGTTGTGTACCGCGTCAATGCCCGCTGCGGTCTGCGCAGGGCTCACTTGTGCACAGGCGAGCCCGGATGGTCCCGGTTCGTCCGGTTGAGGTCGGGCTGGTCGAGGTCGCCGAGGGCCAGGTGGGCGAGCACGACCTCGTAGAGATCGGTGCCG
Source organism: Streptomyces sp. NBC_00461 (assembly GCF_036013935.1). Lineage (NCBI taxonomy): Bacteria > Bacillati > Actinomycetota > Actinomycetes > Kitasatosporales > Streptomycetaceae > Streptomyces > Streptomyces sp. NBC_00461. Next base: position 633,388 of record NZ_CP107902.1, read on the forward strand.
GAGGCGAGCAGTTGGCGTTCGAGGACGGGTTCCGCGCTGCGCACGTGCTCGCGCACCGTCTGCGCGTGCACGCCGAGGAGGTGGGCGGCGCGTTCGGCGTTGCCGCCTGCCGCGATCCAGGTGCGCAGGGTGCGGCGGAGGTCGCGGGCGTCGGACTCCAGGCGGCCGAGCAGGTCGTGTGCCCAGGTGCGCAGTGCGGGCCCGGCCAGCAGGTCGCCGAGCCGAGGGTCGGCGGTGTCCGTGGTGCCGGCGGTGTCGACGGGACCGGTCTCGTGGGGTTCCTCCGGCAGGCCGACGCGGGCGTTGATCGCGAGGTGGACGACGGCGCGGGCGGGGAGGTCGGAGAAGTCCGCGCGCAGCAGGCCCTCCACGCGTTCCATGCGGGCGCGGACCGTGTTGCGGCTGACGCCCAGGACCTTGGCCGCGTTCACGGCGGTGAACTCCAGGCCAAGGCGGGTGGTGGCGAGGAGTTCGGCGCGGGTGTGGTGCGCGAGTGTGTCCAGCGGGCGCAGGACCTCGGTCGTCCAGCCGTGGAGCACGGCCGGGTCCATCAGGCGTTCGGGGTGGGTGCGTTCGGCGTAGACGGCTTGCTTGTCGGGCCGGAAGCGGGCGACGGCGAGGGCGCTGACGGCCTGTCCGTAGCCGGTCGCGGTGCGGACGAGGCTCTGCGGGGCGCTGCCGCCGAGGAAGGTGCCCGGCCGCCTGCCGACCAGCAGGCGCAGCTCCGCGGCGGCCGCGTCGTGCGGAGCGACGACGATGACGTGCGCGTCCACGGCGGGGCAGCGCACGACCAGGGCCTGCTCGTCCGTCGCGTCCAGGCATTCCTCGGCGATGCGGTCGCGGTCCTGGGCGCCGGCTTCGAGCACGTAGACACAGGCGGTGTCGGTGTCGAGCAGGCCGGGCCACAGCCCTGCGGCGACACGACGGGCGGAGATGGTGTCCTCGACCATCAGGAGTTGCAGGATGGCCAGGCGCAGATCGGACGTCGCCCGTTGCAGACGGCGTCCGGCCATGCTCGACTCGTGTGCCCTGAGCAGGAGTTCGACCACCTGGGCGGTGTGGGTCACGATGTCCGAGGCCCGGCGGTCGAAAGGTTCCGTGCGGGACACCACCAGCACACCGGCCGAGGCGGGCTGCGGCAGCTCCACTCTGACGAGGCGCAGGTGACGCCCTTCGTCGTCCCAGGCCGCGGAGGCGATGCGGCCGGAGACGATGTCCGCGACGAGGCCCTCGTCCAGCGGTGTCGGCGTTCCGGCGAGGAGGCTACCCGTGTCGTCCTGCAGACAGGCCGTCCCGTGCACCGCGTCCGCGAGCCAGGCGGCGACCCGGCGGATGTCCCGTCCGGTCGGCCGGAGGTGGTCGAGCAGTTCCTGTGCCCACGTCGTGCCGTCGGCGCCCGTCACCTGCGCAGGGCGGGCCCCGTCCTTTCGGCCAGCCATCTCGGCCTTCTCCTCGTCCATCGCATCGACCTCGGCATATCGGTCGGGGACGTTACCTCACGTATGCCCGAAGGCGACACGAGTACGACGTCCGTACGGCGATGCGACGACGACCTTCACACTCCGCGAACGCCGAACACACCTCCCTCGGCGAAGGCCAGTTCGGCGAAGCGTTCGCCGATGCGGAGGTGGGTGGCGGCATCCGGGTGGAGCTGGTCGGGCAGCGGGAGTTCGGCGGAGTCGGACTCCCCGTACAGGTCGCGTCCGTCGAGGTAGTGCAGGTTCGGGTCCTCGGCCGACCGTTGGGCCACTATGCGGTTCAGCTCGTCCCGGATCACGCCGAGGGCCAGTTTCCCGTCGGCACGTTCCGCCGGATCGCCCATGGCGTGGAACTGCAGCCTGCCGTCGCCGAGGGAGGTGAAGTCGATGGCGCTCGGGCCGGGCGTGTCCTCGTGCATCGGGCACAGGATGGGTGAGACGACCAGCAGCGGTGTGGTGGCGTGGCCTTCGCGGACGGTGTCGAGGAAACCGTGGACGGCCGAGGTGAACGCGCGCAGGCGCATCAGGTCGGTGTTGACCAGGTTGATGCCGATCTTGACGCTGATCAGGTCGGCGGGGGTGTCGCGCAGCGTGCGGGCGGTGAACGGGTCGAGCAGGGCGCTGCCGCTCAGTCCGAGGTTGATCAGGTCCACGTCGCCGAGGGAGGCGGCGAGTGCGGGCCATGTGGTGGTGGGGCTCGCCGCGTCGGAGCCGTGACTGATCGAACTGCCGTGGTGCAGCCACACCTTGCGGCCGCTCGGCGGTGCGGGCTCCACCGGGGCGTCGGTGCGCAGGGCGACCAGTTCGGTCGTCTCGTTGTGCGGGAGCCAGATCTCCACGTTCTTGTCTCCCTCGGGCAGGCCGGTGAAGCGCAGGGTGCCCACGGGGCCGGGACGGAGCTCGGTGGTGCCGGCGGCCATGTCGACGGTCACGGTGTTGCCGCCCGTGACGCTCGCCCGGCCGGCCGCGCGGCCGTCGACGAGGAGGTCGTACACGCCGTCGGGACGCGGCGGGGCACCGACGTAGACGCGCTTGGTGGGCAGGGTGTCCAGTTCGACGGCGGTGGCACGCGTACGGAAGGCCAGCCGTACACCCGAGGGCTGGGACTCGGCGCCGGCCAGCTGTGGATCGGTGCACTGGGCGCGGGCCCGGGCGGGCAGTCGGTGCGGCAGTACGCCGTGTTCGGTGTGTTCCACGTCGAGTGCGCCGCGCAGCAGGTCGGCCGTGATCGGCGTGGTGATCCAGTCGTACGTGGTCTGCATGTACTCCGCCTGTCGGTCAAGTGGTGGGTGCGGTGGGCCAGTTGCGCAGCAGGGCGTCAAGGGCGTCAAGGATCCGCGTCCAGGACTCCTCGGAGCCGGGGGCGCTGTGGCTGAAGCCGCCGGCAGTCTCCAGGCTCGAGTAGCCGTGGAAGACGCTGCCAAGCAGCCGTACGGCGTGCGTCTCGTCCGGTTCCGTCAGGTGGTAGCCGCGCAGGATCGCCCGCGTCATCCGGGAGTGGCGGATGCCCGCGCCGGCGGCGGCCGTCTCGGGGTCCAGTCTCAGCCGGGCCGCGGCCGACCGGCCGGGGTGTTCGCGGCCGTAGTCGCGGTAGACGTTCGCGAAGGCCACCAGGGCGTCCTTGCCGGCCCGGCCGGCCAGGGCGTCGGCGGCCCGGTCGGCGAGCTCCTCCAGGGCGAACAGGGCGATCCGTGTCCTGAGGTCCTGGGAGTTGTGCACATGCGAGTACAGACTCGCGACCTTGACGTCGAAGCGCCGGGCGAGCTCCGAGACGGTCACCTGGTCGAAGCCCACCTCGTCGGCGAGCTCAGCACCGGCCCGCACCACACGCTCCGTGGTCAGCCCTACACGCGCCATAACCACCCTTCCCTCCGCCTGAAGCAATTATGTTTTGCCTAAAGCTTTTAGGCAAATTACCGTGTTCTTATGGAACCGCTGACCGAGCAAGAGATCCGTGCCGCGTTCGTGAACTGCACCAAGGGCGAGGCCAAGCGCCTGAACATCCCCCGCGACCTGGCCCTCCAGCCCTGGGAGGACCTCGACTACCTCGGCTGGCGCGATCCACAGGCTCCCGACCGCGCCTACCTCGTGGTCGAGCTGGAGGGCCGCCCCAGGGCCCTCGCGATGCGCTCCTCCACCGCCGGTTCCTGGCAGGCGCGGCGCAGCATGTGCTCGATGTGCCTCACCACCCACTCCGGTGGGGTGTCCCTGATGGTCGCGCCGAAGGCGGGGAAGGCCGGACAGCAGGGCAATTCGGTGGGCGCCTACATGTGCAGCGATCTGGCCTGCTCGCTGTATGTACGCGGCAAGCGGGACGCGGGCATCGGCGCACGGCTCCACGAGACGGTCACCCTGGAGGAGAAGATCGAGCGGACCGTGGCGAACGTCGCCGCGTTCGTCGCCAACGTGACCACGGCATAAGCTCGCCCAATGGCGAAGTACTTCGACGTGCACCCCGACAACCCCCAGCCGCGCACCATCGCCCAGGTCGCGGACAGCATCCGCGCCGACGCGCTCATCGCGTACCCCACGGACTCCTGCTACGCGCTGGGCTGCCGACTGGGCAGCCGTGACGGGATCGAGCGGATCCGGACCATCCGCCATCTCGACGACCGGCACCACTTCACCCTGGTCTGTCAGGACTTCGCGCAGCTCGGCCAGTTCGTACGGGTCGACAACGACGTGTTCCGGGCGATCAAGGCGTCGACACCCGGCAGTTACACCTTCATCCTGCCGGCGACGAAGGAGGTGCCGCGGATGCTGCAGCACCCGAAGAAGAAGACGGTCGGCGTGCGCATCCCCGACCACGTCGTCACCCAGGCCCTGCTCTCCGAACTCGGCGAGCCGCTGCTGTCCAGCACGCTGCTCCTGCCCGACGAGGACGAGCCGATGACACAGGGCTGGGAGATCAAGGATCGCCTCGACCACGTGCTGGACGCGGTGGTCGACTCCGGGGACTGCGGCACCGAGCCGACGACGGTCATCAACTTCTCGGAAGGCGAGGCCGAGATCGTACGGCGGGGGGCCGGGGACGTCAGCCGGTTCGAATGACGGCGTCGGCGGTGAGGCCGGGGGCCTGACGGCTGGACGAATGGCCCGTGCAACGATGACCCGGACCGGCCGCGACCGGCCCGTCGGGCCGACGTGTCGCTTCACCGCAGAGTACGCAAGTACGCAAGTACGCAGAGAGGTAGTCCCCCCATGACCTCCGTACAGGGAACAGCCGTTGACATCCCCACCGAGGACGGCGTCGCGGACGCCTATGTAGCACACGCCGCCGACGGCGGTCCCCGGCCCGGCGTTCTGCTCTACCAGGACGCCTTCGGGTTGCGCCCCCATCTGACGTCGATGGCCGACCGGATCGCCGAGGCCGGCTACACGGTGCTGGTGCCCAACGTCTTCTACCGTCACGGGCGTTCGCCGGTCGTCGAGCTGCCGGAGTTCATCGACCCCGAGGCGCGACCGGAGATCTGGGGGAAGGTCTGGCCGCTGATCCAGTCCCTGACGCCCGACCTCGCGATGCGGGACGCGGACGCGTATCTGCGCTGGCTGGCCGACTCCCCCCTGGTCGCGGACGGCCCGGTCGCGTTGACCGGTTACTGCATGGGTGCGCGGCTGGCCCTGTACACGGCGGGCACCTACCCGGAGCGGGTCGCGGCCGCGGCCGGCTTCCACGGAGGCCAGCTGGCGTCGGACGCTCCCGACAGCCCGCACCTGGTGGCCGAACACATCACCGCCGAGCTGTACTTCGGCCACGCCGACCAGGACTCGTCCCTGCCTCCCGAGCAGATACAGCGCCTGGAGGACGCGCTGACCGCTGCGGGTGTACGCCACCGCTGCGAGGTCTACCCGGGCGCCGCCCACGGCTTCACCCAGGCGGACACCGCGTCGTACAACAAGGACGGCGACGAGCGGCACTGGGCCGCGCTGCTCGACCTCCTCAAGCGCACGTTCTGACGCGCACTGCCCGAGGCACGCGGGTGCCGGCCTGACCTTCGACCCGTGTCGAAGACCTACGCACTGCATTTCCCAGCTCGCCCTCTGCAAGCAAGGGAGGACGCCCTCGCCGGCGTCGACATCTTCCTGACCGGTATCGCAGCCCTGCACTGAACGACTGCGAACGAGCACGAACGGCCGCTGCACCGCCCGTCCCACCGATCAATCTCTTGGTGTGCCGGCGGCTACGGAGCCGACGACGGCCCTCACGGGCGCGCGGGCGGGGCGCGTCCGTGAGGGCCGTCCAGTCGGCGCCGTCACACTCCGACGGGCTGCCACTCCTGGTTGTCGCCGCCGCCGGTGGGCCACTGGATGATCTTGGCGCCGTCGGCCGTCGAGCCGCCGTTCACGTCCGCGCACAGGCCGCTCTTGACGTTGATCAGGCGGTAGTAGCCACCGGACGTCGGTACGAGCTTCCACCACTGGTTGACGCCGTTGGTGTCCGACCACTGGTCGAGCGCTGTGCCGTTGGAGGTGGAGCCGCCGGGGTTGTCGAGCACCTTGCCGCTGTTGACGTTGGACAGGCGGTACGAGCCGTCGTAGTCGGGGAGCAGCTTCCACTTCTGGTTGGCGCTGCCGGACCAGGGGAACTGGATGGCCGCGCCGCCGTTGGCGGTGGAGGCGCCGGAGATGTCGATGACCTTGCCGCTCCTGCGGTTGACCAGCTTGAAGACTCCGGTGAGCAGGCCGATCGTGATCGTGGTGCTCGTGCCGGCGGTCAGCGACACCGTCCGGGCGTGGTTGCCCAGCGAGGACGTCTTCACCGTGGCGGCGGTGCTGACGGACGTGATGCCGCGTCGGCAGATGAAGGTGATGTCCTGGTCGATGTCCGAGGTGAGCTTGACGGTGGCGGTACGGGCCACGGTGTCCCAGGTCAGGGACTGGATGCTGATGCGGTTGCGGCCGCGGACGCCCTTGATGGTGCCCTGGGCCAGCTGGTCGGGGAGGGCGGGGAGGATCTCCAGGACGCCGGGGCGGCTGTAGACCAGTGCCTCCGCCAGGATGGCGGGGATGGTGTTGGCCGCGTCGCAGTTGTAGATGTCCAGATTGGGGTTGTGGGAGGTCATCAGCGAACGCCAGACCATGTTCTTGCCGTAGATCTTCAGCAGGTTGGCGTACACGCCGGCGCCGTCCTTGAGGCGGGCGCGGGACAGCGCGCGGTGCAGGCTGCCGTGGGCCGAGAAGTTCGCGTCGCCGCGCTTGTCCAGGGCCTTGGCCGCGTACTTGACGAGGTCGGGCTTCTCCTCGGGGTTGATCTCGTGCAGCGGCCAGGCGCCGTACATGTGCTGTACGTGCCGGTGGTCGTAGCGGTCGGTCAGGCCCGGCCAGGACCATTCGGCGAGCGCGCCGTCACCGTTGATGGTGTAGTCGGGCAGCTTGGCGAGCAAGGCGGTCCAGCGGGCCACGCCCTTGCCGCTGCCCTGTTCCAGTCCGAGTTCGTTCGCGGCGTCGATGGCGGCCTGCAGGGCGTGTCTGCCGGCCATGATGTCGCCGGTGGCGTTGATGGAGAAGGACTGGCCCGTGCTGGTCGGGGTGTTCTCCATGGAGAAGGAAGGGACGAACACGGCCTTGCCGTGGGAGTCGGTGCGGGTGAGGAAGTCCTCGTAGAACAGGGCGAGTTCCATCAGGGCGGGGCCCAGCTTGTTCTGGAGAAAGGCCTTGTCACCGGTGACCTGGTAGTACTCCAGCAGTGGGTAGAGCATCCAGTCGGCGCCGCCGGTCCATGCCTGGCCTGGGAAGCTGCCGTTGTTGAAGTGCAGCATGTGCCCGTACTCGCCGTCGGTGCGGGACGGGGCGAGGAAGCCGCGAGCGTTGTAGAACCGGGTCGCGTTGTCGCGCCAGTCGGCCAACTGGCCGAGGACGAGGTCGAAGTACCCCTGCATCGCGTCGGTGAGGTCGAGGATGTTGCCCCCGGAGACCTGGAAGTTGATGTTGGCGTCGGTGGTGAAGTCGTCGGCCCAGGAGCCGGCCCAGGTGCCGGTCCAGATGCCGGTCAGGCGGGGCGGCAGAATGCCGGTGGAGCTGACGAACAGATAGCGGCCGGAGTCGTACATCCGCTCCAGCAGCGCTATGTCGACCGCGCCACTGTTGGACTTCTGGCGGGCGATGAGGTCGCTGGTGGACAGTTGTCGGTCGGCGGTGGAGACGTTCAGGTCGATGCTGGAACGGTCGTACATCGCCTGGTGCTTGGGGGCGTGTCTGCCCAGCAGGGTGGCATAGTCGGCGGTCAGCGAGGCCAGCGCGGCCTGCAGCGGCTTGGCGTCCCAGCCGGTGGAGGTCTCGTACCGGCCCAGCTTGGTCAGCAGCAGCACCTTGGTGGCCTTGGCGACCACGAGGGTGTTTCCGCTCGCGGTGACCGAGGAGCCGGATCCCGAGACGACGACCCGGGTGACGCCCTCGTAGCCGAAGGCGCCCTTCCCGGCAGGGTAGGTGCCGCGCAGGTTCAGGTAGCCGTCGCCGCTGGAGACGCTGGCGGTGGTGGCGAAGGAGACGCTGGACGGCGTGGAGTCCAGTGCGGTGTTGACGCTGAGGGTGGTGTCTACGGTGCGGCCGGTGGCCGGCAGCAGCTCGTGGACGATGACCTGGTCGGCGCGGGAGACGAAGACGTGGCGCTTCCAGGTGCCGAAGGAGTCCGTCCAGGTGTGGGTGACCTCGCCGGTGCGGAAGTCGGTGATCCGGGCGTAGTCGTTGACCGTGGTCATGCCCGGGGTACTGAGCTGCAGCTCGTAGCCGGGGTGGAACGTCTGCGTCCACTGCAGGTTCCAGCCGTTCGCGAAGGTCGACGCGGCCCCGGAGTAGTCGCCCGCCAGCGCCTTGTCCCGGGCCGGCTCCAGCACGCTTCTCAGGTCCGGGGGCATCGTGCTCCGGGTGCCGTTCGGCAGCACCAGTTTGTGGTAGTTGAAGATCATCTTTTCGAGCGTGGGCGTGCCGTAGTACACGGTGCCGTACTCGCCGTTGCCGCTGAGGAACCCGTCGGTCCAGGCCGAGGCGGTGGCGTTGTCCCATGTACCGCGGCCCGGGAGGGTGACCTGGGGCGGGACGGCCGCGGCGGCCCGGTTGGCGAACACGAAGCCCGGCAGGGTCGTGGCGCCGAGGGTCAGTGCGGCGGCGGTGAGGAAGCGCCGGCGGTCCACGGGACGGTCGGGCAGTCTCATGATGCGACTCCGTTGTCTGATGCCTGACGGTGGGTACGGCCGGGCGTGGCGGCGCGCCGGTTCTGGTGCGGGCGGGGTGGCTTCTCGCCGGGAGGGAGCAGGCCGGCGCCCCGGATCGCGCGGTGGCAGGCGTGATCCGGGACTGCGGCCCAGCCCCGCTCCTCAGGCATGGCGTGGGAACTCGTCGTCGCCGCGCCGACGAACGCCCGCCGGCCTGCCGGGTTCACCACATGCCACTCCTCGCGTTTCCTCTCCATGTCCGTGGCGTAACACTCACCAAGGACATGGGATGGATTAGCAGGGATGGCGCCCCGTGGTGTCTAGAGCTGTGGGCGTAAAAACCTTCGATGGCCAGTAAATTCGAAGAACGTGGGGAGATTTTCCCTTTTCTGTTATCGGTGGCGAGGACCGAGGACTGCTCATACATGGGATGTCTTCCGCTCGGGTGGCGACCGAGAAGAATGGCGAGACATTCGGACGCATGTCACCACATCCCGATCGCCCGTTCACCCGTTCACCCGTTCAGCGGATCAGCGGATCAGCGGATCAGCGGATCAGCGGATCAGCGGACGGTCGACCGTCGGGACGCCGGCCGGCTTGAGGCAGAGCGCCCGGGGAGAGCGCATGCCCGAGATGGCGGCGGCGGTGATCGTGGCGAGGCGGACGATGGCGACCAGTCCTCCAGCACGGGCAGGACTGTGCACGTTCGTGCGTGCTCGGCGAGGATTTCGCCGTGCCCCCGGACCGGCACGCGGCTCGTGGGCACGACGCGCCGGAGCCCTTGGGCTCACCGTGCCGGGTGAACGTCGGATTCGCGGACCCCGGCGGCGAGATCGACGGCGTGCGGGCCTCAAGTGGACATCGGACGCGCACTCCACTGGAAACGACCACGGCGCCCGCGGAGTTCGCTCCGCGGGCTCCTTTCGTCGGCCATGGTTCAACTTATTGACATGCACGCGACCCGGTGCCAGTTTGAGAGCGCTCTCAAAGAGGTCCGGACCAATCCGGACCCATCCCCACAGGTGATTCCCCCCACAACAAGTGAACCCCCACGGAGGTGGAGCGTGCCCAGAAGGCTCACTCACCGGCTCCTGGCCCCGGCAGCGGCGGCCGCGCTGCTCGCCGCGGTCCTCGCCATCCACTCGCCGTCGTCCGCCGACGCCGCGGTGCCCGACACCATCCCCCTGAAGCTGACCAACAACTCCGGTCGCGGCGAACCTGTCTACGTCTACACCCTGGGCACCCTGCTCTCGACGGGGCAGCAGGGCTGGGCGGACGCGAACGGCACGTTCCACGCCTGGCCCGCGGGCGGCAACCCGCCCACTCCCGCCCCCGACGCGTCGATCGCCGGGCCCGCCACCGGTCAGTCGAAGACGATCCGGATCCCCAAGTTCTCCGGCCGGATCTACTTCTCCTACGGCCAGAAGCTCGTGTTCAAGCTGACGACCGGCGGTTTGGTGCAGCCGGCCGTGCAGAACCCGAGCGACCCCAACCGCGACATCCTGTTCAACTGGTCCGAGTACACGCTCAACGACTCCGGCCTGTGGCTCAACAGCACCCAGGTGGACATGTTCTCCGCGCCCTACGCGGTCGGGGTGCAGCGCGCCGACGGCAGCACGGCCACCACCGGCCACCTCAAGCCGGGCGGCTACAACGGCTTCTTCAGCGCTCTGCGTGGACAGCCGGGCGGATGGGCCAACCTGATCCAGACGCGCTCCGACGGCACCGTCCTGCGCGCGCTGGCACCGGGCTACGGCCTGGAGAACGGAGCCCTTCCCGCGTCCGCCATGGACGACTACGTGAGCCGCGTCTGGCAGAAGTACGCGGCGAGCACACTGACGGTGACACCGTTCACCGACCAGCCGGACACGAAGTACTTCGGCCGCGTGTCGGGCAACGTCATGAACTTCACCAACAGTTCGGGAGCGGTCGTCACCAGCTTCCAGAAGCCGGACGCCGACAGCATCTTCGGCTGCCACAAACTGCTCGACGCGCCCAACGACCAGGTACGCGGACCGATCTCCCGCACCATGTGCGCGGGATTCAACCGCTCCACCCTCCTGGCCAACCCCAACCAGCCGGACACCACGACGGCGAACTTCTACCAGGACGCGGTGACCAACCAGTACGCCCGGAAGATCCACGCCCAGATGGCCGACGGCAAGGCCTACGCCTTCGCCTTCGACGACGTCGGCAACCAGGAGTCCCTGGTGCATGACGGCAGCCCGCAGCAGGCGTACCTGACCCTCGATCCCCTCAACTGAAGGCTCAACGCCCCGCTCCCGCACACGGGGTGGCCTGTGTGCGGGAACGGGAACGGGATTCAACACGGTGATGGCGAGCAGACCGAACAGGGCCGTCTCCAGCAGCCAGTTGAGCCAGAAGTCGCGGCAGGAGCAGCCGCGAGGCGCTCGGCCTCCAGGTGGGCGGCCACGCGCCGGGTCTGCCTGACAAATATGACTTCTAAATATGATGTGTGACTGAAACTCGCCCATAGGTGACCGGAGTTAACCGCCGGGAGTTGAGAGTTATTCAGTTACCAGTGGTAATCCCTTGCCTTTACCTGACCTTCACACGTAGACCTTGCTCCACGTTCTGCCATGGCTCTGGGGGGAGTTGGCACATGCACGGCACGGTTGACGGGTTCCGCTATGGCGCGGTGACCCCTGCGGCTGCCTATCTGATGGCCTGTCTGGGAGGGGCGCTGGGACTACGCTGCATCGTCCGGTCCCTGCTCAACGAGGAGTCATGGAAACCCGGTTGGCTGGCGCTCGGCGCCGCGTCGATCGGCTGCGGCATCTGGACGATGCACTTCATCGCCATGCTCGGCTTCCAGGTCAAGGAGACCGGGATCCGCTACGACACGGGTCTCACCCTGCTGAGCCTGGCCCTGGCGATCATCGTGGTCGGCATCGGCGTGTTCATCGTCGGCTACCGCGGCTCCGGCAAGATCACGCTGGGCGTCGCCGGCGTGGTCACCGGTATCGGTGTCGCCGTCATGCACTACCTCGGCATGGCCGCGGTGGAGGTGAACGGCGACATCCGGTACGACCCGCTCACCGTCGCCCTGTCCGTCGCCATCGCCATCGTCGCCGCTACCGCCGCGCTGTGGGCGGCCGTCAGCATCCGCGGCTTCATGACGAGCCTCGGGGCCAGCCTGGTCATGGGTGTGGCGGTGTCCGGCATGCACTACACGGCCATGGCGGCCGTCAGCGTCCATGTGCACGACAACGGCAACGGGGCCTGGGCGGGCGACTCGCCCACCTCCCTGCTGCTGCCCATGCTCCTGGGACCGGCCGTCTTCCTGCTGCTGGCCGGGGTGGTGGTCATGTTCGACCCGCTTCTGGTGCTGGGCGACGGCGAGTGGAGCAGGTCGGCCACGTCCCGGCGGACCTCGGCGGCCAAGGAGGCGAACGAGCCCGTACCGCAGCACAGCAGCGCCGGCTTCGCCGAGCCGGTCGGCCAGGCCCGCCGCCGGCAGGATCACTACGGGACCGCCGCACCGCAGTGGGCCCCACCGCCCGGCCACGACTGGTGATCCGCGGCAGCGTTCCACATGCGGACGGACCGGGCGGTTCAGCGTTCCGTCCGCACGGGATACCGGCCCGTCCGCACGACAAGCCGGCCCTCGGTTCGGCGCACCGGGCGGGCACGCGGCAGGAACCGGTAGGCCGGGCGACCGGCCGAACTCCCGCGTAGGGCAACCCACCCCACCAGGGGCGGAGGAAGCCAAGATTGTTACGGTGCAGCGGTGTCTGACTCTTCACGCGATACCGCCGAAGGCGCCGGCTGGGGCTCCACAGAGCGCGGCGAGTACAAGCGGCTGATGCCGCACAGGGTAGAGAAGCTCTCCTGGCTCAGCCCCAAAACACTGTGGGCCGCTCGCAACGGCGTGCTGGCCTCCTGGTTCGGGGACCCCACGGGCCGTACCCGCAGCAGATGGGTGGCCCAGCGCCAAGCCGCGGGCGCACCCGCGGACAAGGTGATCCGGCGTGAGGATGCGGACCGGTTCTCGTTCATGGTCATCGGCGACACCGGGGAGGGCGACGACCCCCAATACGCGGTGGTACCGGGCTTCTTGAAGGTCGGTCAGGGGACGGACTTCGCTGTCATCGCCAGCGACGTCATCTACCCGGTCGGCAGCGCGGACGACTACGCCACCAAGTTCTTCGGCCCCTACCAGGACTACCGGGCGCCGATCTACGCGATACCCGGCAACCACGACTGGTACGAGGACCTCGGTGCCTTCATGCACGTCTTCTGCGAGGACGCCCCGCCCCTCGCGCCCGAGCCGGCGGCGCGCCCGCTGACCCGGGCCTGGGCACGCGGTCTCCTGTGGCACCGACCGCGCCCGAAGGACGGTCAACGCCTGGACGAGGCACGGCAGTTGCGGTCCGAGCCGGACCAACGGGCCGTCCAGCCGGGCCCGTACTGGGCCGTGGACGCCGGACCGGTACGGATCATAGGCATCGACACGGGCCTGCTCGGCACCATCGACGCCGAACAGGGCGCATGGCTGCGGGAGGTGTCGAAGGGCCCCCGGCCCAAGATCCTCATCACCGGCTCGCCCCTGTACGTCGACGGTGAGCACCACCCCTGCACCATCGAAGGGGGCAACGGCACCGTCGACGACATCGTCCGCGACCCCGAGCACCACTACGTCGCGGCGATAGGCGGCGACATCCACAACTACCAGCGCTACCCGGTCCAGGTGGACGGTCGCACGATCCAGTACGTCGTCTCGGGCGGCGGCGGCGCGTTCATGCACGCCACCCACACCATCCCCCGCGTCGACATCGCGAACGTCACCGAGAAGGACTTCCGCTGCTACCCGCTGCGCGGTGACTCCCTCGCCTTCTACAGCAGGCTCTACGGACGCCGCCTGCGCCTGCCGCGCCTGTTCACCCTCACCGAGCACGAGGCGATGGCCGTGATCGCCGAGCGGCTCGGCATTCCGCCGACCCGTGCCCCGGGCGGGCCGGTACGCGTCACCCGCCGGGCCCGCATCGTGGCCAGTCTGCTGGGTGCCGGCGGCCGCCCCGACCGCACCTCGCGCCTGCGCCTCCCGGTCCGCAAGATCTACACGCAGCTGTTCTCGCCGAGTTCGGCGACGTACAGTCCGCCCTTCTTCAAGTGCTTCCTGCGTCTGGACGTCACTCCGGAGGCGATCCGGCTGCGCTGCTTCGCCGCCACCGGCAACCGCGCCCAGGAGGTCGAACCGCCGGTCGAGGACGAGTTCACCATTCCCCTGACCTGAGCTTGAAAGTGGGAACACTTCCTGCGGGGATCCGGTTGACGCTGCCGTAGACCTTGATCGACGAACGACGGAGGACGCTGTGTCGCCGACCTCACGCCCCTTGCGCAAGCTGGGTTTCCTGACCATCGGCCTGTTCGACGAGACGGATCCGCGCCGGGGGCACGAGTCCACGCTGGAGATCATCGAACTGGGTGAGCGGCTCGGCTTCGACAGCGCATGGCTGCGGCATCGTCATCTCCAGTACGGCATCTCCTCCCCCGTCGCGGTGATGGCGGCGGCCTCGCAGCGCACCAGTCGTATCGAGCTGGGCACCGCGGTCATCCCGCTCGGCTGGGAGAACCCGCTGCGCCTGGCCGAGGACCTGGCAACGGTCGACATCCTGTCCGGGGGCCGGATCAACCCGGGTGTCAGCGTCGGCCCGCCGATGCACTACGAGCAGGTGAAGGAGGCGCTGTACCCGGACACGGCCGAGGCCGAGGACTTCTCCTACGAGCGGGTGCGGCGCCTGCTGGACCTCGTGCGGGGCAAGAGCGCGACGGACTTCAGCGGTGTCGAGGGCTTCGAGGTGTTCTCGGACCGGGTGCAGCCCCACTCCCCCGGTCTGGGGCGCCGGCTCTGGTACGGCGGTGGGAGTCTGGGTTCGGCGCGCTGGGCCGGTGGGCACGGCATGAACTTCCTCACCAGCAGTGTCGTGAAGGCCGAAGGGGCGGGCGGGGAAGGGGACTTCGACTTCGCGGAGATCCAGCTGTCCCACATCCGCGCCTTCCGGGCCCAGCACCAGGACGGCGAGAACGCGCGCGTCTCGCAGGGCCTGGTCGTCATCCCCACCGACTCCGCCTCGCCCGGCCAGCGCGCGAAATACGAGGAGTACGCGGCCAGGCGCACCCCTCGCACGACCTCACCCCAGGGCCCGGCCCGCCTGATGTTCGCGCCGGACATCGTCGGCACCTCCGAGGAGATCGCCGAACGCCTCCACGCTCATGCCGCGTTCCGCGAGGTGGACGAGGTGGCGTTCGCGCTGCCGTTCACCTTCGAGCACGAGGACTATGTGCAGATCCTCACCGACATGGCCACGAAGCTCGGTCCCGCGCTGGGCTGGCAGCCCGCCGTCTGAGGTCACCAGCGGCCCGGCTCCATTCCGGTGACCGGCTGCGACGGTCTACCGTCCACGCCTACGGGTACGTCGCCCGTCAGCATCACCCGGTGCATGATCCGCGGGACGTCGAGGTGGGTGTTGTCGCTGGGGGCGAGGTGGATGGTGGCCCGGTTGTCCCAGAAGGCCACGCTGCCCGGCTCCCAGCGGAACCGCACCGTGTACTCGGGCCGGACCGCCTGCTCCAGCAGCATGTCGAGGATCGCCCGGCTCTCCGGGCGGGAGACGTCGGTGATCTGCTCGAGGTAGTAGCCGTTGACGAACAGCACCCGCTCGCCCGTCTCGGGGTGCACGCGCACCAGCGGGTGCTCGGAGGCGACCTGATGGTCCAGCAGGTGGCGCAGGTAGCTGTCGTCGCCTGGGCGCGGCTGGTAGCCGACGCCCAGGCGGTGCTCTGCGCGGAGCCCGTCGACGAACGCCCGCACGGGAGCGGAGAGTCCGGCGTAGGCGGCCGCCAGGTTCGACCATGTCGTGTCACCGCCGTAGGGCGGTACGGTCTCGGCGCGCAGGATCGTCGCGGCCGGCGGGTCGATGCGCGCACCGTGGTCGCAGTGCCAGCCGCGCAGCAGCGTGTGCCGTCGGCGCTGCAGCCACTCGTCGTGCTCCATGCCGAATCTCCCGCCCAGCTCCAGGCGGTCGGCGGTCGTCTCGACCTCGGGGACGTCCGGCGGCGAGGCAGTGCCCCGTTTGCGCAGCACGACGGGCTTGCCGAAGCGGCGCGCGAATGCCACGTGCCCGGCGTGGTCGAGTCGCTGCCCGCGGAAGAACACCACCTTCCAGCGCAACACCGCCGCCCGGATCGCGGCGACCACGGCGTCGTCCGGTGCGGAGGCGAGATCGACCCCTGTGATCTCGGCTCCGATGTGCCCGGCGACCGGTTTCACCTCGATCGCCGCGGCCTGTTCGACGCCCGTCACCGTGTCCCGCTCCATCGTCATACGCGCTCCGATGATCACCGGACCGACTCGGCTCGGCCGGCCCCGCATCCGATCTTCGCAGGGAACGCGGGGGATGTTCCATACCAGATTCCCGGGCTCACGGACGACAAGAAACCCGCGGACGGGTACGGGAGCGGACCGCGGTATGACGCCTGAGTACGGATTGAATCATTCAGGCCCCAACTGCCTTTGTGGGCATCTATGTTCACGTCGTCACTCGATCTTCGTCCCCTCGACCCTTGTCGCCAGTCCCTCGTCTCGGGAGGCCTTCACATGCGCAATGCGCTCCGTACCGCCGTCGTCGGCGCGGTCGTCACCGGCACCGTTCTGACCTGCAACACCGCCGGAGCCACGCCGCCCGGCCCGGGGGTGACCGGGCGGCTGATCAGCCAGACCACCGTCGGGGACACCGACTACGTCGTCCGGGAGATCACCGTCCCGCCCGGCCAGAGCACCGGCTGGCACTACCACGACGGCACCGTCTACGGCTTCGTCCGTCAGGGCACCCTCAGCCACTACCACGCCGACTGCGCCGAGGACGGCGTCTACAGGACCGGCACCACCGTCCGCGAGCCGGGCGGACCGAGCGATGTCCACCTCGGCCGCAACGAGGGCACCACACCGCTGATCCTGGACGTGCTGTACATCCTGCCGCACGGCGCGCCCTTCTCGGAGGACGTGCCGAACCCGGGCTGCTCGTTCCAGTGATCACTGCGGGGTCAGCGACTGTTCGGCCCAGATCGTCTTGCCCTGGCCCGTCTGCCGACTGCCCCAGCGCTGGGTGAGCTGGGCGACCAGCAGCAGTCCGCGGCCGCCCTCGTCGAAGGCGTGTGCCCGGCGCAGGTGCGGTGAGGTGGAACTGCCGTCGGACACCTCGCAGATGAGGGTGCGGTCACGGATCAGCCGCAGTTGGACGGGGGGTGAGCCGTACCGGATCGCGTTGGTGACGAGTTCGCTGACGACGAGTTCGGTGACGAACGCGGCCTCGTCCAGGCCCCAGGCGGTCAGTTGCTCGGTCGCCGCTTGCCGGGCCGCGGCCACGCGCTCCGGATCCGGGGTGATGTCCCAGGTCGCGACCCGGTCCTCACGCAGCGCCCGGGTGCGCGCCAGCAGCAGCGCCACGTCGTCACCGGGCTCCTCCGGCAGTACGGCCTTGAGGACCGTGTCGCACAGCGTGTCGAGGGTGTCGGCGGGGGCGGTGAGCGCGCGGCACAGTTCGTCGGTGGCGTGGTCGACGTCGCGGTCGCGGTCCTCGATCAGGCCGTCGGTGTACAGGGCGACCACGGAGCCTTCGGGCAGTTCCAGCTCGGTGGCCTCGAAGGGCAGGCCGCCGACGCCGAGCGGGGGCCCGGCCGTCATGGGGATCACGCTCGCGGTGCCGTCGGGCAGCACGAGCGCGGGCGGTGGGTGGCCGGCCGCGGCAAGGCTGAGGCGACGCGAGACGGGGTCGTAGACGGCGTACAGGCAGGTTGCGCCGAACTCGGCGGCCTCGGCGCCGCTGTCGTCCGACGCCAGGTGGATGACCAGGTCGTCGAGGTGCGTGAGGAGTTCGTCCGGCGACAGGTCCACGTCCGCGAGGGTGCGTACGGCCGTACAGAGGCGGCCCATCGTCGCCGAGGACGGGATGCCGTGTCCGACCACATCGCCGACGACCAGGGCGACACGGCTGCCGGACAGCGGGATGACGTCGAACCAGTCACCGCCGATGCCGACCGGCGAGCCGCAGGGCAGATACCGGTGGGCCACGTCGACCGCTGCCTGTCCGGACAGTCCCCTCGGCAGCAGGCTGTTCTGCAGCGCCAGTGCGGTGGTGCGCTCGCGGGCGAAGCGGCGCGCGTTGTCGATGCAGACCGCGGCCCGGCTGGCGAGTTCCTCGCCGAGAACGGCGTCGTCGTCGCCGTAGTCGTCGGGATTCGCCATGCGGACGCCGACCGCGACGCCCAGCGTGATGCCCCGGGCCCGCAGCGGCACCGCGAGCATCGAGTGGACGCCCCTGCGGTACGAGCGGCCCGCGGGCGCCCGCGTGTTGCGCTCGGCGACCCACCGCATGAAGTCCGGCTCGCCCGCATGGCTGAGGACCGCCCGCCCCGTGTGCAGGGCCTTCGCGGTCGGCGAGAACGACGGGTAGATGTCGGTGTCCCCGACGTGCACGGCGGCCTCGGGCGTGCCCTCGGTGGCGGAGCCGTGGGCGACCCGCCGCATCATGACGTCGGCGTCCGGCATCACCGGCCGCTCCTCCGCGCCGAGAACCCAGTCGAGCAGGTCGACACTGGCGAAGTCGGCGTACCGGGGCACCAGGAGTTCGATGAGTTCCTCGGCGGTGCGGATCACGTCCAGGGTGGTGCCGATGGAGGCCGCCGCCTCGTTCAGCAGCGCCAGGCGCTGGCGGGCCCAGTACTGCTCGGTGCTGTCGAACGCGGCGAGCCCGACCGCGTACACCTCACCGGAGGGCTCCCGCAGCGGCCACATCTCCGTGGTCCAGGCATGATCCCGATTCAGTGCCGGGGCACCGCCGTAGCTCTCGTAGCGGCTCGTGCTGCCCGTCTCGGCCACATGGCGCAGATGGGCCAGGAAGCCGCTGCTGTGCTCGGCGTCCGGCACCGTGTCAGCGAAGAACCGGCCGAGCAGGGCGTCCTCAGGCACGCCCATGACGCGGGACGCGGCGTCGTTGAGGCGCAGATAGCGCTGGCGGACGTCGAAGACGGACATCGACATCGCGGCCTGCTGAAAGGCTCGGCCGGCCAGGACGGAACGGTGGTGGTCACCGGCGGGCTCGGCCGTGATCACGTAGCCGCCGGGTTCGCCGGCCCCGGTCGACATCACGCACGCCCGCACCATGAGCGGGACGGCGGAGCCGTCGCGATGCCGCACCATGACGGTGCCGGTCAGCGCCCCGACGGCCTCGGGCAGGGGTTCCTCGGCGAGCAGGTCCCGCACCGGCCGGCCCACCGCCTCGCCCGCCGGGTATCCCGTCAGCTGCCGGGCGCCCTCGCTCCACCCTGTCACGATGCCGCGGGCGTCCACGACCGCCGCGTTAGAGGCGTGCTCCATAGCCTTCAGAATGGTGCTTTTGTCCCACTGCTTCAACCGAAACGGAGGACCGGCCGGGTCCTCCGTTTCGCGGATGTCACTTCTGTTGTGCGCGCAGAGCGGCCAGGGCCCGGTCGGCGTGGGTGTTCATCCGCAGTTCGCTGCGGACGATGTCCAGGACGGTGCGGTCCTGGGCTATGACGAAGGTGACGCGTTTGGTGGGTGCCAGGGTGAAGCCGCGCTTCACGCCGAACAGCTCGCGGACCGTTCCGTCGCTGTCGGAGAGCAGCGGCATGCCGAGCGTGTGTCGGCCCGCGAACTCCTGCTGGCGTTCGACGGGGTCGCCGCTGATGCCCACGGGCTGGGCGCCGACGGCGGCGAACTCAGCTGCCAGATCGCGGAAGTGGCAGGCCTCCGCCGTGCAGCCGGCGGTCAGGGCTGCCGGGTAGAAGAAGAGCACCACCGGCCCGTCGGCGAGCAGTTCGGACAGCATGCGGGGGGTGCCGGTCTCGTCCGGCAGTTCGAAGTCGTCGACCTTGTCACCGATGGCGAGGCGTTCCGTCACGACCGTCCCTCCCCGCTCCTCGCGACGCTGCGGGCCCACAGCACGAGGGGCAGCTGCAGGGGCAGCCGTCCCAGGGCCGCGGCCTTCTGCGGGGTGGGGCGGTGGCGCCAGTCGACGGCCATCTTCACGTTGGCGGGGAAGACGCCGACGAAGAAGGCGGCCGCGGCCAGCGCCGAGGCCTTGCGGGTGCGGGGCAGTGCGATGCCCGCGGCCAGTGCCAGTTCGGCGGCGCCGCTGACGTACGTCCATGTCCGGGGCGCGCCCGGCAGGGCACGCGGAATGGTCGCGTCGTAGGGGCTCGGCGCGGCGAAGTGGGTGACACCTGCTGCGGCCAGCAGGCCGGCGAGCAGCAGGGGCGAGCGTTCGGACCGTGGCACGGTTCCTCCTCTGGTGACCTGCCGGGCGATGTTACCGGAGGGTAGAGGGGCGACGTCCCGGGCGTCCGGCATGGGCGGGCCTTCCGCTCTCTCACACCACGGTGACCACGGCCTTTCCGCGGGCGTGCCCCTGTTCCATGTGGCGCATGCCGTCGGCGACGTCGGCCAGGGGGTAGGTCCGGTCGACCACGGGGGTGAGTGTGCCGGCCTCGATCAGTTCGGTGACGGTGAGGAGGTCGTCGTGGGTCGGCCCGGCCGGGGCCGACGGGAGGATCACACGAAGCTGCTGGCGGACGAGGGCATTGACCGTGACCAGCCGCAGCATGGCTCCCATCGCTCCGAAGAGGTGACCGGGCGAGCCGCCGCCGTTGGCGACGAGGGTCCCGGTCGGGGTGAGCGACCGGCGCAACCGGTTCAGTGGGTGGTTGCCGACGTTGTCCAGGATCACGTCGTACCGGACGCGCCCTTCGGTGAAGTCGTTCCGGGTGTAGTCGAGGACGTGCGCGGCGCCCAGTGAGCTCACCAGGTCGGCGTTGCGGGCGCTGCACACCGCGGTGACCTCGGCGCCCTGGGCTGCGGCGATCTGTACGGCGAAGGTGCCCACGCCGCCGGCCGCCCCGTTGACGAGCACCCGTTGCCCGGCCCGCACCCGGCCCACCGTCCGGATGCCGCGCAGTGCGGTCACCGCCCCCATCGGCACTGCGGCGGCCTGCTCGAAGGTGAGGCGGGAGGGTTTGGGCACCAGCAGGTCCGCGGTGGTGCGGGCGTACTGCGCGAAGGCGCCCTGGCAGAAGCCGAGCACCTCGTCGCCGGGCTGGAGCCCGTGTACGTCGGCGCCGACCGCCTCGACCCGTCCGGCGGCGTCGATTCCGGCCACCCGGGACTTGGGCCGGGTCAGCCCCACTCCTCCCAGCCGTGCCACATAGGGATCACCGCGCATCATGTGCCAGTCGTAGGGGTTGAGCGCGGCGGCGTGCACCTGCACGAGCACCTGACCGGCCCCGATCTCGGGCCGGTCGGTCTCCCTCAGCCGCAGTATGTCCGGCGGGCCGAACCGTTCCTGAACGATCGCCTTCATGCGCCTCCCCCTTCACCCCCTCCTGATCGCCGGTCACGGCACCGGTCGACCAGCAGCGGGGACATGAGGTGTACGGCGTACGCCTCTGCTGGCACGGTAGGTGTACGCCGTACACCCGTCAAGGGGCGACGTGGACCGCAGCGGGGAAGAGGTGCGTCCTGGACGGCGACTTCAGGAGGACAGAAGGCCTGGGCGGTGACCCCAGACGGACAGAAGGTCTGAGGCGGCCGCCGCCAGGGCTTGTGCCCATGGGCTCAGCCGCGGTCGGCGCCCTGGAGCCGCTCAAGGCCGTCCAGCGTCAGGTCGAGGGCGAACTCGAACTCGAACTGGTCGTCACAGCCCGAGCCGACGACGGACTGCTCGTCGTGGGCCACCGCCATGGCCAGTTCGGTGATGTGGGGATAGCGAGCGGCCATCTCCTCGGGCGGGAGGGCGTCCGGATCGGGCGCGCCGTCGGAGGTGTCCCGGAACAGCTCCTGGGAGAAGCCCAGCAGGCGGCTGCCCATGACGTGCATCGCGTGATGGAGCAGGTCGATCGAGAATCCCCCGGCCCGGAAGATCCCGATCATCGAGTCCAGGTACTGCATGACCGCGGGGGTGGGGGTGGCCCGCGCCTTCATCCGCGCCTCGATGACCGCGGGCGCCCACGGGTGGCGCAGCAGCATGCGTCGGGCCGACAGCACGCGCAGGCGAACGGCGTTCTTCCAGTCGGTGCCGCGGGCCGGTGGGTCGATCTCCCCGACGAGGGCGTCGATCATGCCGTCCAACAGCTCGTTCTTGTTCGCCACATGCTTGTACAGCGCCATGGGTACGACATCGAGTGCCTGCGCGATCCTGCGCATGCTGAGCGCGTCGACTCCGCCTTCGTCGGCCAGGGCGACGGCGGCCCGCAGTACCCGCTCCTTGCTCAGGGGTGTGCGGGGCTGTGCTGCGGCGCCGACCTGCGTGGCCATCGCGACCATCCCCTCTCGGCCCGCCCGTCCGGGCACTGCCCGGAGCCGGCCCTCGTTTGCCTTGACGAAGGTACAGCGTCCACCCGGTGCACTCCCTGCGAGGTATACGGCGTACGCCCGCGACGCCGCCGTATACCGGCCCTAGGCGCGGCGGTTGTGGGTGCCGGGGGTGTAGCCGAAGGAGCGGCGGAAGACGTCGATGAAGGCGCTGGTGGAGGACCAGCCGCAGTGGTGGGCGACCCTGGTGACGGGTGCGTCGTCGGCCAACATGCGCAGGGCGTGGTGCAGCCGGGACTGAGTGCGCCACTGCGGGAAGGTCACGCCGAACTCACTGCGGAAGAGGCGGCTGAGGGTGCGCTCCGAGACCCCGGTCGCGGTGTCCGGGATCGGTGTGGCCGCCTTCCATCCGGAGGCGGCGCGCGCGGCCCGCGCTGCCGCGGGCAGCAGCAACACGGCGATGGGCTGGTTCTCCTTCGGCGGCAACATCGGCTTCGCGCTCGCACCACTCCTCGTCGCCGCCGTAGTCGCCACCGGGGGCCTGAACGCCTCTCCCCTGCTGGTCGTCCCGGCGCTGGCGGGGGCGGCGCTGTGCGCGGCCGCGGTGCGTTCCTCGGGGAGCCGCGCGGCGGATTC